>NZ_BAABHB010000008.1:0-256910 GCF_039541875.1 Nibrella viscosa | reverse complement strand
CGTTCGACTTGCATGTATTAGGCCTGCCGCTAGCGTTCATCCTGAGCCAGGATCAAACTCTCCATCGTAAATATATATCACAGTCTCACGACTGCTTGCCCCATAAGGGACTGTCTTATTGCCTAAAGACTTGTGCTGTATGCTGACAATTGGTCAAAGAACAATCGTTTCACCCGTTGGTGAAACTTGGCTGACAGTCTCAAGAATGTCTCTTGTCGTGTCATTTATTTGAATTGGGACTGCAAAGGTAGTGCTTTCCTGATCCCGTGTCAAGTCTTTTGCCGAAATTATTTTTTGTATTTTCTTCAGAAGACCGGCCCGCCTGAGTGCTGCCTCAAAAGAGCGGGTGTGGCTTGCTTTCTCAGGTGCTTCCCTCATTTGGGACTGCAAAGGTAGGCCGTTTTGCGGCTTTTGTCAAGCACCTATACCAAAATAGTGAGTGTTTTTATGATGTGGAGCTATAAACCTCAATCAATCAGCGGTATTCGCTTGAAAGCTTTTTTTGACATAGGGAAGGCAGCCTGTGGGGCTGCCCGGTTTGTCTTGCTCCGATAGAAGTATAACGATAGACATGGGCGTTTTCTTCCCTGAAAGTATGGAAAAATCAGTAGTTTTGGGGAAGCAGGCTCCGAAGCTGTTACTTTGCACTTTTCTAAGTTCACACTGACTCCTTCATAGGAGAAACGATGCGCTTTTGACTGACTTGGCTTAACTTGCAGAATGGAGTTTTGTGGCATGTAGGCCGTAACTCATTGGCATTGAAGAATTATGAAGATACTGCATACGGCCGACTGGCATCTGGGTAAACGGTTATATAAGTATGACCTGCGTGATGATCATGTCCGCTTTTTGGATTGGCTGGCCGAAACGGTCGATAACCGGCAGATTGATGTCCTGCTTATTTCCGGGGACATCTTTGATACAACTAACCCCAATGATGGGTCGATGCAGCTCTATTATCAGTTTCTGACCCGAATGCTACCGTTACAAAAAAAGATAATCATTACGGGCGGCAACCATGATTCGGCCAGTAAGCTGAATGCGCCCCGCGAACTGCTTCGCTTTCTGAATATTCACGTGGTGGGTTGTACAACGGGAAATTGCGCCGATGAGGTGATTCGGCTGGTCAACGGCTCCTCGGATGCGGTGGTGGCGGCTGTGCCGTATCTGCGGGATAGTGACTTGCGGCAATCTATATCCGGCCAGACGTATGAAGAGCGGGTTCAAGCAGTGCGGATGGGTATACGCAACCATTACGAGCGAATTGTAGATTTCTGCCATTCGGACTACCGGGATGTGCCGGTGCTGGCGATGGGTCACCTGTATGTAAATGGCGCTACGGTTTCGGAAAGTGAGCGCGAGATTCATACGGTAGGCGGGCAGGCGGCTTTTGCGTCTGAACACTTTCCGGACGGTTTTAATTATGTCGCCTTAGGCCATATTCACGTGCCGCAGCAGATTGGTCCCGGTGAAACGGTACGCTATAGTGGTTCGCCGGTGCCGTTGAGTTTTGGGGAGCGGGATAACCGGCATCAGGTGCTGGAACTTACGCTCGACAATGGGAGACTTAGGGATGTTGAATCCATTCCGGTTCCCCGTTTCCGTTCGTTGCTGCACGTAAATGGCACGCTGGAGGAGGTACGGGAAAAACTCGAATCCATTGAAGCGGGTGCGTTGCTGCCTACACTGGTGGAGGTTCTGGTGGAGGAAGACGACGAGAGCCTGGCGGTTCGCACACACTTTGAGCAGTTAGCGCGTGATTACGCGCAGGCACCTTTCGTCATTGCCAAATCCCGGCTTGTGTTCCGGAATAAGCTGAAGCGACTAGACTCCTTATACGTTGCCGATACGCATTTAGCAGATTTGTCGTACGTCGATGTATTTAACCGCAAGCTCGATGCCTTGCAGGTGGAGGGTGAAGAACGGACGGTGCTGATGGAAACCTATAAACAGTTGTACCGGCTGGTTACCGAACAGCCGGCTTGATACCGCATGAAGATTCGACAAATACGCTTTCGTAATATCAATTCCTATTATGGCGAGCACCCGCCGATTCAGTTTACCGATGGTGTGCTAAACAGTACCGGGCTGTTTATCATTGCCGGTCCGACGGGGGCCGGAAAGTCTACACTGCTGGATGTCATTACGCTGGCTCTCTTTAATCGGGTGCCCCGGCTTTCGGGCGCTATTTCGTTGCCGAACATTACCGAGGAAGGGCTGATTGTGAACCAGCAGGCATCGCGGGAGACGGGTACGGCGGCTTACGCGGAAGTTGAATATATAGTTGATGAGAAGATGTACCGGTCAAGGTGGTCGATTAAGAAGAACCGGAACGGCAACTGGAACAACTACGAGATGGAGGTCTCGGCCCTCGACAAAGACGGAAACGGACAGCTATTTCCCATCAAAGACCTGCGTGATTTCCCGAAAAAGAATGAGGAACTGATTGGGTTAACGTATGAACAGTTTGTTCGGTCTATTGTGCTGGCGCAGGGGGCTTTTGACCAGTTCCTTAAATCCAAAGCGGCTGACCGGAGCAAAATGCTGGAGAAAATTACCGGCACAGAGATTTACCGGCAACTCAGCCAGCGCGTTTTTTCTATTAACAAGGAATACACGGAGAAGATAACGAACAAGCAAACGGAGGTCGAGCTCATTCAGGTATTAAGCGAAGAAGCCGTCGACGCGTTGAAGCAGGAGCAGCAAACGGTGGATGACCGGCTGAAGCTTCTCGCGGACGAAATCACGTACTTCTCTACAGAATATACCCTCCTCCAAACTATTGCCGAGACTACCCGCCAACTCAATACGCTTGACCATCGCGAGCAGGTTCTCCTTACCCAACAGGAAGACTTTGCCGGCGAAGCCCAGCGCCTGCAACGTCATGAGCAGGTAGCCGATTTAGCAACCGCCCTGGCCGACCTAGCGAATGCAGAAAGCAGCCGGAAAGCAGCAGCCATCGACCAGCAAAAGGCCCAAAGCAGTATGGATACCCTACAGCAGCAGGTAGACGAAGTGCTTAGTCAGGGGCAGACGCTCATCCGGCAACCTCTCCAGGAGGAAACCGTTGAGCCGCAAATTATTCGCTTTCGGGAGCAGGTCCTGGACTTATCTCAACAAATTAAGGAGGAAGACGCCAAAGCCACCCAGCCGCTCCAGTCGGTACTGCGCACTATACAAAGGACATCTGACAACTGGTATAAACAACTGGACCCGCAGGAGAGCGAATTGGCGGTTCTTCAGATTGAAACCCGTCGGCAGGAGGTTTCGGCAGAGCTTACTCAGCTGACAGCGTCTCACCCGACTGTACTGCCAAATACCTTACAGCAGGAAATTGACCGCCTTATCTACCGGGAAGGTGAAATTGGAGAACTCATCAGGTTGCAAGTCCAGCAGCAGGAGCGGCTATTGAACGGACATGAGCTGAATGAGCTGATTCAGGAAAAGAAGCAGTTTATAGCCGCGCAGGCGGATGCGCTGGAACGGCTGCGGGCGGAAGTTGACCAATTGGAGAAGCGGAAGATTGAGTTGGAGGAACAGCGGCTTCGGCTGAAGCAGGAAGCGAACTTAGAGGATTTGCGCCAGGCCCTGCAGGATGGAGAACCATGCCCGTTATGCGGCTCACTGGACCACCCCTACGCGCATCATTATATTGTGCAGGTCGGTACGGCGGAGGTGGAACTGCAGTTGGCCATTGCAGACTGGAAGCAAAAAGCGAAAGCATACGAAGGGGTACAGCAGACCGTCCTGAAAGCGAAGGCGGAAGAAGAGGCCCACACGGCCCGCCGGGATGAGATGCGAGACATCTATACCCAGAAACGAATTGAAATTAATCAAAAGCTGGCGGCTCTGGCCCTCGATGAGTCTGCCACTCCCGAAGTGCTGAAAGATGAACAGGCCTATCTACAGCATCAGCGGAAGAATCTTACCTCGCTGCAATTACTCTGGGACCAGCAGAACATATTGATTCAGTTGGGCGAGGACCTGCAAATTGTGCAACAGAGCCGGAAGCGGGTGCAGGCGCTAAAAGCAGAAAAAGATGCCCTTTACGCCGGAGACGATATAAAGGAAAGGTGTGAGCGGTTAATCAGCCGATTCAATAGTCTGAGCCGTCAGCGCGATACCCAGAAGGAGTTACTCAGCAAAGCAACGGATACCTATACTCAGGCTAATAACCAGATCATTGCCTTGAGTCAGCACCTTCAACCAATATTGCAGGAACGCGGCTTTACAGATCCAGCCTCCGCCCGGCTGAGCCTGCTGGATGGGGTTACACTCCGGCGGCTGCAGGAGCAGAAAAAGGGCCTGGAAAAAGAAGCCGACGAGATTACGCGCAAACGCATTGAAGAAACGCAGAAGCGGGATGCGGCTATTACCGCCCGGCAAACAGCCCTGTCTTTTGACAAGGTTGAGGAAAAGCTGAGTGAAGCAAAGAAAGAAGAGCGGCAAAAAATTGAACAGGTCGGCTATTTAAAGAAGCAGTTAGAAACCGACCAGAACGAACGGAAGCGAAGCAAAGCCTTACGAAAAGAACTGAAGCAGTTGGAGGCTGAAGCCGAATCCTGGCGAAAACTGAACCAGATGATAGGTAGTGCCAAAGGCGATGAGTACAGCAAATTTGCCCAGAGTCTGACGCTGTCGCAACTTATCGGCCTGGCAAACCGGCGCTTAAAGGATTTATCCGATCGCTACCTGATTCTGAAGCCTCGCGACGGGCAGGACGATTTATTTGTACTGGACCTGTACCAGGGCAGTGCCGAGCGTTCTGTGGCCAGCCTATCGGGTGGAGAAACCTTTACGCTGAGCCTGGCCCTGGCGCTGGGACTGTCTGACTTAGCTTCGCAAAATGTGCAGATAGACAGTCTGTTTATTGATGAGGGCTTCGGTACGCTCGACCCCGAGACGCTGGATACCGCCATTGTGATGCTGGAGAAATTGCAGCAGGATAGCCAGAAGACCATTGGCATTATCTCGCACCGGCAGGAGGTAAAAGAACGAATCAGCATACAGATTCAGGTGGAGAAGGGTATCGACGGCAACAGCAAGTTTAAGGTTACCGAACTGGTTTAACCCTATCAACGAAAAAGCCGGTAAGCGCCATGACGATGCTTACCGGCTTTTCTATATATACTATAGCAAGAACCTTTTTACTGCTGTTGTTGCTGCGGCTGCAACAGGCTCATAACCTCTTCTGATGCGCCGGTCATGGAGAAACCCCCGTCGTGGAACAGGTTCTGCATGGTCACCATTCGGCTTAGGTCGGAGAAGAGGGTGATAACGTAGTTGGCGCAGTCTTCGGCCGAGGCATTGCCCAGCGGAGCCGTTTTATCGGCAAATTCATAGAATCGGTCGAAACCGCCGATGCCGGAGCCGGCCGTGGTCACCGTCGGCGACTGTGAAACAGTATTGACGCGTACTTTCCGGTATTTGCCGTAATGGTAGCCAAAGCTGCGGGCAATGGATTCCAGAATGGCTTTGGCTTCGGCCATATCAGTATAGAAAGGGAACGTCCGCTGAGCCGCCATATAGGTCAGCGCTACGACCGAGCCCCACTCATTGATGGCATCGAGCTTGTATGCCGTCTGCATCATTTTGTGAAACGACAGGGCCGATACGTCGACGCTCTGCTTGAACCAGTCGTAATTTAAATCGGTGTAGGCGCGTCCTTTCCGGATGTTGGGGCTCATGCCAATGGAGTGCAGCACAAAGTCAACTTTACCGCCCAGAATCTCGGTCGACTGGTTAAACAGCTTTTCCAGGTCCTCGGTAGAGGTAGCATCGGCCGGGATAATTTCGGCTTCGCATTGCTCCGCCAGTTGTTTGATGGCGCCCATGCGCATGGCAATGGGGGCATTGGTCAGGGTGAAGGTAGCGCCTTCTTCTTTTGCTTTCAGGGCTACTTTCCAGGCAATCGACTTCTCGTCGAGTGCGCCGGAAATGATGCCGCGTTTTCCTTGTAGTAATCCGTAAGCCATCGTTAGCATGTATAATGAATGATGAATGATGAATGATGAATGATGAATGTCTGGCTTTGAGGCCTTCATCGTTCACTGTTCACCATTCATTATTCATTGTTCATTATTCATTTAAAATTCGGGCAAAGTTAATTACTTTTTTGGGTGTAATGCCAATGTAGGTGTTGGGGTGTAGTTCGGCCGGGGCGCGGGAGCAGGTTTTACCCCCAATACTTCCGCCATAAATGTGGCTGTAGCCTGATAGACACCGTTCAGGTCTTTGGACGTGAAGTGCGACGCGATGACATGGTCGCCGGACTCCGGAAAAGCCATTTTTTGCTTCTTGTCGGCTGGGGTACCGAGTTGGTCGAACATCTCCAGCATGGCCGGCACCGACACTACTTTGTCCTGATGCTCCTCGTCTTTGTAGTAATAGCCCATAAATACCGGTTGCTTTACCTTAGCAAAGGTCTCGGGCGTCATGAACTTATCGAGCATGGTCTGAAGAGTAATCAGGCCATTGGTATGGTATTGGGTCAGCCAGTAGTTGGCACGGTCTGGTTGGTAATGGGTAACTTTTACGTGTTCCGAGCCCATAATGCCGTCCATAATCTGCTTGCCCCAGGGGCGGGTCACCAGTTTGAGCGCTGGGTTAGCGACCGCAATGCAGGGGGAGTAGAGTACAATGCCGTGAATTTCGGGATGATGAGCCGCCAGGTAGAGCGTCAGCATACCGCCGGCCGAGGTGCCGATCACGATTACTTTTTCACCCAGCGCTTTACCGATGGCCAGCGCCGACTCTGCCGAAGCGGTGTAGGTAGCCGGAGTCAGGTTCTTTAACGCATCCGACGATTTGACGCCATGCTCAAACTCCCGCCCCAGGTAAAGGTTGCAGCCGAAATGTTTCGCCAACTGTTTATGCACGGGGTCCCCCTCGGCCCAACTGGCCCCGAAGCCGGGCAGATAAACCAAGCTGTAGGGTGTCTTCTGCTTGTGCAGACTGTCTGCCCAGACGATGCGAGCCTGGTTGTCGGGTTTGAGGCCGGCTTTGCTTTCTGACTCGCTGATTTGTGTTTCCAGGACAGATAGATCCGTCGATACCACAGGAATATTTTCGGCAACAGGCCCCGGCTGTACAGTCGGACCTACCAGATAAGCGATAACCAACACGGCCAACAACAGACCAAACCATTTCAGAAACGTTTTCATGCGTACTCCTTTATATCCATTCTGATACGCCAGTCTTTGGGCAGGTAATTGTTAACGCGGTTGCCCACGCCTTTGAGCCAGCCCAGGTTCAGGCCCTGATAGCGGGCCAAGAGCCAGCCACGCGTTTGCTCATTCAGCACCAGGCTTTCCTTTTTGAAATACCGGAGGGCCTCTTCCCGGCTCAACTCAATACCAGGCAATTCCGGGTTGACAGCTGTGCTGAGCGCCAGGGCGTGAGACGGGATAAAGTCGTTGCCTTTAAACACGCCCATATCGACGCCAAAGCCTTTGTTACGCAAAGCCAAATCTACGGTAATTAATTCTTTTTCAAGTACTACCGGAACGGCAATTATCTCCTGATTGGGTTTTTGCCAGTAGGAGAAATCGTTGGGGTTCGCCAGCCATTCAGCCAGAACCTTAGCCTGTCTGGCATGAACGGGTTTCATGCTTTTAAAGCCTCTGGGCATGTTTTTCTGAGAGTTGTAAACCTCGGTCTGTTTCTGAAAGATGCTGATAAAAAAGCCTTCGCCCCTGACCCGGTGCGGATAGCACTGGTATCCATACGCCCCCTCGTATATTTTTTCCACGACGCCCCATTCGGCGGGTAGTGTCAGGCGTCGACTAGTGAATTGCTGTCCGGTCAGCCTGTGCGCATTTTCGGTGTTTTCCTTATCGTTGTAGGTACAAGTGCTGTAGATAAGCAGCCCTCCCTTATCAACCAATGGCGCGGCCGCCGACAGAATGCGTTTCTGCCGCGCCGAACACAGGTCTACGTTCCCTTCCGACCATTCTTCTACCGCATCCGGATCTTTCCGGAAAAGCCCCTCGCCGGAGCAGGGTGCATCCACCACCACTACGTCAAAAAAGCCGGTCAGGCCCGCAAAATCGTCCGGATCGTGGTTACTAACCACCACATTCGGATACCCCCATTTGTCGATATTCTCCCGCAGCACCGGCACACGGGTACGTATAACTTCATTGCAAACCAGCAGGCTTTCCGGATGCAGCATAGAAGCCAGCAGCGTACTTTTGCCACCCGGTGCGGCACATAAATCCAGTACCCGCAACGGCCGGCCCATTTTAGCCGTTTGCCGGATTGCTTCGGCCAGCAGCATGGAGGAGGCCTCCTGCACATAATACGCTCCGGCCTGAAAGAGCGGGTCGAGCGTAAATACAGGGCGTTCCGGCAGGTAATAACCCGTGAAGCACCAGGGTACCCGGTCCACCGAATCTGTCGGCAGCACACTTTTTCGGGGATTGACCCGAATGCTGACGGGTGCCTCCTGGGTCAAGGCAGCCTCAAACGCAGGATACTCGCTGCCGAGTTGCGCCTGCATACGTTCGCGGAAAGCCTGCGGAATGGTATTCATGCGGCAAAGGTCCCTACTCCGGCGGATTTTTCCTAAACTTGCAGTACAACCTGTACAACGGAATGTAATTCCTGTTTAAATATATAGACTCACAATAACAGCCGGAATGTAATTCCGGGGTACAGCAGTATGCGCGACCGCTTTAAGCAAATTACCACCTTTATTTTCGACGTAGATGGCGTATTGACCGATGGTACCGTCAACGCCCTGGAGTCAGGAGAGCAGTATAGAACGTTTTACATACGGGATGGCTACGGTATTGAACAAGCCATTAAGGCCGGTTACAGAATTGCCATTATTTCGGCGGGGAATCAGGTGGGCGTGCGCAGACGACTGGAGTTTCTGAAGATAAAGGACATCTTTATGGGTGGTCCCACCGACCAGAAAGTAAATGCCTACATCGGCTACCTGACCCGCGACGGTATCCGGGAAGAAGAAGTCCTCTATATGGGCGACGACCTGCCCGACTACGAAATTCTGAGCCGTAAAGCCTTACTAAGCACCTGCCCGGCCGATGCAGCCGACGAAATCCAGGGCGTCTGCGATTATATTTCTCCCAAACCCGGTGGAAGGGGTGCCGTTCGCGACGTTATCGAACAGGTGATGAAAGCGCAGGGAAAATGGGGGACGTGGCTAAAGCACGGCGGTAGTTAAGAGTGTGGCCTACCAACTCTCGACCAACTCGTCAAAGCGTTCGAGCAGGTATTTGCTTTTGGGGCCGGGTTTGCCTTCGCCAATGGTGAGGTCGCCAATCTCTACAATAGGCAGGACTTTCTTGGTAGTGCTGGTGGTAAAGGCTTCGTCGGCATCGTAAAGATCAGACAGCAGCACCGGGCGTTCTTCTACCTCAAAATCTTCCTGCGCCAGTTGCATAACGGTCCGGCGGGTAATGCCGTGGAGAATATGCCGGTTAGGCGTGATCAGGCGCTGGCCTTTAATGATAAAAAAGTTGCTGCGGCTCAGTTCGCTTATCTCGCCGTTTTTATGGTACAGTACATCCTGTGCCCTGGCTCCCCGAATGGCCTCGGCCAGCAGAATGACCCGTTTGTAATCGGTGCTTTTCACCTCGGCCATTTCGCGCACATAATCATCCAGAATCACCCGAATGCCCTGCTCGTACTGCGCGGGAGTTACCGGGTGAATGTCCTCCGTTATAATCAGCAGGCTGGGTTTGACAATGGATATGCTATCCGGTGAGTCCCCGCCGGTGAGGACAAAACGTATGGCCGCATCCTCCAGATTACTGCGCCCAAGCAGATCCATGACTATTTTATAGGTCTGGTCTTTAGTCAGCGGCAGGCGCAGGTGCATACGCAGGGCCGAATTCTGAAAGCGGGTCCAATACCAGTCCCACTGGAATGGCCGGCCGTTGTAGGTACGGAAATAATCAAACAGGCCGTAGCCGCGTAGCAGTCCGAGGTCAAATACGCCTACGCCAATCTGGTCGACAGGCTGAATGGTGCCGTTGTAATAACCGTAATGGTGCATGTCCGAAGACGTTTGAGTTTAGGGTTTGAGGTTGCTTCGCCCCTGGTCAACTATCTGGCGAAGCAACTTCAAACCTGAAACCTTAAACTTCAAACGAGTTTTTTGTATTTGATACGATGCGGGGTGGCGTCGGTGCCCAGGCGCTTCCGGCGGTTCTCTTCGTATTCGGTGAAGTTGCCTTCGAACCAGTATACCTGCGAATTGCCTTCAAAAGCAAGAATGTGGGTGGCAATGCGGTCGAGGAACCAGCGGTCGTGGGAGATGACGACGGCGCAACCGGCGAAGTTTTCGAGACCTTCTTCCAGCGCCCGCAGCGTGTTTACGTCAAGGTCGTTGGTGGGCTCATCGAGCAGCAGCAGGTTGGCTCCTTCTTTGAGCAGCATGGCCAGGTGAACGCGGTTCCGCTCCCCACCCGACAGGTTACCCACTTTCTTTTCCTGGTCGGAACCGGTAAAATTGAAACGGCTGACGTAAGCGCGGGCATTTGACTGCTTACCGCCCAGCATCACCCACTCGTTACCGCCTGAAATGGTTTCAAAAACACTCTTATTCGGGTCGAGGTTATCGTGCTCCTGGTCGACGTACGCCAGCTTTACGGTCTCGCCCACGGTAAACTCACCCGCGTCTGGTTTTTCTTTGCCGGTAATGAGTTTGAACAGCGTCGTTTTACCCGCACCATTAGGCCCGATGATACCGACGATACCGCCCTGGGGGAGATTAAACTCCAGGTTTTCAAACAGGAGTTTGTCGCCATAGGCTTTGGCTACATTGTGCGCTTCAATGACTTTAGCGCCCAGACGCGGTCCGGGTGGAATAAAGATTTCCAGCTTTTCTTCTTTCTGGCGACCCTCTTCGCCCAGCAGTTTTTCGTACGCGCCTAAACGCGCTTTCGACTTGGCCTGACGGGCTTTCGGGGCCATACGCACCCACTCCAATTCGCGCTGAAGCGTTTTCTGGCGCTTGGATTCGGTCTTTTCTTCGTTTGCCAGGCGGTTCTGCTTCTGTTCCAGCCACGATGAATAGTTGCCTTTCCAGGGGATACCTTCACCCCGGTCCAGTTCCAGAATCCAGCCGGCCACATTATCGAGAAAATAACGATCGTGCGTAACGGCAATCACAGTGCCTTTATACTGGCGCAGGTGTTCTTCCAGCCACAGTACCGATTCGGCATCGAGGTGGTTGGTCGGCTCGTCGAGGAGCAGTACATCCGGCTCCTGAAGCAGCAACCGGCACAGGGCTACCCGGCGTTTTTCACCACCGGAAAGGTTACCAACAATGGCTTCGGAGGGCGGCAGGCGCAGGGCATCCATGGCCCGCTCCAGCTTGGTATCCAGTTCCCAGGCATTGTGTGCGTCCAGCTTTTCCTGCACTTCGGCCTGCCGGGCAATCAGTTTATCAAAGTCGGCATCGGGGTCGTTGAAGCCTTCGTTTATCTGGTCGAATTCCTTCAGTAGGTCCACCACTTCCTGAACGCCCTCTTCCACAACCTCTTTCACCGTCTTAGCCGGGTCGAGCTTCGGCTCCTGCTCCAGCATTCCTACCGAATAACCGGGTGAGAAAACGACATTGCCCTGGTAGTTCTTATCAATGCCCGCAATGATGCGCAAGAGTGTGGATTTACCGGAGCCGTTGAGACCCAGAACACCAATTTTAGCACCGTAAAAGAAGGAAAGATATATATTCTTTAGGATTTGTCGGTTGGGCGGAATAATTTTACTGACGCCCGCCATAGAAAATATAATAGCTTCCTGGCTCATTATGTAGTTAAATTTGTGGTGGGCAAATATCGAGAAATAAACCCATAGCTCAGCTCAATTCAGGAAAATAATGGAAACCGCTTCTCTGGTAGATGAATACGGTTACGTCAAAGACGGAAAGGTATTTTTAAAAGGCTACCACAACTACCCGGACCGCCAAATCGGTGAGGTAAAAAGAACCGAGCAGGAAGCACTAGACTATTTCAAAAATCGCTTTGTCATCGCTCAGAACAAAGTGAGCCAGTTGGAGCAGGAAGTCGAAGAAGCTCAGAACAAAGGTTCTTACCTGACCAAGCTGGTTCAACTGCGAAAAAAGCTGCTGGGATTCGATGCCATCGGCGATTTCATCCCCCTGCTCGAACGGCTCGATGACCTGGAAGTCGTTTTGACGGACCTGATAAAGAACAATCAGCTTAAAAACCTGGAAATTAAACGGGCATTGCTGGCGGAAACGGAAGAGGTAGCGAGTAGTAATGACTGGAAGGCGACGGCCGATGCGCTCCAGGAAATTAAAGCGAAGTGGATTAAAACAGGCCCCGTCGATAAAGCGATGGAAACGGAGATTGAAGGCCGTTTTCAGGAGTTGCTCGACGGCTTTTTCCAACGCCGTCGGGAGTTCTTCAATGAGCAGAACAAAGTTATTCAGGAACGCCTGAACCAGTACGATGACCTCATCCGGCTGGCCATCCGGGCTTCGCGGAACCAGGACCTCGACGCGGCTTATCAGGAGGTGCGCCGGTTAAATAATCTTTGGAAACAAGTCGGCGAAGTACCCATTAAAAAGAGTGGTAAGCTGTACAAGCAGTTCAAGCGCTTCACCACCATGGTTTTTGATAAGTACAATGCCGCCAAAGGTATTGTCATCAAGAAACGGGTCGACCCGCGCATTGAAGCCCAGATGAAAATGGCCGACGAGGCCGAGCGCCTGGCTAAGCAGAAAGACATTTTCCAGGCGGCCGAACGCGCCAAGCAGTTGCTCAATAGCTGGAAGGAAGTGAAAGTGCCGTTTAAGCTCCAGGACAAGCAGTTGAACGAGCGTTTCCGGGCCGCCTGCGACAAGATATTCGAGTTGAGCTATCTGCACCGGGTGCTGGCCCGCAAATATCCGGCTTTTGATTTGAAGAGCCAGTCGGAGCAGTTGCGCACCAAGATTCGGGAGATGGAATACCTGATTCGGCGGGAAAAAAGCGACTTGCAGATTGCCCAGCAGGATGCCGGTATGCTGAATCCGGAGAACGAGCAGGATAAAATGATTCTGAACAAGATTAACACCCAGAAACGGAAAGTGGCGATGAAGGAATCGATACTAAAAGAGTTTCAGTCCCAACTGACCGCTGCCGGATATTAACTTGATTTATGAATTAACAGAAAAGCCACGGAGCGCTCCGTGGCTTTTCTGTTTGTAAACCGAATGGTCTGTGCCTGTGTTAATACGGTATGAACACGACAACCTACAAGCCCATTGACCCTGGGTTTTACGAAGAAATAAAGTCGGCGGTTGCCCAGCGGAAACTCGTCCGGATGGAATACCTGACCGACCTGCATGAATACATCCGCGCCGATGCACTGCTCAAACGAATATACACCGAAGACGATGCGGAATACATCGAACTGGCCTCCGGTGCGACTATTCGTCTGGACAAGATTGTCAGCATAGACGGTAAGCTTTCGCCGGACTATCCGGGTTACGAGAACTTCGCCTGTAGTCTTTAACTGATAAGCTCGAAGCCGCAGTATGGCACCAGCACCGATGGGATGCGAATACCGTCGGGCGTTTGGTTGTTTTCCAGAATAGCGGCCAATATGCGGGGCAGCGCCAGTGCGGAGCCGTTGAGGGTGTGCAGCAGTTGCGTTTTCCCGCCTTCGGCTTTGTAGCGTAGCTTCAGGCGGTTGGCCTGGTAGCTCTCGAAATTGGAGACGGAGCTAACCTCGAGCCAGCGCTGCTGTGCGGCCGAGAAAACTTCCATATCGTAAGTCAACGCCGAGGTGAAGCCCATATCGCCCCCGCAGAGCCGCAGTACGCGGTAGGGCAGTTCCAGCTTTTGCAGCAGCGACTGCACATACTGGCTCATCTCCTCCAGCGCCTGGTACGACTCTTCCGGCTTGCGAATCTGCACGATCTCTACTTTATCGAACTGATGCAGGCGGTTAAGTCCCCGCACGTGAGCCCCCCAGGAACCAGCCTCTCGGCGGAAGCAGGGCGTATAGCCGACGTTTTTAACGGGCAGCTCGCTATCGGGCAAAATTATATCCCGGTAGAGGTTGGTAATGGGCACCTCGGCGGTCGGTATCAGGTACAAATCATCTTCGGTGATGTAGTACATCTGCCCTTCCTTGTCGGGCAGCTGACCGGTACCGAAGCCGGAGTCTTTGTTGATGACGATGGGCGGCTGAATTTCCAGAAAACCGGCGTTCAGCGCTTCGTCCAGGAAAAAGTTGATGAGCGCCCGCTGAATACGGGCACCTTTCCCTTTGTACACCGGAAAACCGGCACCGGTAATTTTGTTGCCCAGCTCGAAGTCAATGATATCGTACTTCTTGATGAGGTCCCAATGAGACTGAGCAGATTCAGGTAACGAGGGTATTTCGCCGTGCTGGTACACCACCTCATTGTCTTCGGCGGAGCGGCCTTCGGGAACGCTGCTGTGGGGCAGGTTAGGTATGGTCACCAGCACATCCTGCACCTGCTGCTCTATACTTTTCAGCGCGTCTTCGAGTTCTTTGGAGCGGCTTTTCAGTTCGGCGGTTTCGGCTTTGGCGGCATCGGCTTCCGCTTTGTTACCGGCTTTCATCAGGGCACCAATCTCTTTCGCTTTAGCGTTGGAGCGGGCCAGCACATCATCTAATTCTTTCTGGGTATCCCGGCGCTGCTGATCCAGACTGATAATCTGCCCAACAACCTGTTCGGCATTGGCAAACCGTCTCTTTTGCAGACCGGCTATAGTGATTTCTCTATTCTCGCGGATGAAGGAAAGTTGAAGCATCTTAAGCAGGTAATAATTGCCTGAGGGCAGTTATGAATTGTTCGGTTTGGTCTAACAGGGGAATTATCTCATCTTCGGTATATTAAACGAAGTTCCCATAATCTCCACTCTGACGGGTATTGAATAAATGGCCGTATATTTTGCTATATCGGACGTCCAGCTTACCTGTTTTGATAAAATGCAGTCCAAGCATCTGCTTAGCTCCATCGTGTGAGGTAATCTTTATCCCCTCCTGTACCATTAGCGCAACGACCATATAATAAGCGGCATAGTACAGACGGTTGGCCGCACTATTCCAGCCTTTCAGCGCAATCAGGGATTTGGCGTCTGACAACGTTTCCTGAGCACGAGCGATTCGATAGGCTATTTCCTGCTCTTTGAAGTCGCTCATACGGGTCGGCCCTCCTCCAGAACATTCCAGTAAAAGGGTGAAAACTGCTGCTTGGTCCACTCCTGCTTTGAATGCACTACCGGATTTATGATTTCCCCTGTAGCTAATTCCAGTTCAGTGAACATATCCCAAATATCATACTTAAGCTGTAGCGTGAGTTCTTTCTCGGTGAGCACCAAAAAATCCCAGTCTGAATTACGGCGCTGGTTATTTCTGGCCCGCGAGCCAAACAGATATACCTCAGCTTGTGGGTCAATCGCCAGTACCTGGGCTTTGACTTGTTGCAGGAAATCAGCTTTGCTTAGGCGCTTCATAGCAGGCAGGATGTTCAACAGCAAAGGTAGTAAACTTAGCCACCGAATGATTTTACAACTATCCGATGGCTAAGTTTGATAGTCCCTTACAACCCAAACAGCCCCTCATTCAACGCGTTCAGCGCCTGGGCCTTGTAGTTGCCGTGGATAAGGAGCGATATGTTCTTTTCCGAACCACCGTACGAAATCATGCGAATTGGGATGTTGCGCATGGCTTCCAGTACCTTCAGGGCAATGCCTTCGCGGTCGGCGCTGAAGTTGCCGACAATGCAAACGATACACTGATCATAATCGGGCTCTTCGAGGTCGCAGAAAGTGCGGAGTTCTTCCATTATCTGCGGCACATTCTCCGGATTATCGACAGTAACCGATACCGACACCTCCGACGTGGCAATCATATCGACCGGCGTTTTGTACTTCTCGAAAATCTCGAAAATTCGGCGCAGGAAGCCGTAGGCGTTCAACATCCGGGTGGAGTGGATGTACAGCGCCGTAATGTTGTCCTTGGCAGCTACGGCCTTGAATACCTGGTCGCTGGTGTCGGTGGCGATAAGCGTACCGAAAGCTTCGGGCTCCATTGTATTCTTCAGTCGGACGGGTACACCGTATTTCCGGGCGGGTGTAATTGTGGACGGGTGCAGAATCTTGGCTCCGAAATAGGCTAATTCAGCCGCTTCATCGAAGGTCAGCTCGCGAATGGGCACAGTCTTTTTGACAATGCGTGGGTCGTTGTTGTGCATCCCCGAAATATCGGTCCAGATCTGGATTTCTTCCGCCCGGATGGCACCGCCAATCAGAGAGGCCGTATAGTCGGAGCCTCCTCGCTTCAGGTTGTCAATTTCCCCGCGTGGGTTGCGGCATATGAAGCCCTGGGTAATGATAAGCTGTTTAGCCTGGTGCTGCGGCAGCATCTCGGCCAGTTTCTGCTCGGTATAATCAAGTTCCGGTTCGTTATCGGCATCAATGCGCATAAACTCAAGGGCCGGCAGCAGCACTGAGCTTTCGCCACATTCGTCGAGGTACGCCTGGAACATCTGGGTACTCAGCAGTTCACCTTCTGCTACGAGTTCTTTCTCCTGCTTCAGGGTATACGGCTTTATCTTGGTCAGCGACCGTATGAAGCCAAACTCGCTATCGACAATTTGCTGCCCTTTGGCCAGTCCCTCCGGCGTTTGGTACAGCTCTTTAATGAACGAGTCGTAATGGGCTTTCAGCGCATCAATCTTCTCGTGCGCTTCGGCATCGCTATTGGCTTTGAGTGACTCGCCAATAGCTAATAGGGCGTTGGTTGTACCGGATAAAGCCGAAAGAACAACTATTTTCCGACCGCTATCGGCGGTAATCAGCGTTCGGATGGAGTGCATACGCTCGGGCTTTCCCACCGAGGTACCGCCAAATTTCCAGACTTGCATGGAAGTAAATGTGTGATTGAGTGAGTTTAACTATTCTGTATCTGCTGAAAGAGGCCAAGCATCTTAATGGCCGTCATGGCGGCTTCGTCGCCTTTGTTGCCGTGCTTCCCGCCGGCGCGGTCGAGGGCCTGCTCCTGGTTGTTAGGCGTCAGCACGCCAAAAATGACTGGCTTGTTGGTTTTCAGGCTGACGTTGGTCAGGCCCTGCGCTACGGCGTGGTTGATGTAGTCGTTGTGTTTGGTTTCGCCCTGGATGACGCAGCCGAGGCAGATAACGGCATCAATGTCGTCGCGCTGCGCAAACCATACTGCACCAGTACTTAGCTCGTAACTGCCGGGTACGTTGGCGCGAATGATGTGTTCGGGCTTGGCCCCGTAGGTCAGCAGGGTTTGGTAGGCTCCCTCGAACAGGGCTTCGGTTACTTCGGCATTCCACTCGGCAACGATCAGGGCAAAGCGTCGTTCGCTAATGTCCGGCAGGTTTTCGGTGGAAAATACACTTAGGTTTTTATGGGCAGACGACATAGGGAATCAGGAGTTAGAACCAGGATTTTTACAGAATTTGAAGGATTAACAGGATGAAGGTGGCACAAGCCTACAGCTGATTTGTAGCTGGTACAATAAAAAAGGACAAAGCCTTTGGCCGGCTTTGTCCTTTCGCTTAGGTTCTGTATGCCTACGCTACTTACTCACCGGCAGTGGCTTGCAGCACCGATTTATATTTCTTCGCGTTAGGCGCTTCGGCAGATGTCGGGTATTTCTCCAGAATCTGGTCGTATGTCCTGATAGCCTCCTCGCTCTGCTTATTCTGCTCGTAGGCAACAGCAAGCTTCATCAGATACGCAGGCGTAAAAAATTTGTTCTCTTTATAATCGGCGGCTTTTTTGTAGTAGGAGATAGCCTCATCGAAGCTTTTCTTCTCCATATAGGCATCGCCAATCAGCGAATACGCACGGGCCTGTACCAGCAGGTCCGACGAACTGAAATCTTTCAGGTGCTCAATGGCATCATCATATTTACCCTGCTTCAGTAAGGCGGTACCGGCGTAGAAATTAGCCAGGTTACCGGCTTTGGCGGCACCGTATTCATCAGCAATCGCTACCAGACCGGGGTTAGCACCATCGCCGGATAACGCTTTCTTCAGCGAATCGGCCTCAAACTGGTACACCGACGGAAACATTTCTACCTGGGCTTCTTCATCCTGGCTGCTTACGTACAGGCGATAGCCAACAAAGCCGGCTACCAGCAGCACAACGGCCGCAACTGTCCCTAAAATAAGATTACGGTTCTTCTGAAAGAAGTCCTCGGCCTTCTCCAACTGGCCCGCCAACGCATCCGGGTCTTCCAGAAACTCCAACCCCGTGTTCTTTTTGCTCATACCGATTTTAATTTGGATTGCAAAATTACGAATATTTGGAATTATGGAAAAGGGTACAGCCGAAAACTTCAACGATAACTTTCTTAGGCAGTTAGCTCCCGCACCGCCATTACCTCCGATTCGCGGACGCGCCTGATCTGGTGTGGCAGCAATATCTCCACCGACAACGGTTCACCGGCCAGCGTGGCAAACTCCACTTCGTAGGCCCGGTGGTTATTCAAAACGGTGATTATGGTTCCTATATCTCCTTTTTTCAGCTTACCCGATTTCAGGTCCTCCTGCAGGACCACCAACTCAAACTCATTCATGACGCTTTCAGTAGTGTGGTTACATAGTAGAGTAACCTGCGTTTTTGTCTGGTTGTTTATGAAAAAAGCCTCATCAGACGAGCTAATGAGGCTTTTTTCATAAGAATTCTTTCAGCGCCTACTCCATCAGAAACGGATAATCTTTCTGGACATAGACGTCTTTAAAGGCTTCTTCCGGCTCCGGATACGGCGACTCCTCGGCAAACTTCACCGACTCATCTATCTGCGCCTTTATCTTCTTGTCAATCGCGCCCAGCTCTTCTTCCGTAGCCAGACCGAGTTCCAGAATTTTGGCTCTGACCTGTTCAACCGGATCGCGCTGCTTGTACTGCTCCACCTCGTCTTTGGTCCGGTATTTCTGCGGATCAGACATAGAGTGGCCGCGGTAACGATACGTCCGGAACTCCAGGAACGTCGGTCCTTCACCGGCCCGCGCCCGTTCGGCCGCCCGGCTCACGGCTTCGTGAACCGCTTCGACGCTCATGGCATCGACCGGCTCCGACGGCATATCGTAGGCTTCACCAATGGTGTACAGCTCGGTTACGTTGGAGGTACGGGCTACCGATGTTCCCATGGCGTAGCCGTTGTTTTCTACCACAAAGATGACCGGCAATTTCCACAGCATAGCCATATTAAAGGCTTCGTGGAGGGCTCCCTGCCGAACGGCACCATCACCGAAGAAACAGATGCAGAGGTTCTGCGTCTTGTTGTACTTCTCCGCAAGAGCAATACCCGCTCCCAGCGGAATCTGAGCACCCACTATACCGTGACCACCCATAAAGTTTACCTCCTTATCGAAGATGTGCATGGAACCACCTTTGCCCTTTGAGGAGCCGGTCTGTTTGGCATACAGCTCGGCCATCACGGCCTTGGGGTCGGTGCCGAGCGCCAGCGGGATGCCGTGGTCGCGGTAGGCGGTAATCCACTTATCGTCTTTTGTCAGCGCCGTATACGAGCCTGACGAGCAGGCTTCCTGACCAATATAGAGGTGACAAAAGCCCCGGATTTTCTGCTGACCGTAGAGTTGCCCGGCTTTTTCTTCAAATTTCCGTTGCAACTGCATAGACTCGTACCAGTACAGATACCGCTCTCTGGGGTGTTGCGTTTTCGTAGCAGTCGGCGAATCGTCGCCTGGTTTCTTTTTCTCTTTGACGCTTGCCATGAGTATATATTCAGTGTAATCAGCAGATACGACCTGTCGGTTAGATGAACAAACGACCTGTATCTTTGTTGCCAATAGCGGCCTACTCACACCGGAAAGTCCGGCATATCGGCGGCCGCGAAATTACACATTATCCCGCTAACAACCATACCGATGCATTTGGAAAAACTAAGCCTGACTAATTTTAAGAATTACGAAGATGCCCAATTTACCTTTGGACGGCAGGTGAACGTAATTGTCGGGCCAAACGGCAGCGGGAAGACCAATCTACTGGATGCGGTATACTTTTTATCGTTAAGCAAGAGTGCCTTTCATAATCAGGATGCTCTCAGCATTAATCATCAGGCCGATTTTTTCATTGTCGACGGTGTGTTTAGCAAGGAAAATCGCAACACCCAGATAACCATCAGTCTCCAGCGGGGACAGCGCAAAATGCTGCTGGCGGATAAAAAGCCATATGAGCGTGTAAGCGAGCATATCGGCCGGTTTCCGGTGGTGCTTATGGCCCCTAACGATACCGACCTGGTGCGCGAACACAGCGAAGACCGCCGACATTTTTTCGACGGGGTCCTCTCCCAACTCGACCCCGAATACCTGCGCGATTACCTCATGTACCAGCAGGTACTGAAACAACGCAACAGCCTGCTCAAGCTTTTTGCCGAGCGTAACTACCTGGATGAGGAACTGCTGGAAACCTACAACGAGCCGCTGCTGCAACTAGCCCAACGCATCTACGAGCGCCGGAAACGCTTCGTCACCGAATTTCTGCCCTCGTTCCGGAAGCACTATGCCTACCTGAGCCAGGAGCGCGAGACGGTAGACATCATCTACGAATCGGAGGTGGGCAACGAGGAGTTCGCCAAGGACTTCCGGCGAAACCGCAACCGGGATATTATGCTGCAACGCACCACCAAAGGCATTCACAAAGATGATTTTGTGTTTGAAATTGGTGGTGTGGCCCTGAAGAAGTTCGGCTCGCAGGGGCAGCAAAAGACCTTTGTGATCGCGCTGAAACTGGCCCAGTTCGACCAGCTACAAGCCGAGAAAAGCACCAAACCCATTCTGCTGCTGGACGACATCTTCGACAAACTCGACGACCGGCGCATCGGCAAGCTCATTCAGCTCATGGACAAAGGCGTATTCGGCCAGCTCCTCATCACCGATGCCCGCCCCGAACGTACGACGGAGTTACTACAAGCCGTGAAGGCGGATGTCAAGTTCTTTCATGTAGAACAAGTCTGAAGTATGTAGTTAGGTAGAGCCACCAATGTTTGAATAAGCAAAGCAACTTCAAACCGCCGGACGGCCCCGCTCAAACCTCAAACTACTCCTTATGCCAGCCCCAGAACGACAGCCCAACCCAGGCGTAGGTGCCGCGGTGGTCGCCGTTTTTATGGAGCATGCTGGTGAGGTTGCTGAATCCCAGCGCCAGCGGGCCTACTCGGGCCGACATACCTACCGCTACCCGCTGATTACCGTCGATAATGGATACCGGAAAAGCCACTTCAGCATCGGCATCTTCAAAACGGGGGGTAACAATAAGCCGGTCCGGCATGGACGCCGTGCTGCCCGAAACAGCACTCATGTTTTTCAGGTACGTTCCGTTGAGGTAAAAGGAACGGGCCAGCCGCAGATCGGCTTCCAAATGCAGCATGCCGGGTAGTTCAATGGTCATGGCACCGCCGGGCCGTTCGGAGGGCGCGCCGGGAGCTACCGTAGGAAACTGACTCACAATATCATCTCCTAAGCGGTCAAGGTCTTTTTGAAAGAGTACCGTGCGGGTCGAATTCCCGCTTAGCTCGCGGCTCTGGCTACCCGAAAAGCGCAGGCTGCCGCTATTCATAACAGCAGCCGATAAGCGGAGCAGGTAGGCGGGTCGAAGGTCGGCAAAGGGCGTTTCGGCATTGTAGGCACGACCGCTAATTTCTTTACCGATTTCGTACGTCACGCCCGCGTCAAACGCCCAGCCGGTACCATAGCCGGGTGCCGAAAGCTGGAACTCCTGCCGGGGTGCGGTGCTGTTCAGTACGTATTGAAAGCGGTCCAGCACCAGTGACTTTTCGTCGGTAACATCCTGTTGAATCCGGTAATTACCCGTTAGCTGTAACTGACGGTACACGCCACCAAACAGCCGCCGACCGGTAGCCCCCACACTCAGCCGGTGCCATTTGCCTTCAAATACCCGCAGACCATAGGTAAGGCCCACTTCAGCGTACTGCTGCTGAGCTATAGTGGCATTCAATGCGCCCGAACCAGGTGTTACCCGCCGATCGTACAAACCGTATCCATAGGCGCGGGTCAGGGGTAACGGCAGGGCCTGCCCGTATACAAAGCTTTGCATCCGGGTGTGCAGAGCAAACGCCTGCCGCCGGTCCGGGCTGAATAATACGGAAGGACCAATGATCTCGGACGTTACCGTATGGCGGGGAGCTTCGGTCAAAGAGCCGATCGATTGTAAGTCCCGGTACAGCTTATCGCTGTATGGTATTCGAATGATGTGGAGAAAATCATTGGTGGCCATTTGGCGGAAGTACCGGTTGGTGATGCTGGAGCCAATGGTTCCAACGACCTGATAGCGATAGCGGGAACCCGCCACGGCGGAGGGGTTTTGCAGTATTCGGTAAACACCACCGTAGTTGCTGCCCATCAGGCCGGGCATATGCTGTGCCTGCGTAGCGGCTGTGGCTAACAGCAGACACAAGCATCCAAACCGAAGATTTTTTGTCATAGGAAACCAGTTTCGGCGGCTAATATGGCGCAAATGTACGGGTGCAGGCAAGCCTCAGCCTAAGTTTACCAGGGTAACCCTCCTTATACCAAAGCCATCCCTAATGAATATACGTCTATGGCAACACTGAACTATTACAAGAAAAAATTTTGCTTTTTATGAATACATCAAAAGAATACTTGCATCATGATGAATAAATGTAAAATTTTATACGGTCTTATAGTAGACAATAAAACTTATTATTAAAAACCTATCCGTAGCGTATGAAACACGTATGCTTTCTATTGGTGGGGCTTTGGCTTGTGCCGTCGCTCTTGTTCGGACAAGCCCGAAGTATCACCGGCAAAGTCACCTCCGCCGAAGATAATACCGCACAGCCCGGCGTTTCGGTGACCGTAAAAGGAACGACCGTCGGCGTGATTACCGGCCCGGACGGCAGTTATCAGATCAACGTACCGGCCGATGGCAAATCGCTGGTTTTCTCCTCCATCGGCTTTCAGGCGCAGGAGGTGCCAATCGGTAACCGCAGCCAGATCGACCTTGCGCTCAAAGCCGATACCCGGCAGTTATCGGAAGTAGTCGTAACGGCCGTGGGGATTGCCCGCGAAAAAAAAGCGCTGGGGTATTCGGTGTCAACCATAAGTAGTGCCAAACTGGCGCAGGTATCCGAACCGGACCCTCTGCGGGCGCTGACGGGCAAAGTGGCCGGGGTAAACATCCAGAGCTCAGGCGGGGCCGCCGGAGGAGCTACCAACATTACCATTCGCGGTAACTCTTCGCTCTCCAATAACAACCAGCCACTGTTTGTAGTCGACGGTGTTCCGTTCGATAACTCGACCTTTAATACCGATGGCGGCTATTCGGGTGGGGCTACGTTCACCAACCGGGCGTTTGACCTCGACCCCAACAACATCGAAACAATGACCGTGCTGAAAGGAGCCGCAGCCGCAGCGTTATACGGTTCGCGGGCTGCCAATGGAGCCATTATTATCACAACCAAGAACGGACGCAAGAAAACGCGGAAAGGTCTCGAAATAGCCTATAATACATCTTACTCCCAGGAGAGCATTGCCGGACGACCT
This sequence comes from Nibrella viscosa, assembly GCF_039541875.1. Taxonomy (NCBI): domain Bacteria; kingdom Pseudomonadati; phylum Bacteroidota; class Cytophagia; order Cytophagales; family Spirosomataceae; genus Nibrella; species Nibrella viscosa. Next base: position 233,374 of record NZ_BAABHB010000008.1, on the reverse strand, counting down.
GAGTTTCAGACCTCGTATGGCCAGGGAACCGAGTGGGATACGCGATATGGTGTATTTGGATCGTGGGGCGCACCGTACACCGCCTTCGACTCCACCCTGCACCCACTAGGGGTTCGCTTTCCGTCGGTATTCCCGGAGTTGGTTGGCAAAAAAGTGAAATACCAGTCGTTTGCCCAGCAGAATTACGACAACTTCTACGGGAAAGGCCATGTCTACGAAAATGCCCTGTCTATCTCGGGCGGCAGCGAAAAAAGCAGTATGACAGCCGGTTTTTCGCGCACGTCCAACAACGGTATTGTGCCGTTTAACACCATCACCCGCACCAGTTTCAACATCGGCGGTAACGCGCAGCTCGACAACGGATTCTATATCAATGGGTCGATGAACTACGTGAATACCGATCAGCGGTCACCCCAGTTGGCAGCCTCGAACGGGAGTGGGCCGTCGGCCATTGAAATTCTGCCCTGGACACCCACCAGCTATGACCTGACCAATTACCCTTACGCCAATCCGCTGACAGGTGGTAGCATCTACGACAGGGCCGGTATCGACAACCCATACTGGTCTGTCAATAACAGCCCCTTCACCAGTAAGGTCGACCGCTATTTCGGCAAATTTACCCTCGGTTTTGATCCGCTTTCGTGGCTGAACGTCCAGTATACGGCCGGCTTTAATGCCTATACCGACCGCCGGCGCAGCGTGAACGGGCGCGGTGGCGAACTCTTCCCGAACGGAAACGTAACTGACGATAACATCTACCGCCAGGAACTCGACGGCAACCTCCTGATTACGGCCGACAAGAGTTTCAATGATGACTGGAACCTGCGGGCCATTGTAGGGCAGAACATCAACCAGCGGATGACCGATCGGCAGGTCGTCTTTGGCGACGGCATTATTGTGCCAGGCATCAACGACCTGGACAACACCCGCACTCAGCTTACCAACGGTGGTAACCTGCTCAAGCAGCGATTCGTTGCGTTTTTTGGTGATTTCTCCCTGGCCTACCGCAACTTCGCGTTCCTGAACCTGGTGGCCCGGAATGACATTTCGTCGACGCTGCCCAAGGGAAACCGAAGCTACTTTTATTCCGGAGCCAATGGCTCGCTCGTCTTTACTGACCTGGTCAAAATACCGGCACTCTCGTTCGGAAAAGTACGCGTAGGTTATACGGTGGTGGGTAACGAAGCCAGTCCGTACCAGACCCAAACGCTGTTTAACATCAATCCCACGTATACGAACCCCTCGCCCATCGACAATGCCGCTCCCTTCAACGGTGTGAATACCATGACGCAAAGCAACCGGCTGGGTAGCAGTACGCTTAAGCCCGAATTTATCCGTGAGTTTGAGACCGGCACCGAACTCCGCTTCCTGAACAACCGGGTTGGCGTAGACTTTACGTTCTACCGGAAGACCAGTACAGCCCAGATTTTTACCGTCGATGTAGCCCCCTCGTCGGGCTACACCTCACGAGTGGTAAACCTGGGTAAAGTGCAAAACCAGGGCATTGAATTAGGAATAGACGCAACACCGGTGCAGCTTCCCAACGGTTTTAAATGGAACATCAACGCGGCCTTTACCCGTAACCGCAACCTGGTGCTGGATCTGGGCGGTCCTACAGAGCTGACATACAGCGGCATAACCGCTTCGATGAGCAGCATTCACGTAGTCGGTCAGCCATATGGGCAGATTCGGGGTGATTACTATCTCCGCGACGACGAGCGTAACCTGCTCATCAATCCGCTGACGGGAAAAGCCATTCTGGCCGACCGGCAGGGACCCGTGGGTAACCCCAATCCGGACTTTATCCTTGGCCTGACCAACACCTTCACTTACAAAGGTTTTACGTTCAATTTCCTGTTCGACTGGAAACAAGGGGGCGATATCCTGTCTATTTCGGTATCGGAGATGCTGAGCCGGGGCGTAACGCGTGACAACGAAGACCGCTATCAGGTGCTGGTGCCGCCGGGTGTATTGGGTGATCCCAACACGAAAAAGCCTATTCTGACCGCCGATGGCAAAAAGCAGCCGAACAACATCCCCATTTCGGTGAACGAGTTCTTTTTCGGAACCGGGGCATTTGCGGGTAGCCAGGGTACGGCCGATGAATTCCGGGTTTTCGACGGTACTGTATTCCGGTTGCGTGAAGTAGGTCTGGCTTACCAGTTACCGACCAATTGGCTGGCAAAAACGCCGTTCGGCTCTTTATCGCTTTCGCTTACCGGCCGCAACCTGTGGTACAAAGCACCTAACTTCCCCAGGTATATGAACTTCGATCCGGAAGTAAACTCGCTGGGTGTGGGTAATGCCCAGGGATTTGATCTGGTTGCCATCCCGACCACCCGTCGACTTGGTGTTAACCTGCGCGTAACATTTTAATGGTCAACAGCCGTAGCTACTTTGTTAATCCGAACTATGAAAAAATTTCTTACCCTCAGTACGGCCGTAGTTCTGGCGGTGCTGACTAGCAGTTGCAATAAATTTCTAGACATCAACGTCGACCCGAATACGCCCGCTCAACCGGTTTTAGACCTCCTGCTGCCCGCTACGCAAGTATCAATGGGCATTCAGATCGGCGGCAGTGCGCTCAACCGGGTTTCAACGGTGGTTATGCAGCACGCGACTCAGAACCTGTCCAGCCGGTTCGACTTTAGCGGCACTACCTTCCAGACCGCCTGGAACAACCTGTACGCCGAAGCGCTGACCGATATTGAACTGGTAATCAAGCAGGGGACAGAGCGCAGCCAGTGGGGCTATGTTGGCATTGCCAAACTGGAAAAAGCGTATATCTACAGCATCATGGTAGATCTGTGGGGCGACGTACCGTTTACCGAAGCATCCGGTGGCGAAGGTAACCTCAACCCCAAGTTCGACAAGGGCGAGGATATTTATAAGGCCGTGTTTGCTCTGATCGACGAAGGCATTGCCGATCTGAACAAAACGCCGTATCTCTCACCCGGCAACAGCGACATCATTTACCGGGGCGACCGTACCCTTTGGATTCGGATGGGGAATAGCCTGAAGCTGAAGCTGCTTAACCAGATCCGGCTGATTCCGGCCGAAAAAGACCGTGTTATCCGGGACATCAACGCGCTAATTGCCGGCAATAACCTGATCAGCACCAACACGCAGGATTTTACCTTCCGCTTTGGCTCGACCGAGACGCCCCAGAACCGGCATCCGATCCATATCAGTGATTACCGGGCTACCAAAGATTTCTGGATGGACCAGGGCTTTATGGAGCGGCTCTATAACACCGACGACCCGCGCCTGCGCTATTACGTATACCGCCAGACCAACAATGCCGGCGTGAGCTTCACCCGTACCAGCAACGGTTATGGTGGTCGCTATACAGGTGACCCCACCGGCGCGCCGGCCGATAATGCCGTGCGGGCTACGTTTGGTATTTACCCCTACGGCGGGCTGTACGACAACAATCCTATTACCGGCTTGCCGACAACAAACCAGTTCCTGACCAATGTTGGCACCAACAGCCCGGCCGCTCACCGTGTAGTGGGTACAACCGATGGATCAGGAGCCGGTATTTTCCCGATGATTACCAACACGATGGTAAACTTCATTCTGGCCGAAGCCGCCCTGACACTTGGTACGCAGGGGAACGCCCGCACTTACCTGCAAAACGCCATTACCGCCAACCTGAACAGCATCAACAGCTTTGTGCAGTCGGCCGGTAATTCTGGGACCCCACTGTCGGCAGCTATCATTACGGCGTTCGTAAATAACCGGCTGGCGCAGTTTGATGCGGCCGATAATGCCGGTAAGCTTAACGTGGTGATGACCGAGAAGTACATTGCCATGTTCGGTAACGGCATTGAATCGTACAACGACTACCGGCGTACGGGTCTGCCGACACTGATGGCACCCATCTCGCCGTTGAACCCATTCCCGCTGCGGTTTACCTATTCGCTGCGTGAGCTCACTACCAACAGCAACGCCCCGGCGCAGAACCAGTTAACCAAGCCTGTATTCTGGGATTTGTAATCACCACTAACTTGTACTCATATGAATCGCAACATACTTTATTTTCTGTCGCTCATCACCTGGCTCTATCTGGATGCCTGCCAGACCAAAGACCCCATTCTGCCGGCTCCCAACGGCGCGGTGGCCGTGGCTAAAGTAAATGCTGACAAAGCGTATTTCGACGTAAATAACCTAGCTAATGCTGAGTTTGAGTTTGAGCTGCGCGGAGAAGACTTTGGTCGGAACGTACCGGTAAAAGCCGTTGAGGTATGGGTTGGTCTGAATGCTCCACGAGTGACGCTTACGGCGGCCATGACCGCCTGCGGCAACGGCGTTAACTGCCAGTATCCGGGAGCCGCCCTGGCCCCGCTGCCTAGCCGCATTACAGATACGGATAAACTGCTGCGAACGGTAACAACCCTGCCCTCAACAGTTACCATCAAGGCGTCTGAAGCCGTTGCCGCTGTAGGGTCTACCTTATCGGCATTGCGCCTGAACGACACGTTCCTGGTGAAATTTGCGGTACAGACAGAAGACGGCCGGCGGTTCCCGGCATTCCACGACGGTATATGCGACGAAACCCGCGGTCAGGTAGGTGATTGCCGGCTGGTCATCCGGGTAGATAACCGGAAAGTCTTGTATCAACCGCTTAAATAGGTATCAGCGAAAAACAGCAAGGGCGGCCGGGTATTAATCGGGCCGCCCTTGCTGTTTCTATATCAAGCTACTTTACCATACTACTCCCCACCACCTTATAAATAGCGCCATCGGCTTTGGTGAACAGATACAGGTCCTGATTAAGGCCCTGGCCAAAGCGGAGGTCGGTTTTCTTGCTGCCACTGAGGGTGCGGAAATCGGTTACGGCTCCGTTTAGCTGGATGTCCAGTTCCTGCACGGTGGCTTGTTCGCCCAGCTTCAACTGACGGCTATCGACGTAAAAGACGCGGCCGTTTACGATGTCGCCGAAGATGTATTTGTCGGCCAGTTCGGGAATGGCGGTACCGGTGTAGACAAAGCCGCCGGAAATGGCGTTGCCTTCGTCGTGGTCGTACTCAGCAACGGGATAGGTGTAGGTACGCTCCTTTTGAGGTAGCGCATACACATTCGCCATTTTGCCCCGGTGGTTAATGACAAACGTACCTTCCCGCTCCGGCCAGCCGTAGTCGGCCCCGGCTATGCCTATATTCAATTCTTCGGCGTTGGCGTGGCCAATGTCGGTAATCAGCATCTTGCCGTCGGGTGCCCAGCAAATGCGGTTGGGGTTGCGGAAACCCCGGCAGAATACCTCCTTCTTCACCGCCGGGTTCGTGCTGTTGGCATATGGATTAGTTGCCGGTATGCCGTAGCGGCCGTTGCGGCTGTTTTTGCCCTGGGGGTCGATGCGCAGGACCGAACTCCAGATGTTGGTGTTGTCGTTGCAGATAAAATAGAAACCGTTTTCGGCCGCTCCGCCATCGCCTATGCCAATGTACAGCAGGCCGTAGTCGGGGCGGCCCGGCTTCGCCAGCGGGTTAAAGGTGATTTCCTGCATCCCGTGAATGGGTGATACCATGTTGACCCGAAACAGTTCCCGGCCGGTGCCGTTGAACGCAGGGCTGGTAGGGTTGTTCATCTTCCATTCGGTCAATACCCATTGCAGCGTCACCTTAATGGAGTCGGCGTAAGCAAAATCGGCCGGAGCCGCCTTGGCTTTTTCGGTATGGGTGGTGTACAGCAGTCCATTCCTGTAGAACTCCGGATGGAAGGCAAAACTGCCGAAACCCGTCGCCAGGCCGGGTTTGTTGATGAAGCCGGCACGCTCCTTGTTCATGTCCATGAAGAGCCGCAACTGATTATCCTCCATCTCGTACAGTTGCCCCCGATGGTCGACAATAAACTGCCGGTCTTTCTGGCCACTAGCACCGGGCAATACGCCCATTTTGGTGATGCGGGCCAGTGGTACCTGATCGGCGGTAGCCGGTGCCGTAGTCACTTTCTCCAGGTTGAGCCGCAGGCCCGACTTCTGTATTTTTGTGGGGATTGGATCTTTCAGCGCATCACCCAGCCTTTTATCGTCTGCCGGGCCGGCTGCGCTTTTCTGCCGACTGTGGATGAATGACATAAGCGCATGCAGGTCGGCATCACGCAGGCTGGCGAAGGCCGGCATGTATTGCTGGTACTCCTTATACAACTTAGTCGCTCGGGCATCACCACTGGCAATCACGGCCGGTGCATTATGGATAAATTTTTTCAGCCACTGGGGCGATACCTCCGCCGTTACCTGAGCCAGATTCGGACCAATACCCTTTTGCAGAAAGTTATGGCAGGCTGAGCAGTTCTGCTGAAACAACTGCTGCCCTTTGGCTAAAAGCTGTTGATCGGTAGAGTAGGCGATTGGTACCTGCACCGGCCGCGTTGCTTGTTTTTTGGTGGCCGGCGGTTGTCCACAGGCTTGCGTACCAAGTATAATCGTGTAGAGACTCAAGAGGCCGATGGCGGATAATAACCGGTAAAACGGAGTTCGTACGCAGAAAATCATGTAAATTCGTAACTATGAAATCGGTAAAACAGAAAACAGATCAGGCTGCGGTTCGCGCCGATATTTTGCGGTCGGTGGTGGCTTCGTGCCGCATTGAGAAAATTGTCATTACGCCGGAGCAGGCCACCGCCGTGCGCCAACGGGTAGAGGCTACGCTGGCAAAATCGCCCCGATAATGCACTCCATCGGCGTATAGTTTTGGTCGGCAGCCTGTTGAACGGCCCCTACATATTCCTCAAACAAAATGGTAGCCCCCTCATTGGGAGCAATCCGTTCCCAGTGCAACGCACTCAGCCCCTGCTTCCGGCCCATCAGATTGGCCAGCATCCGGGCCGTTCGTCCGTTTCCCTCCCGAAACGGATGGATAAACAACAGTTCGGCATGAACGACGGCTATATCACGGACAAGCTGCTGCCGGTCGATATAGCGATTGGGTGCCCTGTTCAGCATATCGGTTTCAAACAACTGCATGATGCGGGGCAGAAACTGCGCAGCGGCAAAGACAAACCCACCTTTTGAGATATTCACATCCCGCCATTTGCCGGCAAAGGAATACAGATCTCCCAGCGCCAGTTTATGCATGTCCAGGATATACCGGGCTGTAAATCGGGTGCGGCCGGTTAGCTGCTCGGTCAAGAGTATTTCTGCTTTCAGAAAGCCTTCAAATTCGGCGAGGCCGATTTCTTCCGCCGACACCAAGCCCAGCCGGTTTGGCAATATACCCGGCGGAGCCGGTAAAGACTGGTTTTCCATTCGTATTTGTTGTCTGTAGTTTTTAAAGCGAGGCTACCATGCTCACTCCCGACTGATTCCCCTGAAAATCGACGGCCCGCACGGTTACTTTGCTGCCTTTTTGCTTACTGGCATCGGGTACAGCGAAGCTGGTCAGCGGGGTGAAGCCGATCTTTTTACCATTTTGGTAAATATTATAGCCGATCAGATTGCGATTATCCGTCGATTTATCCCAGCTTACCAGCATAGCGTTTCCCGTTGCGCTGACCTTTACATTTTTGGGTACGGTCGGCGGGGCTGTATCCGGGCGCAGGCGCTGCAATACGCTGAAAAGCGACCGGAACTGGTGGTACGAGGCCTTCCAGATTTGTCCTTTCAAGGCCGTCTTTTGCTTCGGCTCTTTATCAATGCCGCCCTGGAACCACTCACCGTATTCGTGGTCAATTACGTATTTGTCAATATAGTCCCACTGCTGCTGAAACCGGCTAAAATAGTTAAGCGGGTCGTTAGGGTACAAGTCGGCCATCATCAACAGGGTATTGAGTCCTTCGGCCTGTGCCCACCAGTTTTTGCCTTCGCGGATGATGGTGATGTTGTCTTTACCCTTGAAGTAGTAGCCGCCATCGTAGATGCCCCCCACACCGGGATCGAAACCCGTCCGGATGGTGTGATCGGCCATTTTTTTGGCAATCTGCATGGTTTTGGCATCATGCTCCAGTCCCAGCACGTGCGAGGCCTCCAGCAGCAGGAAGGCCGTCTCAATGTCGTGCCCAAACGAAACTTCGTCAATATGGTAGTAGTGCTTCCTGATTTCCTCTTCGGGCTGGTCACGGAAGGAAATGGGTTTTAGATCGGGGGTGAGGAACAGGGTGAGGTAGCCTGTGGGAGTAACAATAACATCGCGAATCAGCACCAGCATTTCCTGTAGGCGTTCGCGCACCAGCGGGTCGGGCCAAACCTGGTATAGTTCGGCAAAAGCCTCCAGCAGGTGAATAGAACTGTTCTGGTCTTTATAGCCTACTGTTGAGGTTACCGGCGTATCAGCGGTGCGTTTCAGCGGGGTACCATCTTCGGCCAGATCCTGAATATAACCTTTGTATCTGGGGTCATGGCTGTGCTGCTCCAGCCACAAAAAGGTTTTCTTCGCCAGGTTCAGGGCACTGGTGTCGCCGGATGACTGGTAATAAGCCGCCAGTCCGTAAATAGCAAAGGCGTTGCCGTAGGCAGTTTTTTGTAATGAGCCGTTGGCTCCCCGTTTGGCATTACCTTGCCGATCAACCAGCGTGTAGAACCCGCCATGGGTTTTGTCCCACATCTTATCGCGGAGAAACAGATAGCCATGCCGGGCGCTGGTCAGGTAGTGCGATTCTTCCGGAAATAGTTGAGCCGCTTTGGCATTGGACCAAATGTGGCGGGCCTGGGTTACAATCATTTTATCCTGCGCGCCCGAAGGTTTCCAGTCGTAGGTAAAGGTGCTGAGAAAGCCGCCATATTCCTGATCGACCGCCTGCGGATACCATTTATTCAGCAACTCTGTTTTAATCGATTTTTCAATCTCAGCCGCCAGTTTGGCTTTGACCGCCGGATCAGGTCCTGGGTACATTGAGGTAAAGGACAAAGATAGCCAGGGGAGTAAACCGGCTACTACAAGGCTAAGCGTTAGCGTTTTCTGTTTCATGGGCAAAGGACTGTTAAGGAGGAAAGGCAAAACGAGGTACTCAGTTACTGCCTTCGGTATAAAGGCATTCAAGTTAAGGCAAAGCAATTTACATTTTCAATTTTGGATTGTACTTTTCCCGTAAATTATAGCTTAAACCGAGACAATCGTCTCCCAAACAGCATGGTAAACCCTACCGCTACTACACCCACTGCCGGCTCTGCGCTACAGCCCCCCCCGGCCCGAATTGCCTCCATCGACATACTCCGGGCCATTACTATGGTGCTGATGATTTTCGTTAATGATTTATGGTCGCTGACGAATATCCCGACCTGGCTGGAGCATGTCTCTGCCGATGCCGATGGGCTGGGTTTTGCCGATACCATTTTCCCGGCTTTTCTGTTTATCGTCGGCATGTCGATACCCTTTTCGGTAAGTGCCCGCCGGCAGAAGGGCGATAAGAGCTACCAATTATTGGTACACATTGGCAGCCGGACGCTGGCATTGCTGGTAATGGGCTTGTTTCTGGTAAACGGCGAATATATTAATGCCCAAGCCACCGGAATGCAGCGGGTGGTATGGTATTCGCTGTCCTGTCTTTCCTTTATTCTGATCTGGAACGTATACCCGAAAACAGCCAATGCGTGGGCAGTCCGGCTTGCGCAGTTTGCCGGTGTAGGCATCCTGCTCACGCTGGCGTTTCTGTACCGGGGTGGCGAGGGCGAGGGCGTTAACCGGTTTTCTACGTACTGGTGGGGTATTCTGGGCCTGATCGGCTGGTCGTATCTGGTCGGGGCGCTAAGCTATACCTTCACCCGGGGTAAGTTTGTTCCGCTTGTACTGGTATGGCTGGTGTTCTGTGCGCTCAGTATAATTTCCAGCGCGCATTTGATTCCAAAAGAAAGTCTGCTAAAGGTATTGCCCAACGCCATCATTGGTGGAACCTTACCGGCGTTTACGCTGGGCGGCATTCTGACCACACTTATTTTTCAACACTATCGAAAGCAGCACGATAATCGTTTGCTGATGCTGGTGTTGGGCGGCAGCGTGGCCGCGTTGCTCATCCTGGGCTTTTATACCCGTACCTTTTGGGACATCTCCAAAATCAGAGCTACTCCACCGTGGCTGTTTGTGTGCAGTGCTTTCACCATACTGGCATTCATGGCCGTTTACTGGCTGGCCGACCTGCGCAGCAAAGCGTCGTGGTTCAGCCTTATCAAACCGGGCGGCACCGATACGTTGCTGTGCTACCTGATCCCTTATTTCGCCTACGCAGTTGTGGTGCTGGCCGACCTTAGCCTGCCGGCGTTCCTGCTCACCGGAGTTGTTGGGTTGCTGAAGTCGCTGGTGTTCGCGCTGCTGTGTGTATGGTTTGCCGGTGCTCTAAGTAGACGCGGTATTCGGCTGAGGTTGTAAACAGCCTATGCTGAGCCTTTGCGTAGCGTGTAACGACGTGCCTGCCAACGCTAAACACAGCGATACATGCGGGTAAACCTTAGCTGTTGTCCATCCGTTTACATAAATGGTGCCGTTCCCATTATACGGCGCTTATGAGTTATGGAAAAATCCCCTAATAACCTATCTCAACCCAGCAACCCGGCCGAACAGGGAGCTGTTAATCAACCCCAAAGCGGTGACCGACCCAGCCAGGGCACTGAGCGCACAAACGACCATTATAACCCGGCCGGTAAGCCAAATGCCGATACCCATCTTCCGCCCGCACCTGATACCGTGAACGCCAAACATAAATTCCCGGTGCTGGCTCAGCCACCCGAAGCATTTACCGGGCTGCGACTCACCAAACCGGCCAAAACAGCGGCTGGCGTACCTGCTGTATATAAGTCTATAGCGTTTTCGTGGGGAGAGGCCGGGGTGGGTCGTGGTACGCACGCCCTGTTGAAGCTCAACCAGAAAGACGGCTTCGACTGCTCGTCCTGCGCCTGGGCGGACCCGGACGGTGACCGATCGGTCGCCGAGTTCTGCGAGAACGGGGCAAAAGCGACGGCCTCCGATGCCGATACGCGCCGGGCCGATCCGGACTTCTTCGCCAGGCATAGCGTGGTCGAACTGTCGCACATGACCGACCGCGACCTGAATAATACCGGCCGCCTGACGCACCCGCTGCTTCTCCGCAAAGGCGATACCCATTACCGGCAGATTGCCTGGCCAGATGCGTTTAAATTGATTGCTGATGAGTTGAATGCGTTGGATTCGCCGGATGAAGCCGTTTTTTATACCTCGGGCAAAGTGCCCAACGAACCAGCGTTTCTGTACCAGCTTTTTGTGCGCCAGTTTGGCACCAATAACCTGCCCGACTGCTCCAACATGTGCCATGAGAGCAGCGGTTCGGCGCTCAGCCCGACCATTGGCTTAGGTAAAGGATCGGTAACGCTGAATGACATTCACGAAGCAGAGGTGATACTAATCATGGGGCAGAACCCCGGCACCAACCACCCCCGCATGCTCACCGCGCTGCAAATGGCGAAGAAAAATGGGGCCAAAATTATTGCTGTTAACCCACTGCACGAAACTGGGCTCGATCATTTCAAAAATCCGCAGGACTTCATGAACCCCATCAAAGCGGTGGGCGCCCTGTTGAGCAGTGGGACCAAAATCAGCGATTTATATCTACAGGTGAAGATCAACGGTGATATGGCCGTGTTGCGGGGTATTCTGAAGCACCTGCTGGCAGCCGAAGAAAGGAGCCCCGGCACCGTGATCGATCATGAATTTATCCGGCAGTATACCGCCAACTACGGAGCGTTCCTGGAAAATATCCGGAACACCAGTTGGGAAGATATTGAGGAGATCAGTGGCCTGTCGCGGGGGCAATTGCTGGAAGCGGCCAACCTGATAGCGCCCAGGCAGAAAATCATCACCTGCTGGGCCATGGGTCTTACCCAGCAGAAAAACGGGGTGATGAGCATCCAGGAGATTGTCAACCTGCACCTGCTGAAAGGGGCCATCGGTATACCCGGCGCAGGTGTTTGTCCGGTACGCGGTCACTCCAACGTGCAGGGCGACCGCACCATGGGTATCTGGGAACGGCCGCATAAAGCCTTTCTGGATGCGCTGGAGAAAGCATTTAACTTCCAGCCGCCCCGCGAGCACGGTCTCGACACGGTAGAGTCTATTAAAGCCATGCATGAAGGCAAGATCAAGGTGTTTGTAAGCCTGGGCGGCAACTTCCTGTCGGCCTCTCCCGATACGGAATTTGTAGCCGAGTGTATGCGTAAGCTGCGGATGACGGTTTTTGTCAGCACCAAACTCAATCGGGGGCATCTCGTCACCGGTGATCTGTCGCTGATCCTGCCAACGCTGACGCATCTGGACATTGACAGGCAGGCGTCGGGGCATCAGTTTACTTCCTGCGAAAACTCCATGGGTGTAGTGAGCATCAACATGGGTGTTCTGAAGCCGCTGGAAGGCGAAATGAAAAGCGAAGTTGCCATCATCGCCGGTATAGCCATGGCGACCTTAGGGAGCCGAAGTATGGTAGACTGGCAGGGCTTTACCGACAATTACGACCGTATTCGGGATGCCGTGGCCCGTGTGGTGCCGGGCTTTGATAAGTTCAACGAGAAGATTCGAATGCCCGGCGGCTTTTACCTGCCCAACGGCCCCCGCGAACGCAACTTCACAACCGAAAACGCAAAGGCGAATTTTACGGTAACCGAAATGACCAGGCACGTACTTGAGCCGGGGCAGTTGGTCCTGATGACCATCCGCAGCCACGATCAGTTCAATACCACTATATACGATTACAACGACCGCTACCGGGGTGTGCATGGCGAACGACGGGTCATCTTCATGAACCAGCAGGACATGCAGGAGCGGGGGATCGGCAAGCAACAGCTCGTTAACATTACCAGCCATTATGAAGGGCAACAGCGGAAGCTGGAGAAATTCATCGCCATCCCGTATGACATTCCAAGGGGTAACGTAGCCGCTTATTACCCCGAAGCCAACGTACTGGTACCGGTGGCCAGTGTCGCCTACATCAGCAATACACCCACCTCGAAATACGTAATTGTTACGGTAGAGCCGGTGGCCCAGGCAGCCTCCAACCCGAACGGTACGGCCCAACAGGTAACGGTAGAAGCTTAAAGCGGCCTTGTGCTCGTCCTGTGCCTGTGCTCGTCCGCGTTTATAACGCGGACGAGCGGAGCGGAAATTGCAGGTTAAGTAGATTAGCCGTAGTTTTCGCTCTCTGATTAACAAATACCCTAACCCTTACTTCATGAAAGCTAATCGTCGTGAGTTTCTGAAACACCTGGGCTTGGGGGTCGCTGGCCTGGGTATAGCCTCCACGTTGCCGGGTTCGGCCTGGGCGGTGGCGCGTACCGGTTCTAAGCTCGTGCGCAGTACGCCGGAAGCCGAGGGCATAGCCTCCGCCGACATTCTGGCGCTGGTCGAATCGCTGGAAAAGAACAATGCCGGATTGCACAGCCTGATGATCGTTCGACACGGCAAGGTAGTGGCTGAAGGCTGGTGGGCACCGTATGCACCGGAGCTGAAACATACCCTGTATTCGCTGAGTAAGAGCTTTACCTCAACGGCCATTGGGCTGGCGGTAAACGAAAAACTACTGAATGTGGACGATCGGGTTATTTCCTTCTTCCCGAACGATACACCCGAAAACGTCGGTCCTAATCTGGCGGCCATGCGCGTCAAAGATTTGCTGACTATGTCGACGGGGCATGATAAGGATACCTCGGGAACCATGAGATCCAGTGATAACTGGATCAGGAACTTCCTGGCTCTGCCGGTCGAGCATCAGCCGGGTACCTATTTTGTGTATAACAGTGGCGCTACGTTCATGCTCTCCGCCATATTACAGAAGATAACCGGCCAAACGGTGTTGCAATACCTGACACCCCGCTTGTTTGGACCGCTGGACATTACGGGTGCTACCTGGGATTCCAATCCGCAGGAGATCAACACCGGCGGCTGGGGACTAAGTCTCAAAACAGAGGACATTGCCAAGTTCGGCCAGTTGTACCTGCAGAAAGGCATGTGGAACGGCAAGCGCCTGGTACCCGAAGCGTGGGTGAACAATGCTACCTCGTTTCAGGTGCAATCGACTACGCCCGGCTCCGGTACTACTAAGTTAAATCCGGAAAGCGATTGGCATCAGGGCTATGGCTATCAGTTTTGGCGCTGTCGGCACAACAGCTACCGGGGTGATGGAGCTTACGGGCAATACTGCGTGGTAATGCCTGAACAGGATGCGGTGGTTGCCATCACGAGCGAAACCGCTAATATGCAGGCGACGCTCAACCAGATCTGGAGCATCCTGCTGCCGGCGATGAAATCGGGTGCGCTATCGACTAACCCTACGGCACAGACTAAGCTAAAACAGAAGATGGCTTCGCTGGAGATGCCATTATCTACTCAGCCGGCTCCCTCACCCCTACAGGCGACCGTATCGGGTAAGCTATTCAGGCTGGAGCCGAACGACCTGAAGGTCCAGACCGTATCGCTGACTTTCGACAAGAATACGTGTCTCTTTAAAGTACAGGACGAAAGCGGCACACACGCCATCACGGCTGGTATTGGCCGGTGGACAGATGGCAGGACGACCATGCCCGGCACTCCGCCCAATCTGGTACCCAGTCCTAAAAAGCCGGGGACATCCAGCCGCGTAGCCGCTAGTGGTGCCTGGACGGATGAAAACACGTTTGTTATGACATGGCAATTTACCGAGACTCCGCATTCTGACACGGTAACCTGCCGTTTTACGCAGGATGGGCTACAGGTAGAGTTCCTGAACAGCATCACCGCCATGAGTAAGGGGCAGAAGGACAAACGACCCGTGCTGCAGGGGCGTCGGGCGGTTTAAGAAATGTAAACCGATGAAAAGCGAAGCCGGAAAACAGAAGAAATAGCAGCCTATTTTCCGGCTTCGCTTTTCAAAATATTTAAGAACTCCTGTAAAGAGATTACAGTCAATCGAGGAAATGCTAATTTCTTCAAAGTGTTGAAATCTGAGTCATTCGTTACAAGGTAATCAGCACCCGCAGCGATAGCCACATCAACAAACTTATTATCGTCGGGATCTTCATCAATAAGCTGCCTAGTTATAATAAGCCTCTTGAAATAAGGTATTGGGCGCAAGTGTTAAAATGGTGAGTACTAGCTCTGAAGTTTTAGCAGAGTAAGTACCCGTGAGTTTTTCTGCATATTCGGTAAGTCTTTCATTACTAACTACCCACTCAAATTGCTCTGCCTCAAAAGCCAGATACAACGAATAGTATGGGCTGCGGGGTGGAATAGAGGCCAGTAAGCAGTTGGTGTCAATGACAGCTCTCACCATTAAGTCTTACTGTTCAGAATTTTGTCATAATCTTCTTGAGAATAGCCGCGTTCGTCTGCTATCTGGGTAAGTTCTTCATGGAGTAATGCTGAGTAGTGCTTCACCAAAGCTCGTTTTAATTCGAGTACTTGTTCGTCGGTCATCTCCCGATCAAACAGGCGCAGCAAACTAACCTGAATAGGATTAAGTTTCCCACATGGTGCTGTGGAAGCAGAGTTTTCCATACCATCAGTGCTTGTTCATAGCACGTTAACCGAAAAATCACTAATCTCGTTTCGTAGCTACCCGGTACAACACCAGCGCCAGGGCTGCAAACATCAGAGCGCCCAGCAACTGATAACCACCTTCGCCCAGGGCTCCGGTTAATGCCGGTTCGAGTGAGATGTTGGCTAGCGCGTTGTAGATGTTATCGTTGACGGAGAGTAAGGCAATCAGAACGCCGGCTAAAGCGCCACCGGCGACTAAGCCAGTTGCAAACAGGTTACCCCGGCCCAGGTCGGCATCTTCCTCAACAATGTTATTGCGCTTCGCATGCCAGTCCACGGCCGCTTTTACGCATCCACCCACAAAGATAGGCAAGGTAGTCGAAAGGGGCAGGTAAAGGCCAACCGCAAAAGCCAGTGCGCTGATACCCATCAATTCAATGACAAAGGCCAGGAACGCACCGACCAAGACAAACTGCCAGTCGAGGTTGAAAGATAGCAGGCCCTTAATGAGCGTGGCCATCAACGTACCCTGCGGAGCCGGGAACTTGTCGCTGCCGATGGCGTGGGTGATGCCCTGCGCTACTAAATCTGGGGTGGGCGTATCGAGTACTTTAACAGTAGCGCCAATGGCCAGCGACGAGACTATAACGCCAACAAACAGGGCCATCTGCTGGTATTTAGGAGTAGCACCCACCAGATAGCCGGTTTTCAAATCCTGTGAGGTAGCACCGGCGGTAGCGGCTGCGATACAGATCATCCCGCCCACGACCAGCACGGCCGGTTCGTAGAACTTACCCGTCAGGCCCATGCCGATAAACACCAGGGCGGTACCCATAATGGTGGCAATGGTCATCCCCGACACGGGCGAGGAACTGGAACCGATGAGGCCCACAATCCGGCTAGCGACGGTGACGAAGAAAAAGCCGAAGACAATAACCAGGATGCCAATGAGCAGCTTTGTCAGCAGCGAATCGCCCGGTATCTGCGGCAGTATCACCATCAGGGCCACCAGCACCAGGCTACCGATGACCACCACGCGTATCGATAAATCCTGCTCCGTCCGCCGGACCCCACCTTCAACCCCTACCTCCTGTACTTTGCCAAAACTGCTTTTAAAGGAAGATACAATGGTCGGAATCGTTTTCAGCAAGGTCATGAAGCCTCCCGCCGTTACAGCCCCCGCGCCAATCTGCCGGATATAAGCACGGTAAATAGCCGATGCGGTATCGGTGAACGTACGGGTAGCGGGATTCCAGCCACCGGGGCCACCGGCGGTATCGAGGTTCGTCAGGTAACCAAACTTGATGAGTTGCTGAGCAATGATGTCACCCGGCACCAGCGATGCTAATAGCGGAATAAGCGCCAGCCACGCCAGAATACCGCCCCCGACCAATACAGCTGAAATCCGGAAACCAATGATATAGCCCACCCCAAGGTACTCCGGCGTAATTTCTCCGTTGACCGTCGCCGACGGAAAATACCGGTTCGCCTGGTTGGTGGCCCAGGTAGGCACCTCGGCAATAAAACGCAGCACCTTTTGCAGCATGGCGTAGGCTAGCGCAAAGCCCAATCCCTGGTAGGCGGTTTTGGCGAAATTGCCGCCCCGATCCCCCGCAATCAGCACCGAGCCGCAGGCAGTCCCTTCCGGATAGGGAAGAACGCCGTGTTCCTGCACAATAAGCGCCCGGCGCAGCGGAATCATCATCAACGTTCCGAGCAAACCACCCAGGATGGCCAGCGTCAGAATGGTCCAGTAGTTGAAAAACTCCGCGCCGACGCTCTGCCCATTTTCGGCTCGGGTCAGGAACAGAAAACCTGGTAGGGTAAAGACCACCCCTGATGCGATGGACTCGCCTGCTGAGCCGGTGGTCTGAATAATGTTGTTTTCCAGAATAGTCGTTTTCAGAAACCGCTGCCCCAGCGATATGGCCAGCACCGCAATGGGTATAGAGGCCGACACAGATAGCCCCGCCTTCAGTGACAGATACACCGTAGCGGCTCCGAAAAGAACACCGAACAAAGCACCCGTAATCACCGCTTTCAGGGTGAACTCGGCCGGGGAGTGGGAGGCAGGAATGTAGGGTTTAAATTCCGTAGCGGTTTTTGTTTCCATAGGGGGTGAAGGAGTCAAACAGCCAATTTGCCGGGTAATGTAATCATTTATCGCTTACGTGGCGCGTTCTTCTCTGCTTGCTTCGCAGCCAGCAGGTAAACCAGTGAGGCCGTGCCGTCCATCGTCGGTTCATTGGTACTGTAGTCGCCGTAATCGTCGTGGTACACCACCAGGTCGCTCTGAAATTCGGCGTACTCGTCGGGGTCTTTCAGCGTGATGCCTATCAGGTTCCGGTAAATACTACCGAATACTGGACCATCTACTAATCCACCATCGATCGGGTAGTTCTTCAGGTGCGTAAAGGCCGAATGGGGGTCAACGGGTGTGTCGCCCCAACTCGGCAGGCCATATACGAAACTGGTTCCCCATGGATTACAGCCAAACAGCCAGTCGAAACAGGCCTGTTCCAGTTGAGCATATTGAGTATCACCGGTTAGCTTGCGGTACCAGTAGCATTGGATAGCGAACGAGACAGTGAGGTTGTTGCTGCACCAGATAAATGGTATGGCGCGGTAAAACGCATTGTTTTTCGCTTTCTGCCAGATGGTGTCAATACCCGTTATATAATAGCTGATAATTTCCTGCCGTTGTTTAGCTTTTAGCTGCTTCGCTAATTCGTAATGCCCAATGTTGATAAACGGATACCACTGGTAATGCCGGGCGGTATCGTTTTTGATCCAGGGCGTTACCGGCTCCTGACCTGCGTAAGCGATAGCCTTGTTGAGATAATCTTGTTTAAGCTGGCCCCTTGCCTGACCTACATTGTACAGTTCCACACTGGCCAGTTCCATATCATCGGTCCAGTTATCTTCTTCGTAGAAGTAAGGTGCCCGGCCGGGCGCAGTCTGGCAGGCACCGGGTTTCTGGAGACCGAGTGCATAGGCTGTTTGGGCGCGGTGTTGCAGGCGGTTGGCAAAAGCCGGGTCTTGCGGCCGGAGCAGTTGGTAACCCAGCGCAAAGGCACTGCTAAATTTGCCGGCGGTAGAAGCCACTCCCGTTGTTCGGTTCTTGTACCTGAAAAGTCCCTGCGGCTGACCGGTGCAGAAGTATACCGGCCGCTCAAAGCCTTTGCCGTAGAAATCATCTTCTTTCGGGATACGCATACCCATATGGTCTCGGTCGTCGGCGAGCTGGTTGAAGAGCCAGTTGTCGGTAGGGTGCATCTTCAGCAGCCAGTCGAGGCCCCAGCGGGCTTCGTCCAGCACATCGGCAATGGCATTACTGCCTTCCAGGCCATTTGCCTGATGTTTATCGGCAAATACATCCGGAAAGTCCCGGTAAGCCGCCAGCAGGTGGTAGGTGGCATTGGCCGAGGTGGTCGAATACTGTAAATAATCGGAGGCATCGTGCCACCCCCCCGACACATCGACGTGCGTACTGTCAGGCATAGGCCCGTACATTGTGTAGCCGTCATGCGTATGGCAGGAATCCTTTAGGTATGGGTTGTAGCCGCTGCGTTGCTGCCGCATGTAGCGGAGGCAAAAATCAGCAGCACCCTCGTACACATCTTCGGCAATCCTGAACTCCGGCGACCGGACCACACCAGTTTTCAGGTAATACGTGCCGGGTTTACGGAAGGCGGAGAAATCCAGCCGGTATGACTGTCTGAATGGGCCGTATGTGCCATAAGCCTTACCAGCCTGATGGTCGTACATGACCCTGCCGGTTTTAGCCTCTATAACCTGGAAGCGCTGTAACGGCTCGTCGATTTTACTGCCCCACACGGCCACCTTACTGCCAGTAGGCTGATAACCAAGCCAGTTGATACGTACCCAGGCAGTTTGGGTATCGGATTTCCGGAAAGCAACGGTTAGAAGCGTAAAAACTGGAATCAGAAACAGGTATCGCATAACGCCCCAATATACGCGATTGTCGCTATTGCGGATAGGCCCTGACGGCCGAATTGATCCGGCGAACAGAAAAAATTTGCCGGAAGTATTTTGGGCTTAGCGTTGACAAGCGTTAAAATTTTTTGAATCTTTGGGCACACCAATTGACAGGCGGGAGTAGCTCAGTTGGTAGAGCGGCAGCTTCCCAAGCTGCAGGCCGCGGGTTCGAGACCCGTTTCCCGCTCTCTGTACCCACCCGATTGATAGGCGCTTGACTTAACCGTTAAGTGCCTTTTTCTTTTCAGACAGTATGAGTTCTCTCGTCTGCCGTATTGTTTCCGGAGTCTCCAGTTTGGCTAAACACTTACAAAAGCTGGTCTGTTATATTGTTAATCGCTACCCAATAGGCGCTACAGTAACTGTGCATTTACGCTATACCAGCCCAGCAATACATTATGAAACCATTACTCGGTACAACCGCCAATCCGCCTGTTATTCATGCCTGGTTGCTGCTATTACGTATCCTGCTTACAGGGTTTATGCTTACTCACGGCTTGCCAAAACTTATAAAGATCATAAACGGGAACATGGCCTTTGGTGATCCGCTGGGCATTGGTAGTGGGCCTTCGCTGGTGCTGGCTACACTGGCCGAGGTGGGCTGTTCGTTGCTGATTTTGATCGGCTTTCAGACCCGGTTTGCTATTCTGCCGATTGCCTTTACTATGCTGGTCGCAGCTTTCATGGCCAATGCCGGCAAGCCGTTTGGTGATCGCGAACTACCTTTGCTTTATTTGTTGCTATACGCCACCCTCTTCTTTACCGGACCGGGCAAGTACTCGGTCGACGGCCGGGAGCGCAACCCGGCCTGGCCGCGTCGTTCGGGCTCATTCAGGCGGTGATCGGTTCTGGTTGGCCCCATTACGCCCATAGCCGGCATGAAGTCGCCCCCGGAACAGGCTACTTTTTAGGACGAGTCAGCGGCTGCATAGTTATACGTTCCCAGAGTATGTTTAATTTGGAGCAGTTATTATTAAGGCTTGTCCTGTGAGCTATCGTCCACCCGAAATCAGAACCGTTACGATAATACGGTATGTCACTCCCCTGCGGGAGGGTGGCTCACTGCCGGCCATTGTAGAGGCCGACGATAATTTTCTGTACGTGCTAAAATTCCGTGGAGCGGGGCAGGGCGTCAAGGCATTAATTGCCGAGCTGATCGGCGGAGAGCTTGCGCGACTGCTCGGCCTGCGGGTGCCCGAGATTGTGTTCTCGTGGGTAGACCCGGCATTTGGCCGCTCCGAGCCGGATGAGGAAATTCAGGATTTGCTTAAAGCCAGTGCCGGGCTTAACCTTGGCCTGCATTACCTCTCCGGAGCCATTACATACGATCCGCTGGTCACCCCTATTGATTCCAGGCTGGCTTCGCTGATTGTCTGGCTGGATTGCCTGCTCATGAATGTAGACCGCACTCCCCGCAATACGAATATGCTGATGTGGCATAAGCAACTCTGGTTAATCGATCATGGAGCCTCTCTTTATTTTCACCACACCTGGGATAATTGGGAGGAACAAAGCCGACGCCCCTTCCGGCCGGTAAAAGACCATGTGCTGCTCCCGCAGGCCACCGAGTTAACCACCGCTGATGCCGAAGCCCGTACCATACTCAACCCCGAGCGCATCCGCTCCATTGTATCGTTAATTCCTGATGAGTGGCTGCTTGATTTTGAAACCGCTGAGGAGCAGCGACAGATTTACCAGCAATTTTTAGAAAACCGGATTGCTACATCCGACATGTTTGTCCAGGAAGCGCAGTATGCCCGAGAAGCACTTGTTTGAATACGCCGTAATCCGCGTGGTGCCACGTGTCGAACGCGAAGAATTTATTAATGTTGGCGTTATCCTCTATTGTCCGGCACAGGGGTTTCTGAAAACTATCTATGAAATAAAGGAAGACCGATTGCGAGCCTTTTCCGTTGACCTGGACCGGGCGGAACTGGAGGATCGTTTAGAGGCCTTTAAACGAATATGCGCCGGCTGGTCCGAAGGCGGTACTATTGGCCGGTTATCGCTGGCGGAGCGCTTCCGGTGGCTGACGGCTATCCGCAGCACCGTCGTGCAGACCTCACCAGTACATCCTGGTTTATGCACTGATGCTGCTGAGACATTAGGCCGGTTGTATGCTCAGCTGGTCCGGTAACTCAACAAAAAATTGGGGTGTCGCAGCAAGTTGGCACACTTATTGATCCAGAATATATAACTTAAGTTTAAGTACAAGTTACGGTGGGTACAGAAATGGTCGGCATCTTGTCCGGCTTTTTTTCTTTTTAGGGGGTTTAGTTAGCCTGTCTGCCGTACGCACCTATCCCTTTCGTCTGCTTCAAGACTGCTGTTGCCGCCAGGCATTTTTCGGGTGCTCACCTCATCAACAAACTGAGCAAACACTTCCACACCGCATTTCCACAGTGTAGATTATTTTACACAGTCCTTCTACACTACACTGATTATATAGCTATCACCCTGAGAGAGGTACTACCTGTACCCAACCGGAAATTTTTTCAGAACCGTTGTGGAAAAGGCAGCCGACCGGCATCTAACCGATAAGACTGGTAGTTGGAACACCTTTAATAAAAATTTAAACAAAGTCTTTTATGACGCGTTCTCCGCCCAAAACTTTGCGGTGTCACCACTATGTTACACCACGACACCCAGGCAGTAGTCTGGTTGCCAACAGATTAAAAAATTGGTTCAATTGATTCACACTGCGGGTTTTGTACAACTAAATATTAAGGAATTGACAATCGGCCAAAAAATTTGCTAAAGACACTTGCGGCATATTAGGTAGAAAAAGCATACTTTTGTAGTAGATTCGATGGCAACTTTCCAAAATTTAATTTCAGGAAACGCAATCAAACTAAAATTTTCACTTTTTTAACGTCAAAACCTTAGTTTCAATTTAACCCTACAGTAAGTTCAATGAAAACACAAGCTCCAACTCCAGCACCAGCTAAGTCAGCACCGGCAAAGCCGAAAAAATCCGGTGGCCTGAATCCCGCGTTTGTTATTCCTGTTTTGTTTGTGATTGCTATTTTGACCTACATGTTTGTGTTTGGTGACGGCAGCCACTTCCAGGATGGTGATAATGAGAAACAACCCTTAGCTGGCGACTACTTTGGTATTGTTTACAAAGGAGGACCCATTGTACCTCTGCTGTTTACGTGTTTCCTGATCGTTTTGGTGTTCTCGATCGAGCGTTTCATCACTATCAACCGGGCTAAAGGCTCAGGTTCCATTGATGATTTTGTTCGCAAGATCAAAGCTTTTCTGGATCGCAACGAGATTGAAGCGGCTATCAAAGAGTGTGATCGTCAGAAAGGCTCTGTTGGTAACGTGGTAAAAACGGCACTGCTGAAGTATCAGCAACTGGCTAATGACCCTGAACTGAACAAAGAGCAGAAATTGGTAGCGCTGCAAAAAGAAGTGGAAGAAGCTACCTCTTTGGAACTGCCGATGCTGGAGAAGAACCTGACAATCATCGCTACGCTGGCGTCAGTATCTACCCTGGTTGCCCTGCTCGGTACGGTATTGGGTATGATCCGGGCGTTTAGCGCCATGGGTGCTACGGGTCAGCCGGATACGGCCGCTCTGTCAACGGGTATCTCTGAGGCCCTTGTAAACACGGCTCTGGGAATCGGTACTGCCGCTATTGCGACGATTATGTATAGCTTCTTTACCAGCCGTATTGACGAATTGACGTATAATATCGACGAAATCGGTCTGAGCATTCAGCAGAACTTCTCTGCTCACTATTAATAGTGAACCGGTTCTGTGTTTGTGTAATTTAAAAAAGCAGTAAGACATGCCTATTATAAAACCGAAACGGAAAGTACCAGCAATGGACATGACAGCCATGTGCGATGTGGCGTTCCTGCTGCTGACTTTCTTTATCCTGACGGCTCAGTTCCGGTCGCAGGAAGCGGCTGCAGTCGATCCGCCGACGTCAATATCAGGAATTAAAGTTCCGGATAAAGACATCATGACCATTGCGCTTGATAAAGAAGGTAAGGTCTACTTCGGAATCGATAACCAGAATAACCGCATTGCTATGCTGGACAACATTGCCGCAGCCAAAGGTCTTTCATTCAATGATAAAGAAAAAAAGGCATTTGCGCTGATGGCGAGCTTTGGAGTACCTATTGCTCAGCTTAAGTCGTTCCTGTCGCTCGATAATGAGCAACGTATGAAAGTGAAGCAGCCGGGTATTCCGGTTGATTCTACCGGGGCGGCCAACGAAAACGAGCTGAAGGACTGGGTATTCAATGCGCGTAAGGCTAATCCTCAGTTGCGTATTGCGGTAAAAGGGGACAGCTATTCCAAGTTTCCGAACTTCAAGAATGTATTGTCAACCTTACAGGCGCAGAATATCAACAAGTTTAACCTGATTACCGGTACGGAGGCTCCTCCGGCCGGCTGGACGAACGACTGATAGGCTGACCCAAGCGTGCCGATTTAAAATTTTCATCACCGCCCAAAAGTTTAAAAAACGATGGCAGAAATAGACACCGGTGGTGGTGGTGGTAAGAAAGGTGGTGGACACGTACGAAGTAAAAAGGCATCTACCCGCGTCGATATGACGCCTATGGTAGACCTGGGCTTCCTGCTGATCACATTCTTTATTCTTGCTACCACCTTAAGCAAGCCGTCTTCCATGACGCTTAATGTGCCGGATAAAACAAAAGAATTAGAAACTGAGCCGATTAAAGCTTCGAATGTAATGACCATTTTTTTGGGTAAAAATGACAAGATCCATTACATTTTTGGCAAAGCTGCTACTGAAGATCCGGAAGTAGTTACTGTAGGGTATGGTTATGAGCTGCGCAAAGCGATCCAGGATAATGCCCGCAAGGTACCCGGAGATAAGTTTGTGGTAGTTATCAAGCCGACCAAAGAAGCTACGTACCGCAATACCGTAGATGCGCTCGATGAGATGGCTATCACAAAAACCAAGCGCTACGCGTTGGTAGACGAGTTGATGCCGGATGAAAAGAAACTTCTGAAAGATAAAGTGAACCTAGAGCTGTAAACACCATGGCAGAAACACCCTCGAACGCAACACTGGATGATATAGTGTTTGCCAACAGAAATCAGGCATATGGTGCGTACTCTTTGCGGAAGACCTATCCGAAGACCATTTACCGGTCTCTGCTGATTGGGTCGACAGCCTTCCTGCTGGCGATGGTCTCTCCTACCCTTATCAATATGCTGGCGTCTAGTAATGAAGACGACCAGGCCATGGTAGAGGTAGATTTGATGAAGCTGCCGCCACCGCCGATTGACCCGAATGAACCACCACCGCCACCGCCACCGCCGATTGAGGTGCCTAAGGTGAACACGGTGAAGTTCCTTCCTCCGGAGGTTAAACCCGATCAGGAAGTACCGGAAGAATCACCCCCGCCTACCGTTGAGGAACTGAAGGAGGCCGTAGCCGCCGAAAAAACCCAGGAAGGTGACCCCAATGCCGAAGAAGTGATTGTGGCTCCTGAAGCCGCCACCGGTCCGACCAAGGTAGAAGCTGCCGTAGAAGTAGCCCCTCCTAAGGAAGAGGAAATTTTTACGGTGGTAGAGCAGAACCCGGATTTCCCCGGCGGTATGAGTGCTTTAGCCCAATGGTTGGGTAAAAACATTCGTTACCCGGCCGCTGCGCAGCGGGCCAACGTCTCCGGCAAAGTGTTCGTGAGCTTCGTTGTGAACACCGACGGTAGTATCCAGGATGTTCAGGTGCTGAAAGGGCTTGGCTTTGGTACGGACGAAGAAGCCGTACGGGTTGTAAAATCAATGCCGAAGTGGAAGCCTGGTAAGCAGTCGGGCCGGGCCGTACGGGTTAAGTTTAACCTGCCGATCAGCTTCCAGTTGGAGTAGCATGAGACATAGAAACGGGATGTCAGACCGCCTGAATCTGTATCTTTCAGTATTGATGGCAATGGCATATATGGGAGGAGGCATCGGACTGATAGCCTCCTCTCAGTCTTTTGGGTTCCTGCCTACCGGTGTATTCCGGTATATTCTGGCAGTATTGCTTATCATCTACGGACTTTTCCGGGGCTTTCGGGCTTATCAACGCTATCGAGACGGTGAGTGACATTTGTAAATTCCGGCTAGCAGTCCTGCTGATGGTTTGGTTTGTCGGCTGCACCGGCAAGCAAAACCTAGACACACCGGCGCGGGGTACCATTACCATTGCCGCCGATGAATCCTTTAAACCCCTGGTCGAGCAGCTAACGTCGGCGTACATGGGTATTTACCCCGACGCCCATTTTAATGTTATTTATAAACCCGAACAGGAGGCTATCGCTACCATGCTACGTGATAGTGCCCGAGTGGTGTTTACGGCCCGGGAACTTACGCAGTCAGAGCGGATAGCTCTTGACCAGCGAAAAATAGAAGGAAAAACCGAGCGGATTGCCACCGATGGCGTAGCGCTGATTGTGAGCAAAGCCAACGGCGACAGCCTGATTACCCTGCCCGAAGTTCAGGGGCTATTTACCGGCCGCATTACCCAGTGGCAGCAAATGGCCGGTAGCCGGCAAAGCGGACCTGTCACGCTGGTATTTGATAACAACAACTCCAGCAACCTGAACTACATGCTGAAGCGGTTTAACGTAACCGATGTTAGTAACATCCGGATTTTTACGGTAAAATCGAACCGGGAGGTAGTAGAATATGTCCGGACTCATCCTTCTGCTATTGGTTTCATCGGCGTTAACTGGATCAGCGACGGTGATGAACCCCTGTCGGCCGAGCTGTCGAAAGACCTGCGGGTAATGGGTGTTTCAGAGAAAGCTAATCCAACTTCCAGAGGAGAGTATTTTCAGCCGTTCCAGAAGGACCTTGGACTTGAAAACTATCCGTTTCGTCGGGGCGTGTACATCATAAGCCGGGAAGCCCACCCCGGTTTGGGAGGGGGCCTGATCAATTATATTGCCAGAGACGCCGGTGCCCTGGTAATTGAAAAATTAGGTTTATGGCCTACTATACCATATAATCGGGAAGTATATCTGAATAGATAACCAAGTTTTTTGGTTTGCGTGCAATTTTTTAGTTTTGTCTATTGTTTTACTAGCACAGTCAAAAAAGTATTTTTCATTTTCTCAACCTGGATTTTGTGATGAAGATTCAAAAAAAGTCGCTGTTGACGGCCCTGGTTCTAGGTGTGGTTGCTACGGCTCCTTTGTTTGCCCAGGATGTTCAGTCCGCTTTAAGAGACCTTGAGTCCGAGCGCTTTGCAAAGGCAGAGCAAACATTCAAGCAGTTAGCCTCCAGCTCGCCAACGGCTGACAACCAGTTCTACCTGGGCTACTATTACCTGAAGGCCGACCAGCCTGATCAGGCTAAAGCTGCCTTTGAAAAGGGTTTACAGGCTGACCCTAAGAACCAGTTGAACAACGTCGGTTTGGCAGGTGTGGCACTGGCTAAGAACGATTTGGCGACGGCACAGGCAAAAATTGACGAAGCCGTAAAAGCTACTAAAAGTAAAGATATGGATGTACTGCTCCGTGCCGGAGAAATGTACACGATGTTTGAGAAGAATGATCCGGCCCGTGCATTAAGCCTCCTGGAAGCGGCCGCCAAGCTGGATAAGAAAAATACGAACACCGACATTAAAATGATCATGGGCGATGCCTACATGATTAAAAATGATGGCGGTAATGCGGTAAGCCGGTATGAAGATGTGCTGTTGGCTAAACCGAACAACGCAGAAGCCAATTATAAGATCGGTAAGGTGTATTTGCGGGGAAAGAACTACAAGCTGGCGCAGGAGTTCTACCGGAAAGCTATTGACAGTGATCCGGAATTTGCAGCCACCTATCGGGACCTGGCCGAGGCATTTTTCGGCTCACGGGCGTACAAAACGGCAGCGAACAACATGGATTTGTACCTGCAAAAAAGTCAGAACACCAATCCGGAAATGATACTCCGGTCGGCTCAGTTCGACTTCCTGGCACAGGATTACCAGAAAGCAATCGGCAAGCTGGACCAACTGAAAGGCAAAGTAAATAACCCGGTAATTGACCGGATGTACGGCTGGGCGTATTCGGCCTTAGGCAAGAACGATCAGGCCATTGAGACCCTGAACCGCTTTATCAGCACCGCGCCGGAGAAAGTAATCTATGATGATTATAAATACCTGGGTCGCGCTTATGGGCAGACCGGCACTCCGGAAGGTGACTCTCTGAGTATTGTGTTCCTGGAGAAAGCCGCTCCGCAGGATACGACCGAAAACCTGTATCGGGAAATTGGTCAGAAGTTGTACGGTGACAAGCGGTACGACCGGGCGGTCACTTACTTTGAGAAGACTATTGCCAATGATAAAGAGCCGAAGAATAATGATTACTATTATCTCGGCTTGAGCAGCTTCCTTCAAGCTTTCAGGGCGTCTAATGAACTTAAGAGCGACACGGCGGCTGCCCGTCAGGCGCGGATGACTTACCTGCAGAAGTCAGACGGAGCTTTTGATAATGTAATCAAAAATACGCCTGAGTTTGCTACTGCTTACTTTTACAAAGGGCAAATTGCCTACTTTATGAACTCACCGGCCGAAGCGCTGGCGAGCGGTGCCCCGGTTCCTCATTATGAGAAATTCGTTGAATTGGCAAATAATGAGATTGCCGCCGATGCTTCGAAGAAAGCGCAATACCAGCGGAACCTGATTACAGCCTATAAATTCCTGGCGAGCTATAATCTGGCGAAAAAGGATGAGGCCAAAGCAAAAGAGTACTTCACTAAAGTACTGGAGCTTGACCCGAATGATAAAGACGTGAAAGCTGCTTTGGAAGCCCCAAAAACACCGGCAACGCCGGCGGCCAAGCCGAAAGCTCCGGCCAAGAAAACTACCTGAATAGAGCAAACGTAGATTCTTTATATAAAAAAGCGCAGCCGGATCGGTTGCGCTTTTTTGTTTCCAGTTAATAAAAACCCTATAGCGTATATGAAACAAGCTGCTAACTTTGGGGGTTAATGCTATTTTTGCGTCTGCTTAGTGTTTGACTAACACTACTTTTATATACCGTATGCTTAATCTTGTACTATTTGGCCCACCGGGTGCCGGCAAAGGCACACAAAGTGAAAAATTAATTAATAAGTACAGTTTAGTTCATTTATCAACCGGCGACCTGCTTCGTTCGCAGATAGCAGCCGGTACGGAGCTGGGTCTGCAGGCCAAAGCCCTGATGGATCAGGGTATCCTGGTGCCTGATGAGGTAGTGATCGGCATGATCGATGCAAAACTAAACGAGAACCGGACGGCTGCGGGTTTTATTTTCGACGGATTCCCACGGACCGTACGTCAGGCCGAAGCCCTGGACCAATTGCTAAGTCAACACAATACCAGTATCCGATTAATGGTTGCTTTGGTAGTCGATCAGGAAGAACTCACCAAGCGGCTGTTGCTGCGTGGGCAGACATCCGGCCGACCTGATGACCAGAATGAAGAACTCATTCGTCGGAGAGTACGGGAATACAATGAAAAAACGACTCCGGTAGCCAGCTACTATGAGCAGCAGGGTAAATATGTGGCCATTGACGGCATTGGTGAGATCGATCAGATTTTCAGTACCATTTGCCGGCAAATTGACGCTGCATAAATCCGGAACGCTGCCTACACCGTAATTGGCTGAGGGGAGGAAAACCAACACTATGGCTTCGTCCAATTTTATAGACTACGTTAAGATAAACTGCCGGTCCGGAGCCGGTGGAGCCGGTTCAGTGCATTTCAGGCGGGAAAAGTTTGTGGATAAAGGTGGCCCCGACGGCGGAGACGGAGGCCGGGGTGGGCATATTATCCTTCGGGGTAATACTCAGCTCTGGACCTTGCTGCACCTGAAGTACCAGAAACATATAAAAGCCGAACCTGGAAAAGCCGGTGAAGGCGGACGGCGGACAGGCGCCCAGGGCAAAGATGTTATTATTGAGGTACCACTAGGCACCATAGCCCGCCATGCCGAAACCAATGAGCAGCTAGCCGAAATTACTGAAGATAACCAGGAACTCATTCTCCTGCCCGGTGGACGCGGGGGATTAGGTAACGATCACTTCAAATCGTCGACCAAGCAAACGCCGTATTATGCCCAACCGGGTGAGGCTGGTCAGGAAGCCTGGATCATTCTGGAGCTAAAGCTGCTGGCCGATGTAGGTCTGGTGGGCTTTCCAAATGCCGGCAAGTCAACGCTGCTGTCGGTGATGTCGGCCGCTAAACCCGAAATTGCCGATTACCCGTTTACCACCCTGGTCCCCAACTTAGGAGTAGTCGCTTACCGGGACTACAAATCATTTGTGATGGCTGATATACCGGGTATTATAGAAGGAGCCGCGCAGGGCAAAGGGTTAGGTCTGCGCTTTTTACGGCATATTGAACGCAACTCCATTCTGCTGTTTATCGTACCTGCTACCAGCGACGATATTTTAGTTGAGTATCACACCCTGCTGCACGAACTGGAGCAGTACAATCCGGAGCTGCTGACTAAAAGGCGCCTCCTTGCTGTGTCTAAACTAGATCTGATCGGTCGGGAGGACCGGGAGCGTATCCGGCAGCAACTCTCAACCGAAACCATTGCGGCCGTATTTATTTCGGCCATTAACCAAGACGGATTATCTGAATTAAAAGATGCGATCTGGCAACAGTTGACTTCGCCAGACGTAGCTATTTCTGATTAATTCTTTCGGTGGAGATTAACCAACCACCGGCTTAGTACACACCATGAAGCTCTATACAACCGCTTTTTTAAAGCTCATGTTACTGCTGTTTCCGGTAGTAGCATGGGCTCAGATTCAAGTCAGTTTTCCGGTAACCCGTGCGGTGTTTCAACGCAATACCGCCAACAATGCAACTATTCGAATAACGGGTACTTATACATCTTCAGTCAGCCGCATTGAAGCAAAGGTCAGCGCTCGTGATGGTCAGGGCACCAGCACCGACTGGCAGGTTATTCAACCCAATCCGCAGGGAGGCACATTTGCCGGTGACCTGACCGTGCAGGGTGGCTGGTACAACCTGGAGGTACGGGGAATAAGCGGAGAACAGCAGGTTGGCTATCAGGTTATTGAGCGGGTTGGTGTCGGTGAGGTGTTTGTAATAGCCGGGCAGTCAAATGCGCAGGGCATCAACCGAACATCACCGCCTGCCACCGATGACCGGGTTAATGCCGTAAACTACTACGATCCGTCAAACTCCCAGAATGATCCACCCTTCCCTCAGTTTCAGCATCTGAACAGTGATATTGATGTGTCTCCCAGGGGTATTGGCTCCTGGGCCTGGGGCATGCTGGGCGATCAGCTCGCCCGCCGGCTCAATGTACCTATTCTGTTCTTTAATGCTGCCTGGAGTGGTACACCGGTTCGCAACTGGCGGGAAAGCATTGCCGGCGGAACAGCATACAGTATTTACGTGCCGGCAACCTACCCCGTAGGGCAACCTTACGGAAATCTGCGCATTGCCCTTCAGTTTTATTGCCATATGTTAGGTGTACGAGCTGTACTCTGGCATCAGGGAGAAGCCGATAACTTTGCCAATACCAGCACCGATTATTATGCCTCAGACCTCAGTACGGTCATTAATCGCAGTCGGCAGGATAGTGGCAAAAACATTGCCTGGGTGATTGCACGAGCGTCGCATGATGATATGCGCGGGAGTAACAGCGGGGTAATAAACGGCCAAAATCAGGTTATTGCCGGTGGCAACCATGTATTTCCCGGCCCAAACACCGACGTTATTCAAATTCCGCGAAGTTCACAAAGCCCCGACGATGTACATTTTGCCGGAAGTGGACTGATAGAATTCGCCAATGCCTGGAACAGCAGCCTCAACGATGCCTTCTTTGCCAATGCCCAGCCTTTTTCGCCCGCGCCCTCTCCGGCCGTCTCCGTTGCCTGTGCCGATAACAACAGCCTCCGCCTGACAGTGAACGGGAATTTTTCGTCGATCAACTGGAATACAGGAGAAAATAGCCAGACCATTGTGCGGGGGCCAGGCTACTACCAGGCAAAGGTAAAAGATGGCCTGGGAAATACGTTATTTTCTGCGCCGGTACGAGTATCCGATGCCCCGTCTATTGCCGCTTCCGGTCCGACAACGTTCTGCGCCGGAGGAAGTGTCACTTTAAGGGCCAATTATACCAATAATATTACCTGGAGTAATAACTTCAACGGAAGCCAGCAGACCGTAAACAGTCCG
Organism: Nibrella viscosa; assembly: GCF_039541875.1. Taxonomy (NCBI): domain Bacteria; kingdom Pseudomonadati; phylum Bacteroidota; class Cytophagia; order Cytophagales; family Spirosomataceae; genus Nibrella; species Nibrella viscosa. The sequence continues at coordinate 201,805 of NZ_BAABHB010000008.1, read as the reverse complement.
GGGTCATTCTTCCTTAAATACCGGGATGTAAGCGGTTGTGAGTTTACCTCCGGTACGATTAATGTAGCCGTAAACCCCCTGCCCGCACCGCCATCGGTAAACGCAGATGGCCCAACTACCTTCTGTCAGGGAGAAAGCACCTTTCTGGCAGCAAACGCCGGTTTCAGTTATAACTGGAGCAATGGCGATCGGGGGCCACGGATAGAGGTGCGCTCACCAGGCACCTATTCGGCCACCGCAACAGACCAGAACGGGTGTACCTCCCCGCCTTCGTCGACCATCAATATTGTGGTCAATCCGCTGCCGCCAACTCCGGTTATCGCTACCAGCGGACCGACTACGTTCTGCGCCGACCAGAATGTTACCTTAACGGCTACGCAGGAGCAAAACTACGTTTGGGAAAGCGGGCAGTCATCGCGCAGCATAACCGTTAACCGGTCCGGTAACTATGTAGTACGGACGCGTAATGTGTACAACTGTCTGTCGGCTCCCTCAAATGTTGTTTCGGTAGTGGTTAACCCCCTGCCGCCGGCTCCCAGCGTAACCGCCAATGGCCGGACTACCTTTTGTGATGGTGATCAGGTAACCTTATCGGCCGAAAGTCCGCTGGAGAAAATCTGGAATACACAGGAAAAAACACCGGCAATAAGGGTTACCAAATCCGGCAACTACACGGCCAGGGTAATCGACAATAACGGTTGCTTTTCACCCCCGAGCAACAATATCCGGGTTGATGTAAAACCATTGCCGAGTGAACCTATTATCAAACAGGTAGGTACTTACACACTGGAAGCCACGGGTACACTGCTGGGGGATATGTATTTCTGGCACCGGGATAACGATTCGCTGGGTATTCAGAAAAACACGATCAAAGCCACCCAGGCAGGTAGTTATTCGGCACGCTCATACATTGTGTACAGCAGCGATCTGACGTGTTACTCAACCCGGTCGGCTCCGTTTCAGTTTGTCCCGGATCTTACTAATCAGGGGTTAAGTATTTACCCGAACCCCAGCCCAACTAAAGAAATCATAATCGAAACATTTGAGGACCTGAAAAACGCGCAAATAACAGTATACACGTTATTGGGTCAGGAAATCTTTTCCGCACCCATCGAAACGTTCAATGAGCGCAAACGGGTTGACCTGATGGCATTGCCAACCGGAACGTTTATTATTCAGGTGCGGTCTGCCAGTTTCAATGTAGCCAAACGGGTAATTTTGGGCTGGTAACTTGAATCTGTTCGCAAACTTGTCTATGTTTAAAGTACTATGAGAAGAAGCTCATTACATAGTGGATGGTTAACTTTTCTGAGCTTGTTTCTTTCCATGGTGAGTGGGCATGCTCAAAATGGAAATGGAGACGGAACGGTTATAAGGATAACGTACCCGCAAAGTCGCGCTGTTTTCCAGCGTGGTAACGATAATGTAAGTACCGTTTTTATTTCCGGAAATTATTTTCAGCCGGTAGACAGCATTCAGGCCCGGGTATTGGCCGAGATGCCTGGGCAGGGGATCAATACGGAATGGATTACCGTACAACGCCGGCCCCAGGGCGGAGTTTACCAGGGGCCGTTAAGGGTGTTTGGGGGTTGGTATCGGCTGGAAGTACGGGCTATGTACCGCGGAACGGTTATCGGGCAGGATGTGGTGCGGAAAGTCGGCGTTGGCGAGGTCTTTATTATCACGGGCCAGTCTAATGCTCAGGGTTTTCAGGATTATGGAGCGGCAGGGGCGGCCGATGACCGGGTCAATGCAATTGCCTATGACAACACGGTCACCAATTCGCTTGCCGACCCGCCGGCCCCCACGTTTACGCAGCTAAGCGCCAGTGCCCTGATCGGTCCGCGTGGTCAGAGTGCCTGGTGCTGGGGTATGCTGGGTGATCTGATCGCGCAGCAGTATAATGTTCCGGTGCTGTTTATCAACACTGCCTGGTCGGGAACGGCCATCCAGAACTGGGTGGAAAGTGCAAAAACAGGCATCACTAAAAGCATCTGGGTTGATGATTATTACGCGCCGGGTATGCCATACGGCAATCTGGTTATTGCCTTACGCTATTACTGTTCGCTTCAGGGTTTACGGGCTGTTTTATGGCAGCAGGGCGAAACGGATAACATTCCGCTGAATCTGGGCCGAACGCAGTACCGGGAGTATATGCAGTTCCTGGTGAACAAAACCCGGGCCGATACCGAGCGGTACCCCGCCTGGATTCTGGCACGGTCTTCGTTTAGCGCAGGCCAGACAAATCAAAACATTATTCAGGCCCAGAACGACGTAATCAATACATACAACAACAACGTTTATCCGGGTCCTTATACCGATGTAATTCAGGTACCCAGGCCCGACGGCGTTCACTTTTCAGGCCCAGGTCTGCGCCAGTTGGCACAAGCCTGGTACGAAAGCATGAACACGGTATTCTTTTCCAGCTCGCTGCCGCTATTGCCACTCCCCTCCCCAACGGTAACGGTAACCTGCAACAGCAGCAACAATGGTATCACCATTTCATTGCCGGAGTTCTACAGTACGTATAAGTGGCAAACCGGTCAGAACAGCCGGTCTATCACTGTTACCCAACCCGGTACGTACCGGGCCGTGCTGAAAGATGCGGTAGGGAATACCTACATGACCCCAACGGTAGAAATTGCCGGTCCCATTCAGCCGGCGCAGCCGGCCATTGCCCTGGCCAGCCGGCCCAACGAACCGGCGGCCGCGCAGCAGCAGGTATGTGCCGATTCAGCCCTTAGCCTGGTCGGCATTTCTCCGGTATCAAACCAGTTGCTCTGGAGCAATAACATTACAAACCGGACTGTAGCCGTTGCCACGCCCGGTAATTACACGGTGCAGGCCATGAATGTGTACGGATGCCGCTCGGCTATTTCGGCACCGATCAACCTGTTGGTGCGGCCCAGGCAGCCGGTGCCCACAATCGCGCAGGTTGGGCCTTTCTCGATCGAAGCTAAATTCCCGGGAATCTTGCCGGATCAGCAATTTGACTGGCGACGGGGAACCAACCAGCTAAACCAAAATAAAATGGTAGCTAAGGTTACCTCCAGCGGCCGATACAGCGCCCGAACAAAAACAGTTTACACCATAGGGAACAGCAACATTACCTGTTTCTCGGCTTATTCCAGCCCCGTAGATATTGTTGTAGACGAAGATAATCTGGGGCTGAGTGTTTATCCCAACCCCTCCCGGGACGGTAAAATCGCGGTAGAAACCCTGGAAAACCTTCAGAATGCCCATATTCAGGTTTTCACACTGAGCGGCCAGGAAGTTTTTTCCCTGAAAGTGCCGGTCCTGGATGAGCGAAAGGTCATTGATGTAGCAGGCATGACATTTGGGCAATATATTGTCCGGGTCAAAGCCGACGGGTTTAATGTATCTAAACGAGTGCTGATTCTTCAGTAATAAGTTGTTCATCTATTGCGCAGGCCCTTCAGCAATGGAGGGCTTTTACGTTTCAGGCAGGGCCGGCACTATAGGGACCTTCTTGGTAAAGCAACCAGAATTCGTTACTTTTGATGTTGGTTCAGGCCGAATCAGAATGTAAGGTGCAGAAAACCTTTGTTTACATTTTATAGCTAACTTGCAGCGCTTTTTAGCGAGAATTCGAAATACATGGAAGCAACAACATACCTACCGTCGGATTATTTGCCGATTGTAATTCAATTAGGGCTGGCACTGGCGTTCATCGTTGTTACTATGATTGTCACGCACCTGATTGGGCCGACGCGCCACAGCGAAAAGAAAGATGAGCCGTTTGAGAGCGGAATTCCGGTGCAGGGAGACGCCCGAACACCTATTTCTATCAAATACTTCCTGATTGCTATTGTCTTTGTTCTCTTCGACGTAGAGGTCATTTTTCTGTATCCCTGGGCCGTAAACTTCAAAAGTCTGGGCATGCTGGGCTTTATTGAAATGATTCTGTTTATGGGCTTACTGCTGGCGGGCTTCTACTATATTATTCGAAAAGGAGTCCTGAAATGGGAGTAGTCTACCGAACGGATAGACATATTTATTCGTTCTTATATCAGACACAACGAAAACAGATATGGCAAGTAACATAAAGATGGTTGAAGCGCCCGAAGGTCATGCCGGAGAAGGGTTCTTTGCCACGTCGATGGACAAACTGATTGGGATGGCCCGGGCAAATTCGCTCTGGCCTTTGCCATTTGCAACCTCCTGTTGTGGCATTGAATTTATGGCGACGATGGGAGCCCATTATGATATTGCCCGTTTTGGCGCAGAGCGCCCCAGCTTCTCGCCCCGGCAGGCCGATGTTTTGCTGGTAGCCGGAACGATTGCCAAGAAAATGGCTCCGGTTCTGAAGCAGGTATATCTGCAAATGGCCGAACCGCGGTGGGTGATTGCCATTGGTGCCTGTGCCTCCAGCGGGGGTATCTTTGATACATACAGCGTATTGCAGGGCATTGACCGGGTTATACCGGTTGATGTATACGTACCTGGCTGCCCACCCCGTCCGGAACAGATCATTGAAGGACTGATGCAGGTTCAGGAGCTGGCTAAGAATGAGTCATTACGTCGACGCAACCAGCCCGAGTATCAGGCCTTACTGGAATCGTACAACATTCAGTAATGTGTAAATTCTCACTCTACTATTATGACAACTCAGCGTCGTGATCAGCTGATAATTTTCTGTTTATTTTTTATTACCCCCATACTGTACGCACTCATCACGCAACATGCCTGGGAGGATTGGTATATCACGTATCGGTCCAGTAAAAACCTGGCTATAGGCAATGGGTTAGTGTTCAGACCAGGCGAGCGGCTGCATACGTTTACATCGCCTTTAGGAACGTTGCTGCCTGCGTTTCTGACCTGGATAACCGGAAATTACTCAGATGATCTGGTGCTGTGGCTATACCGGATTTGTAATAGTATACTGTTGGGGCTTAGTGGCGTACTGCTTTACCGATTTGGCAAACAGGTTCTGCGCCATTCCTTACCGCTTGTTTTGCTGTTAGGTCTTGTTCTGTTCGACAGTAAACTGATCGACAACAGCATCAACGGTATGGAAACGGCCCTGATGATCTTTTTTCTGACGTTCTGCCTGTATGTAATGACCGGTGGTACCCGGCGGCTGGTTCTGCCACTCGCGCTTGGTTTTGCCGGGCTGATGTGGTCCCGGCCCGACGGATTCATTCACGTGTCAGGTCTGTCGATAGGCTTGCTGATCTGGGCACCAGCCAATGGTACCGTTCGCACGCGGGCCGACTGGTTTCAGGTGTTGGTAAAGGCTGCCCTGCTCGGATTGCTATTCTACCTGCCCTGGATACTCTGGGCCTGGTGGTATTACGGTACGCCTGTTCCTAATACGGTTCTGGCGAAAGGCCTCAACAGCACTACGGATATTAAAGCGCTGCTTAAAACATTAGTTCTGTTTCCGTATGTCTCACTAACCGATCCGGCCGTACGACTGTATCAGGTATACGCGCCTTCTTATTCATTTATGGGGGGCTGGCCCGCCTGGGTGGCAACGGTTAGTAAACTACTGGGTTGGATAGCCTGTTTTTACTGGATTGTGCCGGGGGCCAAAAAATGGGGACGGATTATCTCGTTTGGAGCCCTTATTTCCTGCCTCTACCTGAGCCTGATCAAATCCAATTACCCATGGTACATACCCATGGCAACGCTGCTCTGCTCCGGTTCACTCGTTATTCTTTTTGATCAGTTGATCGAACGGTTTCGCCTGACCGTTGCCCGCCAGATCACCTATGGTCTGATGCTGATCGTTGTGTTGTTTCAAATTGGGCTGCTGGGTGCTATGGCCTATCAGATGCGGGTGCAACAGGCAACGATCGAAAACAACCGGCAACAGGTCGGCTTGTGGCTGAAGAGCCAGGCAGGCTCCCCTAAAGAAACCGTTTTTCTGGAATGCCTGGGTTATATAGGCTTTTACTCCGGTCTGACGATGTATGATTTTCCGGGGCTGTCATCGTCTGAAGTGGTAAATGCCCGGCGGCAGATCGGAGCTATGGACTATCCCTTTGTCTTTGCCCCGCTTATTGAGCAGTTGAAGCCCGATTGGGTTGTGCTGAGACCGTATGAGCATGGGGTAATCTCTACAAAAAGCCAGGTACTTAGCCAGGAGTATGAGATGGTCCGCGAGTTCTCCGTATGGGATAAAGTCGAGTCAATGGATGTTCCCGGAAAGTCTTACATGGAGTGGGACGCTGTATTTCGGGTGTTCCGAAGAAAAAAAGAGGGCACTACCTTGTCGCAACAACCAAAAAGCAACGAATTAACTACTTCTTTATAACCGTAACTCATGCTGACAAACCAGGAAGTAGCTGAAGATCTGATCCGCCAGTTTGGGGAAGATGTGTATGATTTTGAAGAGCCTTTTGGGCTGCTGACGCTGTCGACCACGCGTGAGCAGCTTATCCCGATGCTTCAATACCTGAAAGACCATAAGACGTATCAGATTAACTTTCTGACCGATATTACGGGTATTCATTACCCTGATGATACGGGCCGGGAGTTTTGTGTGGTCTACCACGCGCACAGCCTGACCCAGAACTTCCGGATACGCCTTAAGGTGTTTCTGTCTGAAACCGATCTGCACATTCCGACGGCTACGGTGCTGTATGCCTGCGCCAACTGGATGGAACGTGAAACGTACGACTTCTTTGGTATCATCTTCGATGGGCACCCGAATCTGGTCCGGATCCTGAACATCGACGAAATGGATTACTTCCCGATGCGGAAGGAGTATCCGCTGGAAGATCAGACCCGCCAGGATAAAATTGATGAGCTCTTCGGACGTTAACGCAACAAGCTAATGAACACAGTCTTTGATGTAGCCAACCGGGCCGACGTACCTGCCAAGGCCGGTGGCCAGATACAATACGATAACGAACTAACCACCCTTAACCTCGGCCCTACCCACCCGGCCACTCACGGTATTTTCCAGAACATCCTGCAAATGGATGGGGAGAAGATCATATCGGGTGAGCAGACCATCGGGTATATCCACCGGGCGTTTGAAAAAATAGCCGAGCGCCGGCCGTTCTACCAGATTACCACCCTGACCGACCGAATGAACTACTGTTCGTCGCCGATCAACAACATGGGCTGGCACATGACGGTGGAGAAACTGCTGGGCGTGCAGGTGCCGAAGCGGGCGCAGTATATCCGCGTCATTATGATGGAGCTGGCGCGTATTGCCGACCACCTCATCTGCAACGGTATTCTAGGGGTAGACACAGGCGCTTTCACGGGCTTCCTATATCTGTTTGAGGAGCGCGAGAACATCTACGAAATCTATGAGGAGATGTGCGGTGCCCGTCTGACAACCAACATGGGCCGCATCGGCGGCATGGAGCGCGACCTCTCGCCCGAAGCCCTTCGCAAGATCCGGGCCTTTGTGAAGCGTTTTCCGAAGGTGCTCAAGGAGTTTGAAAACCTCTTCAACCGGAACCGCATTTTCATGGACCGCGTTATCGATGTGGGTGCGATTTCGGCTGAGCGGGCGCTGAGCTACGGCTTTACCGGTCCAAACCTCCGCGCTGCCGGTGTCGATTACGACGTGCGGGTGATGAATCCGTACTCCTCCTACGAAGACTTCGAGTTTGATATTCCCGTTGGCGAGAACGGCGACACCTATGACCGGTTCATGGTGCGTAACGAAGAGATGTGGCAAAGCCTGCGCATTATTGAGCAGGCCCTGGAGAACCTGCCCGAAGGACCGTACTACGCCGATGCACCGGAATACTACCTGCCGCCGAAGCAGGAGGTGTACCGTAACATGGAAGCGTTGATTTACCACTTCAAGATTGTGATGGGGGAAATTGATGCGCCGGCGGGTGAAGTGTACCACGCAGTTGAAGGCGGTAACGGCGAATTAGGCTTTTACCTGATCAGCGACGGCGGCCGGGCTCCGTATCGCCTGCACTTCCGTCGGCCGTGCTTTATTTACTACCAGGCTTTTCCGGAGATGTGCAAAGGTTCGACACTGTCCGATGCCATTGTGATCATGAGTAGCCTGAACGTAATTGCCGGCGAACTGGACGCTTAATTAAATGGCGGTCAAGTTTCGGGAGGTCATCAAAATTCTTGAGGAGGATGGCTGGCATCTGGTAAGACAGAAAGGAAGCCATAAACAGTATAAACATCCCGAAAAGAAGGGTTTGGTAACCGTGACTTATCACAGCTTATCGGATACTGTACCGCCGGGAACCCTAAATAGTATTTACAAGCAAGCGCAGATTGAACGATGACAAAGTTTCTGGTAATCTTGGAAAAGTCAGATTCAGGATATGGCGCTTACGTACCTGACCTGCCTGGCTGCGTAGCCACGGGTGCTACCCGTGAACAAGCCGAGCAGTTAATATATGAGGCCATTCAATTCCATATTGAAGGCTTACAGGAAGAAGGACTACCAATACCGACGCCGAGTTCGGAGGCCGAGGTGATGGTATTTGCATAATTAGTCTATATGACAACCGAAACGCAAAACACCGTACAGTTTACGCCGGAACGCCTGGCGAAAGCGAAAGAAATAATTGCCCGCTACCCGGAAGGGAAGCAAAAATCGGCGCTGCTGCCGTTGCTGCACGTGGCGCAGGAGCAATGGGGCTGGCTGAGTCCGGAGGTAATGGATTACGTTGCCCGGATGCTCGACATCCAGCCGATTGAGGTATATGAGGTAGCTACCTTCTATACCATGTTCCATCTGGACCCGGTGGGCAAACACGTCATTGAATACTGCCGCACCGGGCCTTGCTGCCTGATGGGTGGCGAAGAAGTATACGCCTACTTAAAACAAAAACTGGGTATCAACGCCGGTGAAACGACCGCCGATGGCCTGTTCACCCTGAAAGAGGTTGAGTGCCTGGCCGCCTGTGGCATGGGGCCGGTATTCCAGATTCGGGAGAAGTACTACACGCATCTGACAAATGAGCGCGTCGACGAAATCATTAGTGACCTGTCGAAATAAGCCGTAACAATGGGAAAAAAGATTCTGCTCGAACATATCAACGTCCCCGGCATCGAGACTTTTGATGGCTACCGGAAGCAGGGGGGCTACACCGCCGTTGAGAAGGCGCTTAAGACTATGACGCCCGAAGAGGTGGTTGAAGAAGTAAAAAAATCAGGTGTGCGTGGTCGGGGTGGTGCCGGCTTCCCGATGGGGATGAAGTGGAGCTTCCTGGCCAAGCCTGAAGGTGTACCCCGCTACCTCGTCTGCAACGCCGACGAATCGGAGCCGGGTACCTTTAAGGACCACTACCTGATGAAGCATATACCGCATTTGCTTATTGAGGGCATGATTGTTTCCAGCTTTGCGCTGGGGGCCAATAAATCCTTCATCTACGTTCGCGGGGAGTTGATGTACGTCATTCACATCCTGGAGCGGGCGATTGAAGAAGCAAAAGCAAAAGGTTTTTTAGGCAAGAACATCCTCGGCAGCGGCTACGATCTGGAACTGATTGTGCAACCGGGTGGTGGGGCCTATATCTGCGGAGAAGAAACAGCCCTGCTGGAATCGCTGGAAGGCAAGCGGGGTAACCCCCGGAATAAGCCGCCGTTCCCGGCCGTAAAGGGTTTGTACCAGTCTCCGACGGTGGTAAACAACGTAGAGTCTATTGCGACTACACCCTGGATTATCAACAACGGTGGCGATGCATATGCCGCTGTGGGTATCGGCCGCAGTACAGGTACCAAGCTGATTTCAGCGTCCGGCCATATCAAAAAGCCGGGGGTATACGAAATTGAATTGGGCGTACCAGTTGAAGAGTTCATCTATTCCGATGAGTGGTGTGGCGGTATCCGCGATGGTCACTACCTGAAAGCGGTAGTAGCGGGTGGCTCGTCGGTACCCATTCTGCCGGCTAACCTAATTCTGAAGCTGGCCAATGGCGAACCGCGCCTGATGACCTACGAATCGCTGTCCGACGGCGGTTTCCAGACGGGAACGATGCTGGGATCCGGTGGCTTTATCGTATTTGACGAAACAGCCTGTATTGTCCGGAATACCTGGAACTTCTCGCGGTTCTACCACCACGAGTCTTGTGGTCAGTGCAGTCCCTGCCGGGAAGGAACAGGCTGGATGGAGAAGGTACTCCACCGGATTGAACATGGTCACGGCCATATGCATGACATTGACCTGCTGGTAGATGTTGCCCGGAAAATTGAAGGAAATACGATTTGCCCACTAGGCGATGCAGCAGCCTGGCCGGTAGCGAGCGCGATTCGTCACTTCCGCGAGGAGTTTGAGTGGCACGTTACGCATCCGCAGGAAGCAACTCAGCCCGGTGCAGTGTATAAAGGCGAAATGGCCTTAGTGTAAAGCCGCAAAAACGCTTTATCAGAGAAAAATAAAATGGAAGAAAATAAGCCGCAACTATATACAGTCACCATTGATGGCATTGAAGTCGAGGTGGAGCCGGGTACGACCATTTTGCAGGCGGCCCGGAAAATCGGTGGCGATGTGGCCCCACCGGCCATGTGTTATTACCAGCCGCTGAAAGGCAGCGGGGGTAAGTGCCGGGCCTGTCTGGTGAAGGTAGCTGCCGGGTCGGCCAAAGATCCGCGCCCGATGCCGAAGCTGGTGGCCTCGTGCATCACACCCGTGCAGGATGGTATGGTGGTGGAAAACAAATCCAACCAGCAGGTGCTGGATACCCGTAAAGGGATTGTCGAGTTTCTACTCTTGAACCACCCGCTCGACTGCCCGGTCTGCGATCAGGCCGGTGAGTGTGACCTGCAAAATTTTGCCTTTAATCATGGTTTGGCGACTACCCGCTATGAGGAGGATCGCCGGACGTTTGAGAAGCACGATATTGGTCCGTACATTCAACTGCACATGACGCGCTGCATCCTGTGTTACCGTTGCGTGTACACTGCCGACCAGATCACCAACAAGCGCGTTCACGGTGTATTAGGCCGGGGTGATGCCGCCGAAATCAGCACTTATATCGAGAAAGCCGTAGACAACGACTTCTCCGGCAACGTCATCGATGTATGCCCGGTAGGTGCCTTGACCGACAAAACGTATCGTTTCAAGAATCGGGTATGGTTTACCAAACCGGTTGATGCGCACCGCGACTGCCCAACCTGCTCAGGTAAGGTAACGCTATGGTATCGGGGCGAAGAGGTAATCCGCGTAACGGCCCGTAAGAACGAGTGGAACGAGGTTACCGAATTCATCTGCAACACCTGCCGATTCGAAAAGAAGCAGACGAGCGACTGGGTTATTGAAGGACCAACCAAAATTGCCCGTGGCTCTGTAATTTCAGCCAACAAATACCGGGGTGACCTGAAAAAGCCGGATTTTGGCCTCAAGCTGGCCGCCAGCCAGTATAAGCAGGTTGACGACAAGCGGGATACTTCTCAACTGGCCATTCGGCAGTTGCCGGCCGAACGCTTTGCCAAATTACCCTCGGCCAACGAACCAGAACCGTAAGACGACCCTATATCATGAACCTAACGGAATTAATCATTAAGGCAATCATCATCCTCGTCGTCTTTGGTCTGACGTTGCTGATTGCCATGTACTCGACCTACGCCGAGCGGAAGGTTGCCGGTTTTTTGCAGGACCGTCTGGGTCCAAACCGGGCGGGTCCGTTTGGCCTGTTGCAGCCTCTGGCCGATGCCGGTAAGATGTTCTTCAAAGAAGACTTCATTCCATCGAAGGCCAACAAATGGCTGTTTATTTTGGGTCCCTGTCTGGCCATGCTGACCGCCCTGATGTCAAGCGCGGTAATTCCCTTCGGAGAGAGTATCCGGTATGAAGATACCCTGGTGCCGGTGCAGGGAATCGAAGTGAACATTGGTATTTTGTACATCTTTGGCGTGGTATCACTGGGGGTATACGGCATCATGGTGGGTGGCTGGGCTTCCAACAATAAATTTTCGTTGCTGGGCGCCATTCGGGCAGCCTCGCAGAACATCAGCTACGAAATTGCCCTGGGTATGTCGATTATCGCCATTCTGATGATGACGGGTTCACTGTCACTGCGGCATATTGTCAGCGAGCAGGCCAGCTTCTTTGAGTGGAATGTTTTTACGCAGCCCCTGGGCTTCATCATTTTCCTGACCTGTGCCTTTGCCGAGTGTAACCGGACCCCGTTCGACCTGCCGGAGTGTGAGACTGAACTGGTGGGTGGTTACCACACCGAGTACAGCTCCATGAAACTGGGCTTTTACCTGTTTGCCGAGTACATCAATATGTTTGTATCGTCGGCGGTGATTGCTACCCTATATTTTGGTGGTTTCCATTATCCAGGTATGGACTGGGTTCGCGAAACGCTGACGGGTTCGCTGGGCGCGGTGGTTGGGCATAACCTGGCTACGCTGATTGGTACCATCGCCTTATTTGCCAAGATATTCTTCTTCATCTTCTTTTTCATGTGGATTCGCTGGACGGTTCCGCGGTTCCGCTATGATCAGTTGATGAACCTGGGCTGGAAAAGCCTGATTCCGCTGTCGATCCTGAATATCGTGATTACCGGCCTGGGACTGCTGTATAACATCAAATACGCAACCTGGCTGATTGTCATTGTTATGGTTGTACTGGCGGCTACGAACGCCATCAAAGCTCCGCGCCGGCAGGTTAGTACAAGTCCGCAGCGGTCTTAAAAAAAGGAAAGCTATGCAGTTAACCAATAGATCAAAACACGTCAGTAACAAAGAGATGACATTGGCCGAGCGGATGTACCTGCCGGCCATTGCTCAAGGACTGGCGATTACCATAAAACACTTCTTCCAGAAGAAGCCGACCATCCAGTATCCGGAAGTAAAGCGGTACCTGGGACCGGTGTTTCGAGGCCATCACGTACTGAAGCGCGATGAAGAAGGCCGGGAGCGCTGTACCGCCTGCGGCCTGTGCGCCGTAGCCTGCCCGGCCGAAGCCATCTCTATGGTAGCCGCCGAACGCCGGAAGGGGGAAGAAGAGTTGTACCGGGAGGAGAAATACGCAGCCGTGTACGAAATTAATATGCTGCGCTGCATCTTTTGCGGTTTGTGCGAGGAGGCTTGTCCCAAGCAGGCAATCTACCTCCGTCACGACCGCTTTGTACCGGTTTTTACTGAGCGCGACGATGTGATTTACGGCAAAGATAAGCTGGTAGAGCAACTGGACGACCGATACATCCGGACCAATACGGACGTAAAGGCCACGCCAACCGAGCCCACTTTATCCCGAGCCGCTACCTAGTAGAGCTACCGACCTGCCTGACCTGCCCCTGAGCGGGTCAGGCTTTCTTCTTTATACGTTTTGGCATGAAAACTACCGAAATTCTATTTTACGTCCTGACCGGTATCACGCTGCTAAGCGCCATTACCGTTGTTACGGCCCGCAACCCCATTCACAGCGTACTGGCACTCATTGGCACGTTCTTCTGCCTGTCCGGGCATTATATCCTGCTCAATGCGCAGTTTCTGGCCGCCGTTAATATCATTGTGTACGCCGGTGCCATTATGGTACTCTTCCTGTTTACGATTATGTTTCTGAATCTTCGGAAAGATGATGAAGAATCAAAGACAAACATGACCAAGATGGCGGCCGTGGTCGTAGGCGGGGTGCTGATGATCCTCTTGCTGGCTATTTTCCGCGTGGCTCAGATAGACACGTTCAACCCTATGGAGTACAATTCGCAGGTCGGTCTGGTTGAGAGTCTTGGCAAAGTGCTGTACACCGATTATCTGCTGCCGTTTGAATTAGCGTCTGTCCTGTTCCTGGTTGCTATGGTCGGGGCCGTTATGCTCGGCAAACGAGAGGCCGGCGAACGCCATTTCTGAAAAAACAATTAAGCATACATTCTTAAAGAGGCTATCACCCGGTAGCCTCTTTTCGTTTATCCTGTAAATCCTTTTAATCTACCAAATCCCAACTCCGATAGTATGCTTGCATAATATTCTGCTCAACCGGTGTGATTTTTCCCGGAAAAATTTTGTTATTGCAGTAAGAAAATCAGACAATACCAACAACTAAACCAGATATGGATGCATACGTAGTAGCCGGATATCGGACAGCCGTTGGCAAAGCCCCACGGGGCGGGTTACGATTCACCCGACCCGACGACATGGCGGCTGAAGTAATTAAACATCTATTGCAGCAGGTACCGCAGCTTGACCCCGCTCGTGTAGAAGACCTGATTGTGGGTAATGCTGTACCCGAGGCTGAACAGGGTATGCAGATTGCCCGTTACATCTCGCTGCTGTCATTGCCAAACAGTGTGCCGGGTATGACTATTAACCGTTACTGCGGCTCCGGTCTGGAGGCTATTGCCATTGCTTCGGCAAAGATCCACGCGGGTCTGGCCGATTGTATCATAGCCGGCGGTACCGAATCAATGTCGCTGGTGCCGGTGATGGGCTGGAAAACAGCCCTGAACTACGAAATCGCGCAGAAGCACCCGGATTATTATATCGGGATGGGTCTGACAGCCGAGCAGGTAGCTGAGCAGTTCAAAATCAGCCGCGACGCGCAGGATGAATTCGCCTATGAATCGCATCAGAAAGCCTTAGCCGCTCAGCAAAACGGCAAGTTTGACGACCAGATTGTACCCATTTCGGTGAAGGAAACCTACTTTGATAATGAAGCCGGTAAGAAGAAAAGCCGGGAATGGACGGTCGCTAAAGATGAAGGTCCCCGTGCCGATACAACCGCCGAAGCACTAGCGAAACTGAAACCGGTATTTGCCGCCGGTGGTTCTGTAACGGCCGGTAACTCGTCGCAGACGTCCGACGGGGCGGCTTTCGTCCTTGTCATGTCGGAGCGGCTGGTGAACGAACTTGGTCTAAAGCCGAAGGCGCGGATGATGTCGTACGCAACGGCTGGGGTGGAGCCCCGTATCATGGGAATCGGTCCGGTAGCGGCTATTCCGCTGGCGTTGCAGAAAGCCGGGCTGAAGCAGGATGATATTGAACTGATTGAACTGAACGAAGCGTTTGCGGCTCAATCGCTGGCGGTAATTCAGGAGTTGGACCTGGACCGCAGCAAGATTAACCCGAACGGCGGAGCCATTGCTCTGGGTCACGCGCTGGGCTCTACCGGTGCCCGACTGTCGGTGCAGCTGATCGATGAAATGCAGCGGAACAGTCAGAAGTACGGTATGGTATCGGCTTGCGTAGGCGGTGGTCAGGGCGTAGCCGGTATTTACGAAGTCCTAAACTGATAGTTGGCTGTTAAATGAAAAAGCCCTGTTTCATCTGCTTTGAACAGGGCTTTTTCATATTTCGGCATGTAGCTGCGTAACAGAAAAATAATACAATATTATGCTTGCATACTATTATTTTTTTCTATTCCTTTGTGATATATTAGTATGCACGCATAACAAATAAACTCATTTATCTATAGCCATGATTGCAACCGACAACAAAGCTTCTATCAAGGGCGGTGAGTTTTTGATTAAAGAGACTGACGCTTCGCAGGTGTTCATTCCCGAAGAGTTCACTGAAGAGCAGCGGATGATTGCCGCTACCTGCCGGGAATTCCTGGAGAAGGAAATCTGGCCGCGTCTGGAAGAAATTGATAAAGCCAAATCGCCGGAACTGATATCCTCACTGATGGACAAAGCCGGCGAGCTGGGTCTGCTGGGCACATCGGTGCCGGAAGAGTACGGCGGGTTCGGCATGAACTTCAACACCTCTATGCTGGTAGCTGAAGTTACGGGTGCCGGCCATTCGTTTTCTGTGGCCCTGTCGGCCCACACGGGTATTGGGACGCTGCCGATTGTCTACTACGGTAACGACGAGCAGAAAGCCAAGTACCTGCCAAAACTGGCAACCGGTGAGTGGAAAGCCGCTTACTGTCTGACGGAGCCGGATTCCGGTTCGGATGCTAACTCCGGCAAGACGAAAGCCAAACTGTCTGAGGATGGTCAATATTACATCCTGAACGGGCAAAAGATGTGGATTACCAACGGTGGTTTCGCCGATGTGTATATCGTCTTTGCCAAGATTGATGATGGGTCCGGCCAGCCGGATAAAAACTTATCGGCCTTTGTCGTCGAGCGCTCGTACGAGGGCATTACAATGAATGAGCCGGAACATAAAATGGGTATCAAAGGCTCCGATACCCGGCAGGTGTTCTTCAACGACGTCAAAGTTCCGGTGGAGAACCTGCTGTCGGAGCGGGGCAACGGCTTCAAGATTGCCGTTAATATCCTGAACATTGGGCGTATCAAGCTTGGTGTGGCGGCTGTTGGTGGCTCGAAAGAAGTAATTACCAATGCTGTTCGCTACGCCAATGAGCGAAAACAGTTTGGTACACCTATCGCCAACTTCGGGGCTATCAAGCACAAGCTGGGCGAAATGGCCTTGAAAGTGTTTGCCTCGGAATCGGCGAGCTACCGGGCTGGTCAGAACATCGACGACCTGATTGAGGACCTGAAAGGTAAAGGCATGAGCGATGCTGATGCCAAGCTGAAGGCCCTGGAGCAATTTGCCATTGAGTGCGCCATCATGAAAGTACATGGTTCCGAAGTGCTCGATTACGTGGTGGATGAAGGTGTCCAGATATACGGTGGTATGGGCTACTCGGCCGATGCACCGATGGACCGCAGCTATCGCGACGCCCGCATCAACCGGATTTTTGAAGGTACCAACGAAATCAACCGGATGCTGATGGTGGATATGCTGCTGAAGCGGGCCATGAAGGGCGAACTCGACCTGATGGGTCCGGCAATGGCAGTGGGAAAAGAGATTATGTCTATCCCTGACTTCGGTGCCGACGAGGAAGAGGGTTTCTTTGTTGCCGAGAAAAAGGTCCTGCGGAACCTGAAGAAAGCCGTGCTGATGGTATCTGGTGCCGCCGTGCAGAAGTTCATGATGAAACTATCGGACGAACAGGAAATCCTGATGAGCATCGCCGACATGGGCATCGAAATTTATGCCGCCGAATCGGTCCTGCTGCGGGTTGAGAAGCTGATCGGCATCAAAGGCGAAGAAGCCGTTTCACTGCAGAAAGATATGGCGCTTTGCTACCTGCACGAAGCCGTGGAGAAAGTAAACAATGCCGGACGGGCCGCTATCACGTCATTTGCCGAAGGCGACGAACTGCGCGTGATGCTGATGGGCCTGAAACGCTTTACCAAAATTGAACCGATGAACCTGAAAAACGCTCGTCGCCGGATTGCCGATGCGATGATTGCGGAAAACCGGTACATCTTTTAAGATCATACAATTCACAACAGCTGAAAACCGATAAGCCGGCCTTGTTTTAGGGCCGGCTTTCTTGTTATATAGCGGTTTCAAATACTTCCTCTACCATGAACCGCATTGACCGGCTGACCGCTATACTCATTCACCTGCAAACGAAAAAGGTTGTAAAAGCACAGGAACTGGCCGACCGCTTTTCCATCAGCCTCCGAACCGTTTACCGGGATATTCGGGCGCTGGAAGAAGCGGGCGTACCCATCGGGGCCGAAGCCGGTATAGGGTACTTTCTGGAGGGCTACAACCTGCCGCCGGTGATGTTTACCAATGCCGAAGCCAGTGCGTTGCTGGTGGGCGGGAAGTTTGTGGAGACACTGGCGGATAAGTCGCTTACCGAGCCATTCCAATCGGCGCTCTACAAGATTAAAGCGGTGATGAAGGGCTCTGAGAAAGAATACCTGGAGGAACTGGAGCCAAAGATTGCCGTCCACGCAGTAACCCGGCCAACCCCCTATTCCAACCTGCTTTTAAACGAAATTCAGGAAGCCATTGCCCAACAGCAGGTTCTTTCAATGGAATACCTCTCCAACTACAATGAGCAGATTACCCAGCGCGATGTAGAAGCCATTGGTCTGTATCATTACGGCCGTGGCTGGCACCTGATTGGCTTTTGTCAGCTTCGCCAGGATTACCGCGACTTCCGCGTCGACCGAATACGGCAGCTGACCAATACTGGCAAGCGGTTTACCAGTCGGCGGCTATTGTCGCTCCAGCAGTACCTGTCGCGGGAGACGGATGCCATGCCGCAAACAGATGTGACGCTGGTATTCCGCAAGCACGTAGTCCGCTTCATGCAGGAGCAGAAGTACGTCTATGGCTACGAATCTGAGGAGAACTTGGATGACAGGGTTCGAATGCATTTTAAGACCCGCTTTCTGGAAGGGCTTAGCCGCTGGATACTTATGTTTGGTGATGAGGTAACGGTTGAATCGCCGGAGTCGCTGAAGACGCTGATGCGCTCGCTGGCAGCCGAAATCCGCGACCATTATTTACCGAATATTTCCTGAAAGCCTGCTGACATAGGGTTGTCACTACCCCGGATTACCTTTGTCATGGCCCTTAAAACAACAAATACCATGACAACACAAACCGATTCTACCCCAACCGTCCAACTGACAGAAAAGGTCGTTCCACCGTTCACCGCCCTTTGTTTTACCACCCGCACCACACTGAAGGATTTGTCGCAATACTACGGCGTTGTCGCCAATCAGATGAGACAGGAAGCCCAGCGACTGAACCTCGAAGTAACCGGACCGGTGCAATGGGTGTATACCGGCGCTACGGGTGATCTGGAAAAGGAGTTTCAGTTAGAGATTGCCCTCCCGGTCAGTGAAGCCGCCGGTGAGCCGGAATCGTTTACATTTCGGGAGTTCGACTCATTTCGGTGCGTGTCCTACACCCATGTTGGTCCTTGGAGTGACCTTATGGCCGTGTATGATGCGTTCTTTGCTGAGTTTTACCGGCTGGGTTATCAGGACGGCAGCCACGTGCGTGAGATCTATACTGTTGTGGATCTTGACACCCCGGCCAATAACGTCACCGAAATTCAGGTAAGCCTCGCCTGATCGGCTTTACCAGCCTATAACCTGCCCGAATCAGTAGACGCACAAAATCACGAGGCTCAGCTATGCCGTAACTATTCGCTACGGCATAGCTGAGCCTCTCCTATTTACAATTGTATGGCTTAATAATTCCGGCCGATACCGAACCCATAGCCTACTGTAACGGTAAACACTGAATTGTGGGTATCAATGTTTGCACTGTTGGGTCCGATGTATATGTCGGTCATGCCATATGTATACCGCGTATCTATCAGAAAACGTTGCCGGTTACCGGCCCGCCAGTTCAACTGAAAGCCTGCCAGCAGGCCAATGTCTGAATTGGCAAAAACCTGACTATTGTCTGACACCGCCATATTCGGATTTTTAGCCTGTGCGTTAAGCTTAAAGCCAAAAGAAGGCCCGACAAAGATATTAGGACGAAAATTTCCGGATGTCGTCAGAAAGTACCGGAAAGCCAGGGGAATATCTAAGTAGTTAATGCGTTGGGTAAAGGTATTGGTGCCAGGCTGCTTGGCACCTTTCTGGGAGAAAAGCACATCCATTGATGCTCCAAAGTGCCGGATATCACTATACATAAGGAATCCACCAATTACCGCTCCCGGAATATACCGCGTATCGTTACCGGTTCCTGTAAACTTAGAGAAATTCACCCCTAGTCGGGGACCGGCGCTCCAGCGCTGCTGCGCAAAAGTGACAGAATTAACGCATAAAATTGTTACAAGTAATAGTGTGAATAGGCGGAAAGAAGACTGCTTGTGCATGTTGAACTAAGTAAGTGATTAATGACCGGTTAACGTACTTCTGTCGGTAAATGTTTACCGAAGCTACCCGGATCAGGCCTAAATGGATAGTGTTCCGTTAACCAATGGTGTTTCTTTTGTTAATAATTTTTGGCGAAACTAAACCATTCCGGCTTTATATGAAACTTTATCGCCTTTTCTCCTTACTCCTTTCCGCCCTTACCCCCTTCAAACTATCCACCGGCGTCAGTTCTACTTCAACCACTTTGGTTCCGGTTGGGTGGGCGGGCCGGGTAGTAGGCGGCTGCACAAAGAAGATTAGGTAAATAGCAACGCTCAGCACCAGCAAAATACAGGCGGTAGCAGCCGTCAGCCAGAGAGGCAGCAGCCGGCGTTCGCTGGCCGATGCATGAATACGCTCCTGGAGAGCGGCTTTCAGGTTGGTGGTTTGTTCGGTTACCGATGCCCCATTCTGCCGCAGGGCCTTTAACCCGTCGAGGGCGTCGGCATAGAACGGTTGCTCCAGCAGAATCCGCTCTACACGGTGCCGGGCCCGGCTGCTCAACCGGTCATCCAGATACGCCTGAAGGTCGTTGAGCGTTAACTGATCGGTGTACACGTGTTTAGTCATGGTGTTTTTCCATGCATATTTTCAAATTACGCCGTCCGTTTTGCAGGTAACTCTTTACCTGCTTCAGATCAAAGCCGGTTTCATCGGCAACGTCGGCGTAACTTTTCTGTTTAAGATAAAATAATTCAATACAGCGTTTCTGTTCCGGTGGCAGCGCGTTCAGACAACCACTCATACAATTCAGATCGTGCTCCAGATCCAGCTCATTGTCGTCGTCCGCTACCAATTGCCGGGGAGCAGAGGCTGCCTCACTGTCCGGATCATCGCTGGAAGCCGACAGGCTTTCTTCTGAATACACCCGCCTGCTGCGGAGTTGCATCAGGCAATAATTCCGGGCCACGCTATGCAGCCAGCTTCGGAAATGCTGGACCTCGTGCCGGCGCAGATCGGTGATTAACTGCTCAAACAACTGCATAACGGCATCTTTGCTCTCCTCTTCGTCGCGCAGGTACTTGAAGCACACGGCGTAGACCAGCTCCATATGCCGCTCATACAACGCCCCCAGTAATTCGAGATTACCCGTAGCCTTATAGGCTGCGACAAACTCCGCATCGGTAGTGGGCTGCTGTCTTCTGAACCGCTTAAAAAACATAGCTACACAACAAGAGTAAACCAGGCAACAGAATTAACGGAAAACGACCCGGATTCGTTATCCCTACCCGGAAAGGCCTTTCTCCTGTTTGATGCCGGAGCAACGGATTTTCCACAAACCGGGCGAAAAATCCTATTATTTTGGTGGGCAGACCCGCTTAAAAGGCAAAAGCCCCAATTAAGTGAGTATACCGAATCTATCCTGCGCGAATCGGCACGGCGCACTTCAGAAACCCTTACTTGAGGGTACTCAGATTGTAGAGCGGAAACCGGGTCTGGTAATGAGCATTAATTGTTTTCAGGTATTCATTAGCCAGGAGCGCATAGCCTCTGGCGGTGGGATGAATACCATCCAGCGAAAAGGTCTCGCCGGCCGGAAGTACAGTGTTAAACAGCACGTTATCCTCTGTAAAACCTATTTTTACCCGGTGCATGAGGGCCTGTACATCCATAACCGGTAGTTGCCGGGCGGCTGCGGTTTCGGCAATAATTTTGTTGAACACGTCTGTAGCATTCTGAGCCTGTTTAGCCTCGTCGGCATCCAGTACATCTTCATTGTTGAGCGGGTAGGCTGCAAAATACCCTTTGTTTAGTCCCGTTCGGTTAGCTATTCCTATGGAGTCGGCATTATAGAGGATGTAGTCATTATTGGTAGCGACCCGAACCAGGCCTGTACCGGTTCGGATGTATATGGTAGCCTTCTGGGCACCACCCAACTGAGCAACGGTGCGGGCCGTCAGGTAAGGCATATCCGCTAAGTCGGTCAGATTAGCCAGTACGCCTTTGGCATTGTTGGCAGTGAGCGCATCCAGCAGCGCATTTAGATTTTCGCGAAACGCAGTCTGACCGGTAATCGGCAGCCGGCCACCGCTGGTAACAAATCCCAGAATATCATTGTTACCCATCCAGCAGGTAAAAAAGGTATGTGAGCGACTCTTCACATAGGCCAGATACGTTGTTCTCTCCTGCCCGCTGGTCAGCAGGCGTTCAAAATACGGGTTCTGCTGGGATAAGTTCTGATCCTGAACATCGGCAAGCCGAATTCCCGGGATACCCATATTATCGGGAGCCGTTCCGGTATATTTGGTCAACAGCAGCGGAGACTCACTGCGCAGCGCCGTATTGTTCGTGACGTATTCAACCACTGGCTGCCCATCGGGTGTCAGAGTATTGGTGAGCCGATAGTAGCCGGTGCCATTTTGCTGCCCATCCGGAAAAAGAGGCTGCACAAAAGTACCCCCGTTGGCCAGCCGAAACCGTTGTGCCAGCAGATTCGGATACGAAGCCAGCTGACTGTCGCGGTACAGTCCGCCATTCATAAACCCGGCGGTGAGGGAATTCCCCACGGCCAGATACCGGCTGAAATTGGCCGTACCCGATGTGAGCTGCCCACCGGGTTGCGGCTGATCCGGTTCGGTTGACCGTGATTTACAGCCAATCAACCCAACAAAGAGTACTCCGATCCAGAAACTAACTCGCATAAAGAACTGATCGTGCCGATGCCTGAACTACCTGCCGCCATAACGTCTGACTAGTTTAAAACAAAATAAACGAACGAAAGTCACGCTAAAAAGCAGAAAGTTCAGAAAACCTTTGCGGATAAATGGATGCCGGGTCTTTGTTTAAACAGAAGGAAAATGCTTTTGTTACATTAAACAGCTAACCGTATTAGCGACTGAGAACGAGCTGGTTAGTTTTTCAATAATCGCCGGTTGGTTTAATTATACCGGTTTCTTTGCGTTTTTATTTATTTGTAGAGTAGTTTAGAAGGAGCTTATGGCATCTTATCAGAAAACAAAGCGGCTCTTTCTACTGCTAAACGTTTGAATATGCTGCTGTGCTGGCGCCAATTTATTTTGACGTTAATATTTATGAGGCAATACGGTCAAGTAATACCCCTTTTATTACTCCTGCTGTTTGGCTATACCGTAACACACGCACAACCGGATTCGTTGCTGCAACAGGCCGACCGCTTGCTCAGCCGGCGTGTTTTCGGGCGGGCTATCGATGTCTATTCCGAACTTCTGAATCAGCACAGACAGCGGCTCTCTGCCAGTCAACTGGCTACCGTTCAGTCGAATCTGGCTTATGCCTACCGGCAGGCAGGCGACTTTCAGAAAGCCGAGCGATTATACCAGGAATGGTTCAGCAGCACCGCCCCGGAAGCCCAAAGCCCAGCGCAACTGCTGGCTTATGCCCAAACCCTGGCCGGCAACGGCAAATTTCAGGAAGCACAGCAGCAATACGAACGATACCTTCGGATCAAGGATCATGCAAATAGCATACAGGCGGTTCCGGTAAATACCTCCGGCAAACGGCAACCTACTCGCTACCGGCTTGAAACATTGGGGTTCAATACCCCCAACGAAGAGTTTAGTCCTGCCTATTATAAAGAAGGCCTGGTATACGTAGCGGGAAAAAAAGGCAGCTTTACCATCGAAACAACAGGCAGCGGAGGAGGTGCCGGCTACCTCGACCTGTTTTACATTCCGGACCGCAGCCAGATCAAAATAACCCGAATTGTAAATCCGGACGGAACAGAAACTAAACCTACAGCCAGCCAGCAGGTACGCAGACCCAACTCCGAGGCTCGTCGGTTAGGTACCGATGCTTACACCCGGACCTCCGCCAACGATAGCCGTACGGTGCCCAATTTTGAAACGGGGATCAATATCAGCCGCGGACTTGGCTACAGTGCCAATCCGGTTAATCCTGTTCAGCGTTT
Source organism: Nibrella viscosa (assembly GCF_039541875.1). Lineage (NCBI taxonomy): Bacteria > Pseudomonadati > Bacteroidota > Cytophagia > Cytophagales > Spirosomataceae > Nibrella > Nibrella viscosa. The sequence continues at coordinate 178,375 of NZ_BAABHB010000008.1, read as the reverse complement.
CAGCCAGACATTGAATACCCGCTACCATGAGGGCCCGGCTACTTTTTTCCACGATGGATCAGGCATTATTTTTACCCGTAATAACTACAACAATGGCAAGGCCAGGAAAAGCGCCGATGGCGTAAGCAAACTCAAGCTTTACTCGGCCGATTACCAAAACGGGGGCTGGACCAATGTACAGGAATTGCCGTTTAATAGTGACGAGTATTCGGTTGGCCACCCGACACTGAGCTACGACGATAAGCTGCTTTATTTTGCGTCCGATATGCCTGGCGGCTTCGGCGGAACCGACCTATACGTCAGTCGCTGGGAGGGCGGACAGTGGTCGAAGCCGGTAAATCTGGGCAAAGAGATTAATACCAAAGGGAACGAGCTGTTTCCGTTTGTAGACGAACACGGCAACTTATATTTCTCCACCGACGGCCGGCGGGGCTTAGGCGGGCTTGACATTTTTTACGCCCTGATGCAGGGCTCCACCGTGCAGGCGGTTGAACGACTGGATGATCCGATCAACTCCCCGCAGGATGACTTCGGCCTGATTACCGACGGCAACCGGCGGTCGGGGTATTTCAGCAGCAACCGGCGAAACAGCAACGACGATATATACCGCTTTGTACGGGAAGGGGCTATCAATGGCTGCCGGGCCCTAACCATTCGGGTGTATGATGCCGCTACCGATAAGTCGTTCGACAGCGTAACCGTATATGTAAGGCGAACAGGAGGTGATCCGCCCGTACAGCCGCTAAAAGCCGATGCCGACGGTCTTATCCGGCTTTGCCTGGAGCCGAACAGTACCTTTACCTTTACAGCCCTGCGGGACGGCTATATCAGCAGCACCATCGGTTATTCTACGCGATATATAACCGATGATCAGCCGTCGCGGCTGGAAATGCCCCTGCGGCTTTCGGTGGTGTCGGATACCCTGGCCGCTCAGGGTAGCGATTCTACCTTGACAGAAGCTGGCCTGGCCCCCGTCATGCGATCGCGTATTCACGGCACTATTATGGGTGAAAAGGATGGTAAACCTATGGCCGGCGTTACGGTACAATTACGGAACGAATGCGATGGGAGTACAGTAGAGATCATTACCGGGGCCGACGGCCGCTATGCCTTCGACCTGAGCGATGATTGTGAGTATACTCTCGTTGCCAGTAAAGAAGCTTTTGGCACAAACGCCAATCGGGTACGGCGGGCGGCCACAACGCCCCGACGCTCAGGCCCTAAATTCCTGTCGGCCGATATCAGAATGCTGGGAGTTGGAGATGTGGTAACGGTAGGCAATGTTTACTACGACCTCGACAGCTATAGTTTACGACCCAATGCCGCCGGCGAGCTGGACAAACTCGTCGCCATTATGCTAAAGTACCCCGGTCTGGCTATTGAGGTTAGCTCCCATACCGACAGTCAGGGGGATGCCCAGTATAATCTGGAGCTATCGAACCGGCGGGCGCGGGCCGTTGCCGACTACCTGATGTCTAAAGGCATCAGCCGGAAGCGCATAACCGCCAAAGGCTACGGCGAAAGTATGCCGCTGAACAATTGCCGCGACGGAGTAATTTGTACCGAAGCGGAATACCAGCGTAACCGCCGAACTGAATTTAAAGTATTGTCGATCCGCTAAAGTCGGTAAGTTTGTGATTGGTGCCAGTGTGCTCCAACGACAGATACCCCGATCGAGCGGCTTTGCCTACCTATGCTGACATTCCCGAATTGCAAAATCAACATTGGTTTACAGATTACCGAAAAACGGCCCGACGGTTTTCATAACCTGCAATCCTGCTTTTACCCTGTTGGCTGGCAGGATGTGCTGGAAGTAATCCCGGCCGAAACCCTCCGGTTTACGAGCAGTGGCATACCAATTCCGGGTGATCCGGCCCAAAATCTGTGCGTCAGGGCGTATAACTTGTTGAAAGCCGATTACGCACTGCCGCCGGTACACCTGCACCTGCACAAAATCATACCCATTGGGGCAGGCCTGGGGGGCGGCTCCGCCGATGCCGCCTTTACTATCCGGCTGCTCGACGAGCGGTTTGGCCTGGCCCTCCCAATGGAGCAGATGGAGACTTACGCCCGGCAGCTCGGCAGCGACTGCGCTTTTTTTATCCGGAACCAACCCCTGTACTGCCTCGAAAAAGGTGATGTTTTTGAGCCGGTCAGCGTTGATCTGTCCGGCTATTACATCCTGCTGGTTTACCCGAACCTGGCGATTTCTACGGCGGAAGCCTATGCCGGTGTGCGACCCCGGCAGCCGGACATACCCCTGCGTGAGTTGCTGATGGCCCCCGTAGCGCAGTGGCGGCATTCAGTACACAATGATTTTGAAGATAATCTCTTTCCGGCTTATCCGCTGCTTGCCGGTCTGAAACAGCAGTTATACGATCTGGGAGCCGAGTATGCCAGTATGAGTGGGTCGGGATCTGCGGTGTACGGGATTTTTGCGGCTCCGCCGGATGGCCAAAACCATTTTCCGGATTACAGCGTTTGGCAAGGTAAATTGTAGTATTCGGTGAGCAACATCTTTACGAAACGGAGGGAGCCGTTCCGCTTTATGGTCTGGCTAGGCATTGCCGGCAGCGTTCTGATTTTTACGGTTTTGCTGGCGGTGTATATCGTTCGGCGAACGGGTCCGGGCTGGTCGGATGTGCCGCTGCCCAATGTTTTTCTGATCAGCACCTTCGCTATTCTGCTGAGCAGCCTCACGTTGCACAACGCCAATCAGGCATTCCGACAGGAGCGGTTTGCCAACTACCGGACCAATATGAGCACTACGCTGGCGCTGGGTACGTTGTTTATACTGCTGCAGGCCTGGGGCTGGCGGCAACTATTTGTTTCCGGCGTGGTACTGGAAGGCAATCCGTCGGGCAGTTTTATTTATCTGCTTTCGGGGCTGCACCTGCTGCACATTCTGATCGGGCTTGTTTTTCTGGTAATTGCCCTGGCCGAAGCGCTCCGCCGGCGGCCTTATATCGATTCCTTTGTGTATAGTGTTAATCCCCCCAATCAATTGCGGCTGAGGCTTATCACCCTCTACTGGCATTTTGTCGACGTTCTCTGGATTGGCCTGTTTCTCTTTCTGCTGGTTCATCACGGCATCAACATTCCCCTGAATCTGGAGTAGCGCAGCGCTCCAGCCATAAAGAGCAGGTATTATCCTGAACAATGGCGGCTCTCCTGATAGGTTAGTTCCAGCTTTTATCGCTAGTTACTCTGTTTGGCATTATCAGGCGTAACCTCAACCCTCAGCAGGGTACGTCCCTGGGCGGATGTACTGTCTGCCGGTGCCTGAATCGGAGCATCGCCGGGTACAGTAGACATGGTAGTATCACCCTTCCGACCCATAACGGGCGGTGTTGTTCCGGTTGTATTCTCGTTGGAGTTACCCGAGCAGCTCAGGCATACGGTCAGCAGCAGGGCTCCCATACCTATTTTTACTACTGATAGTGGCGTATTCTGTGTTGTTGCCATAATAAAGAGGTTGATTTACAAGGGCGTAACCTCTTACTCTACTAATTTATTAGAGTTTTCGCCGTCTTACCGGTATCGACAACCTGCCTGTTTTTAAAGCCAACTTGTAATCCTGCCCGGATTTATGTATCTTAGCCAGATTGCACGCCAAATACAATGAACTTCAAATTAACGTCAGAATTTCAGCCCACCGGCGACCAGCCGCAGGCTATTAACAAGCTGGTCGAAGGTATTCAGGAAGGCGAACCGGCACAAGTGTTACTTGGTGTAACCGGGTCCGGCAAGAGCCTAGGCTACAACGATTTGGTTCACGTTGTTGAATCAACCGGGCACACCACTACCACCCGCATACGACCCATCGGTCCGCTGATTGACGCGGCCATGCAAGAGGGACGGGCAGAGCGTCAGGGTGACCACGAAGTACTGAATGTAGCTTCCGGAATGACTACCTATTACACCCAGGCCTTTGACCCCCAAACCGGTCAGGTCGCCCTTTACCCTATACGGTCGTTTACCCGTCATGCGCCTACCCAGACGATGTATGCCCTCCAAACGGCTTGTGGTCGTGAAGCTACCTTTACCGCCGATCATAACCTATGGGTATTACGGAATGGCGAATTGTGCCTGATCAAAACGGCCGATGCCCGGCCCACCGATTACATGCCCATCCCCGAACAACTGTTCCCTGGAAACAGCGTTGACACCCTGAACACACTTGAAACGTTGGGTCGTATTTCCACCCGCTCCCTGTTCGTTGAAACGGGAGTGCGGCAGGTAGGGGTGCGCAAACTGCTGCATCAGCGAACCATAACGGATGAAGCCGGTCAAAAACGCATTACTAGACCGTTGCTCGATCCGTTTGAGCGCCAATCATTATCCGTTTTTCAGGATAACCATCTGGTGGCGCAGAAGGATTTATCGGTAAATGTGCTGCGCAACCGGACTGGGAACAATAATTTACCCGCCCAACTCTCCCTTACGCCTGATTTTCTGCGGCTGATGGGGTACTATATCGCTGAGGGGAATAGTCAGGACTGGTACCTGATTATTGCCAATCGGAACGAACAGATTCGGCAGGATATTGAGCAGATTTTAGGGCAGTTGGGGCAGTGGTTTACCGTTCGCCCCTCGTCTGATTACCAGATTTCGTCGGCCCTGCTGGCGGAGTTATTGGGCGATCAGTGCGGTAAAACATCGTACACAAAACAGCTACCGCCTTTCTGGCCCGACCTGGCCGACAACCGGCTGGGGCAACTGCTCCGGGCCTATTTCGACGGGGATGGCTACGTAGAAAAAGGCCGGGCAGTCTACTGTATGACAGCCAGCCGGCAGTTGACCTCCGATCTGCTGTATGCCCTGTTGCGGTTCGGCATTTGGGGACGCATTAACCGGCGCTGGAAACGGGCTACCAACAGCACCCATGCCGGGAACTGGTATTACCAGGTGAGTATCTCTGGTCAGGCTGATCTGGAGCGGTTTAACCAACATATAGGTTTTTCCATCGACTATAAGCAGGAGCGGCTGGCGGAGCTTCTCAATAAACCGGCAAACTCCAATGTCGATGTAGTACCCATAGCGCCCGGTGACCTGACGCTGCTGCGCACCGGCGTTGGGCTTTCCGCGAAACGACTGGCCAGTCTGGCTGGTTTGTCGCGCCCGGCCATTCATCTGATGGAGTACGGACAGCGACGGCCGCAGCGGAGCAGCCTGAAAGCTATTCTGACCGCTTTGGAAGCAGAAGCTGCCAATCGACCCGTTTCGGCTCAATGGTGGCAGGTCTGGCAAAAGCTACACGCACTCAGTAAACTTCGGTGGTCGCCCGTGCAGCGCGTCGAGCCCATCACCTACGAACATCCGTACGTATACGATTTTACGGTGCCTGGTCCCGAGACGTTTCTATCCGGTATGGGAGGATTTTTTGTGCATAATACCTTCACCGTCGCCAATGTTATTGCCCAACTGAATCGCCCGACCCTGGTGCTTAGCCACAATAAAACGCTGGCGGCCCAGCTCTACGGCGAGTTTAAGCAGTTCTTCCCCGAAAATGCCGTCGAGTACTTCATTTCGTATTACGACTACTACCAGCCGGAAGCATACATCGCCACCACAAACACGTACATTGAAAAGGACCTCGCTATCAATGAAGAGATTGATAAGCTGCGGCTGTCGGCGACGTCGGCGCTGATGAGTGGCCGACGCGATGTCATTGTGGTGGCTTCAGTATCGTGTATTTACGGTATGGGTAACCCCGAGGAGTTTAAGAATAATGTTGTGCGGCTGGGTGTCGGCGAAATTATCAGCCGCAACCAGTTTCTGTTCCGGCTGGTAGAGATTCTGTATAGCCGGACTGAGGGCGATTTTCAGCGGGGTAACTTCCGGGTTAAAGGTGATACTGTAGATGTGTTTGTCGCCTACGCCGACTTTGCCTACCGGATCATTTTCTTCGGCGATGAGGTAGAGGCCATCCAGCGCATTGATCCGAATACGGGTAAGAAGTTGTCTGACGAACGGATGATTACCATTTTCCCCGCCAACCTCTTTGTGACTGGCCGGGACACACTCAACAACGCCATCCACGAAATTCAGGATGATCTGGTGGCGCAGGTCCGGTACTTTGAGTCGGAATTCCGGGATATGGAAGCGCAGCGAATCAAAGAGCGCACCGAGTTTGACCTGGAAATGATGCGGGAACTGGGCTATTGCTCCGGCATCGAGAACTACTCCCGCTACTTCGACCGCCGGAAACCGGGGCAGCGGCCGTTCTGCCTGCTGGATTATTTCCCCGAAGATTACCTGCTGGTGGTCGACGAAAGCCACGTTACCATGCCACAGATTCGGGCCATGTGGGGCGGTGACCGCTCCCGCAAAGAAGCGCTTGTGGATTATGGTTTCCGGCTGCCGTCGGCCCTGGATAACCGCCCGCTCACGTTCCAGGAATTTGAGCAGATGGCGGGGCAGACCATCTTCGTCAGCGCCACCCCGGCCGATTATGAGCTGCGGATCAGCGAGGGTGTGGTGGTCGAGCAATTGATTCGGCCCACTGGACTGCTTGACCCCGAAATTGAAGTACGCCCAAGTCTGAACCAGATTGACGATCTGCTCGAAGAGATAGACGCCCGCATCAAACGCAGCGAACGGGTGCTGGTGACCACGCTGACCAAACGTATGGCCGAAGAGCTTAGTAAATACCTCGACCGCGTCGGCATCAAAACCCGCTACATTCACTCGGAAGTAAAAACGCTGGATCGGGTCGAAATCCTGCGGGAACTGCGGCTGGGACTGTTTGATGTGCTGGTGGGAGTAAACCTCCTGCGGGAAGGACTTGACCTGCCCGAAGTATCGCTGGTAGCCATTATGGATGCCGACAAAGAAGGATTCCTGCGCGACATTCGCTCCCTGATTCAGACCATTGGTCGGGCCGCCCGGAACGCCAACGGAAAGGTACTGATGTATGCCGACCGGATTACGGGCTCTATGGAGAAAGCCATTGACGAAACCAACCGGCGCCGGGCCATCCAGAAGGTCTATAATGAAGAGCACGGTATTACGCCGACTACGGTACTCAAATCCCGCGAAGCGATTCTGGAACAAACCAAAGTAGCAGACTCTAAACCGGCTACCCGCCAGTACTACGTGGAGCCCGAAGAGATCCGGATTGCCGCTGATCCGGTGGTGCAGTACATGGGCAAAAATGACCTGGAGCAGCTCATTGCCGAAACACAGAACAAAATGGAAAAAGCCGCCAAAGAGCTTAACTTTCTGGAGGCTGCACGCCTGCGCGACGAGTTGTTTCAGTTACGCGATAGGCTGAAAACAGCAAAACAGTCCTGATACGTTAACAAGCCGATTGGTACCAACCGGCTTTTTTCATACTATTAACCCCTGAATGATAAACTTTATTTGCTCATGAAACGAGTTCTAATCATTGTCGGTGTTGTTCTGGTTGTTCTACTCCTTGCCTTCATCGGGTTCCGCAGTTATACCAAATCCTTTAGCCCGGCGGCTACGGCGGAAATCGAACAAAATGGCCTTCGTATTAAAGTGGAATACAGCCAGCCTTATAAGAAAGGTCGTAAGATTTTTGGTGGACTGGTACCGTATGGCGAAGTATGGCGTACCGGAGCTAACGAAGCTACTGTCATTGATTTTGACGAAGATGTAACCGTGGCCGGGCAGCCGCTCGACGAAGGGGAATATTCGCTTTGGTCGATACCCTCACAAGCCGGCTGGATCATTATCTTCAATAAGGAAACCGGGCAGTGGGGCACCAACTACGATCAGACCAAAGATGTGCTGCGCGTGCCGGTAACAACCCGAAAACGGGAACAGCCGGCCGAGCAGTTCTTTATCAGCTTCGTACCGCAGCCGGAAGGCACTGATATGCTGCTCGCCTGGGATGAAACGGAAGCAGTTGTCCCTATCCGAAAGCGGGAACGATAGGCTATTGGTAACCCTGCATAATAAACACCAGCCATCTGCGGGATTGCCGGTGTTTACGGGTCGAAAAAGAACGGCCCGCCGACACCGGCGGGCCGTTAGGTGGGTAATTAGTTACAGATTACAGATGCCTGTGTTTACAAATGGATCTGTCCGTACAAAACCGCTGTTAATCTCCGGAATTGGATTATCATCAGCGGGGTTACACTCACCCGGATTGAATGTATCCAGCCAGAAATCCACGTTATTCTTATGGGTATTGTAGTAGGTGCTGGGAATGTCCATCGGATCAACCATCACATGGGCGTATTTGAATTCTCTTGCGGGGGTGCTTTCTACAATAACAAAATAATTGTTACCCGCCGGAATGTCGGTAAACTTAAAATAGCCGTCACAATCTGTATAGGTTTTCTTAATAGTTATTCCATTCTGTTTAAGCAAGACCTCAATGTCTTTTATGTGAATACCATAGGAACCTGTTATGCCAGAGGCTATGGGGTAGTATGTACAATACCGGATCTCCATGCGGCCACCTAATTCGTACGTTACCCCTTCACAACCAGGCGACGTTACGGTTCCGCTGTAACAGGATTTGCCCGCTTTGGTAAAAATTGTACCATCCGTAGTGCCAACCAGCTTATTCACTGTAAACGAAAATGTGTGCGGCTGCCCGTTTGATAGATTGTCTGCTAAATCGTCAAATTTCAGGATTGTACCAGCAGGATTACAGCCGGTACCTTTCCCCTCGGAGTAGGCCAGCTTTGCATACGGTTTGTCATCAATGGAAGCGCCTGCCACATTAGAAGCGTTAAGGCAGGCACCCAGACTGAAAATTACGTGACTTAATCCATTACCCTGCGCCGGTCCTGTTCGCTGAACTGTATACGTAAACGTGGTCCTGTTGGGGTTTGTGGATTGTGTTGCACTAACAAAAGTTATGGAGTAGGGACCAACCGTAGTTGAGGTTTTCGTACCCTGCTTTGCGCCTGCCATACTTTTGGCCGTATTTGGAGATAGATTGTCAACTGGTTGCTGACAGTTTTCCAAACCCATAACCAGCAAGACGGCCAATACCGATTTTACAATAGATTTTACGTCCATAAAAGAAATTTGTTTAGTGATAAGCGATGAGACTATTACTTTAAGCGAATGTGCATAAATTATGCAGGATTAATCCTTATCGTTCTTTATGGCAATAGGTTATATTTTTCCGTATACTTCCAGAGACAATGTAGGCAAACGCAGAAAAGGATAATTTCGTCCTATTACTCGCTGACAGCAATTCTACTGTTTTTTTAATTGTGGTTGTTGTAAAACTTACCAAATTTATTTATCGGCAAAAAGGCCTGCTGTGCCGCTAGCTATAACTAATTCAATGATTAACGCTGCCTATGCTGATGTATAAATACTTAATGCTGCTTATTGTGACGGCACTATTTGTCGTGGCTCCATTTTCAGCAGCGGCCCAATCCCCCAGTATTGCCAACTACCAGATTCAGGTGGAGCTGAACCCGGCTACTAAGCGACTCACGGGCCGCGAAACCCTGGTCTGGCGTAATCCGTCTACGGATGTCATTCGGGAGCTGCAGTTTCACCTGTACCTCAATGCCTTCAAAAATCAGCAGTCGACGTTCATGCGCGAGTCGGGCGGGCAACTGCGGGGGGAATACATCAACGCGACGAGCAAAGAGGCCTACGGCTTCATCGATGTGCTGTCGATGCGGGTTCGCAACGGGGAGAACCTAACTCCTAAGATTCAGTTTTTCCAGCCCGACGATGGTAATACCGACGACCAGACAGTGATCCGGGTGCCATTGAGCAAGCCCGTCGGGCCGGGCGAAACCATCACGCTCGACATTGCCTTCCGGGCCAAGCTACCCCAGATTTTTGCCCGTACCGGCTACAGCCGCGATTTTTTTCTGGTGGGTCAGTGGTTCCCTAAAATTGGTGTGTACGAACCAGCCGGCACCCGGTACGCTACCACCGGCCAATGGAATACCCATCAGTTTCATGCCAACTCTGAGTTTTACGCCGACTATGGCGTGTACGACGTAAGCATGACCACACCCAAAGAATATTGGGTGAGTGCCACCGGCCTGATGCAGGGCGAAACCCTGAACCGCAACGGCACCAAAACCATCCGCTACCGGGCCGAAGATGTTGTTGATTTTGCCTGGACAGCTTCCCCGCATTTTCAGGTAGTGGAGGATAAATGGCGGCACGTCAGCATCGAGCTACTGCTGCAACCCGAACACCGCTACCAGGCGCAGCGTCACCTGGAGGCCGCCAAAGCCGCGCTGGCGTATTTTGATAAATACCTCGGCCGCTACCCGTATCCTAACCTGACCATTGTTGACCCCCCTTTTCACGCATCGGGTGCGGCCGGCATGGAGTATCCTACCTTTATCACGGCCGGCACAGCCTGGGGATTGCCGGCGGGAATACGGCTGGCGGAGATGGTAACCATCCACGAGTTCGGCCATCAGTATTTTATGCAGTTGCTGGCCAGTAACGAGTTTGAAGAAGCCTGGCTCGACGAAGGGATTAACCAGTATTATGAAGGGCGGATCATGGACGAAACGTACGGGCGTAAGACCTCGGTCGTTGACTGGCTGGGCCTGCGAATGGGTGATTTTGAGATGTCGCGGGATACGTACGTTCACCTTGATAATCCGGCTATTAGCCCATCTTACGCCAACACCTGGCAACTCCCCGGCAATTATTATGGGGCGCTCACCTACAGCAAAACGGCTACCTGGATGAAAACGCTGGAGGGCTTGCTGGGGCGACCGCTCATGGACGAGGTCATGCAGACATATTTTAATCGCTGGAAGTTCCGGCATCCGAGCGGTAAAGATTTCATCGCCATCGTCAACGAAATAACGCCCCGGCGGCTGGATTACCGCTACGGGCCGGATATGAACTGGTTTTTCAACCAGGTGCTTTACGGCGATCAGGTCTGCGACTATGAGCTTCATATGGTCCGGAACAGCAAACAGGGAGCCAACTACCGCTCGACGGTAACAGTCTACCGTCTGGGTGATGCGAAGATGCCCGTGGAAGTGCTGGTACATTTTGACGACGGCAGCGAAAAGCGGCTCCAATGGGACGGTAAAGCCCGGTCCGAAACATTTGTTTTAGTTCAGCCCGGCCGTGTCGAGTGGGCGCAGGTAGACCCTGACCAAACGCTGTATATCGACACCAATCTGAACAACAACAGCTACGCTATCCGAACCTCGGCCGCGCCAACGGCCAAATACACCGCTAAGTTTCTTTTCTGGGTTCAAAACCTGATGCAATGGCTGACCTGGCTGGCATAACAACATACCTTCACCGATCTATGTCTTTCCTGATGCAATCGCTGCGTATTACATGGCATTCCCGCCGAATGGTACTGGTTATCTATCTGATCTCCCTGGTATTGGGATTGTTGGTAGCCCTACCTTTTTACGGTGCGGTGAGGGCAGAAACCGACCATTCACTCGCGTTTGATGCGTTGCTGGATGGGTTTGATTATACGGTGTTTACTGATTTCATGCAGGAAAAGGGAAACGCCATTAGCCCGCTTCTGTCCGTTGGCCGCTGGGCGAGTGTGGTCTACCTGCTGTTGAGCGTTTTCTTTACCGGGGGCATTCTGATGCGGTTTGCCGAACCGCACCGGCCAGTGATACTGGGCGCGTTCTGGCAGGCCTGTAGCCATTACTTCCGCCGGTACGTGGGTTTGTTTGCCCTTAGTACAGGAGTTGTGTTGCTTCTGGCTTTTGTCTGGCTGATCGTGTGTACCTTGTTTATCCTGGCTTTCGCCGATGCGTTATCGGAGCGAGAGCTATTTGGGATTGGTCTGAGCTGCTTTCTGGCTTTTGCGCTTATGGTAACGCTGGTGCTGTGCATTGGAGACTATGCCAAAGTAGATATGCTGCGCCGGGATGAACGGAATGCGCTACGGGCCTTTAGGCGGGCAAGCGCACTGGTGTTTCGTCACCTAGTCTGGACCTACGGCCTGTACTGGGTGCTACTGCTTATGGGGGCCGGCTTGTTTGCCTTATATTTTACCATTGAAAGCGCCGTAGGCATGAGTAACTGGACCACCATACTGCTGATGCTCCTGATTCAGCAAGTGTTTATTGCCGGGCGCATTGGCCTGAAAGTAGCGACCTTAGGCGTTTCCTGGCAGGTGTATGACCAGCGTATGCCTCTACCCGCCGTATATGCCGGGCCATCCACAATTGAAACCCCATCCCATACAACCGATGAAACACGAACTAATGAACCACTTACCAATGAACCAGCCCGACCGGCCTCTAACCTTGATACTACCAAAAAAACGACCGAATAAGCTATTTACTTCGTATTTATACGGCTGCATTGTATACTTGCAGAATTTCCTTTGTAGTTTTCCGGAATTTCTATGTCAACGCCGACACTTAGCCCAAAACCCAAATCTGCTACCCATACCCTCTTCGGATTACCGGTTATCGTAGCCGCCCTGGGTTACTTTGTCGACATTTATGATTTGCTCCTGTTCGGGATAGTGCGCATACCCAGCCTGAAAGACTTAGGCCTGAACGACGAGCAGGTGTCCCGCGTTGGTGCCATGATCCTGAACTGGCAGATGGGGGGCCTGCTCATTGGCGGTATTCTGTGGGGAGTACTGGGCGACAAGCGGGGGCGGCTGTCGGTCCTGTTCGGCAGCATCATCACCTATTCCATTGCCAATATTGCCTGCGGCTTTGTCGACCGGATCACGTTTATGGACCCAATCACGTATTACGCGGCTATGCGGTTCATAGCCGGTATCGGGCTGGCCGGCGAGTTGGGTGCCGGTATTACGCTGGTATCGGAGGTACTGCCAAAAGAGCTGCGGGCAATCGGCACCTCCCTGGTTGCCGGTATTGGCCTGCTAGGGGCGGTGGTGGCCTATTTCACCGTCGAGCTATTTAGCTGGCAGTGGTCTTTTTTCATCGGCGGGGCTATGGGAGTTGGCCTGCTGCTGCTGCGGATTGGGGTGTTTGAATCGGGGATGTACAAAGACGTAGCCGGGCAGAAGCACGTACAGAAAGGTAACTTCTTTGCATTCTTTACCAGCCGCACCCGGTTTTCAAAATACATGAAGTGCATCGGCATCGGCCTGCCCACCTGGTTTGTCATTGCCATTCTGGCAACATTCAGCAACGAGTTCGGCAAGGCGCTGGGCATTGCAGAGCCTATCAAGCCGGGACTGGCAATAATGTGGTGTTATACCGGTCTGGCCATTGGCGATATTGCCAGTGGGTTCATCAGCCAGGCGCTGGCTTCCCGCAAAAAAGCGGTGTCATTGCTGATGCTCATTACGCTATTCTTCAGCCTCATCTACCTCTACACCGGCGAAAAGAGCGCCACTACGCTGTATATACTTTGCGTCGGTATGGGTATCGGCATTGGCTACTGGGCCATGTTTGTGACCATCGGAGCCGAGCAGTTTGGCACCAACCTGCGGGCTACGGCCGCTACTACGGTACCGAACATGGTGCGCGGTACGGTTATTTTCATGAACTTTCTGTACATCAGCCTGAAGCCATCACTAGATGTCATCAATGCCGGTGTCGTGGTCGGGCTGATTAGCTTTGCCATCGGCTTTTACTCCATCCTGACCATTCCCGAAACTCACGGCAAAGACCTGAATTATCTTGAAGAGTAAACCAGCCTGCCCCTTTTCTCTTTTGCTCCCACAAGCCCATGCCCCAAACCATTCACTCACCCCAGTCCACTATCTCGTATCGGCCCCTGTTTTCGCTGCCGGTTGTCGTATCGGCGCTGGGCTTTTTTGTGGATGTGTACGACCTGCTTATTTTCAGCATTGTGCGGGTGCCCAGTTTACAATCACTCGGCTTGTCAGACGCTGAGATTTCAACCGCCGGCACGTTTGTGCTGAACTGTCAGCAGGCCGGTTTGCTGTTGGGCGGTATTCTGTGGGGTATCCTGGGTGATAAGCACGGGCGGCTATCGGTCCTGTTTGGCAGCATCATCACCTACTCGCTGGCCAATCTGGGCTGTGGGCTGGTGCAGGACGTAAATACGTATGCCGTGCTGCGGTTTGTGGCCGGTTTGGGCTTATCGGGCGAAATAGGGGCCGCTATCACCCTCGTGGCTGAACTGCTTCCCAAACAAATCAGAGGCTATGGCACCTCGCTGGTGGCCGGCATTGGCTACCTGGGTGCCGGAGTGGCTTACCTGGCCGTTGAACTATTCGACTGGCGGGCGGCCTTTTTTGTCGGCGGCAGTATAGGCCTCCTGTTGCTGTTTCTCCGGATCAGCGTGTTTGAATCCGGTTTGTTCGAGCAGCTCAAAGAAAAGGCGCACATCAGCCGGGGGAACTTCCTGCATTTTTTTGAAAACTGGCCGCAAGCCCGGAAGTACCTGCGCTGCGTGGCGGTAGGCGTTCCCATCTGGTATATCGTAGGCGTACTGGCCACATTTGCCAATGAGTTCGGGCTGGCTATGGGTATAGCCGAAGCCGTTAAGCCCGGCCAATGCGTGATGCTGATTTACCTGGGGCTGGCGGGTGGTGATTTGCTGTCGGGTCCGTTCAGTCAATGGCTGCAGTCGCGCCGGAAAGCGGTGGGCATATTGCTGCTGACCAGCGCCCTGCTGAGTGGTGTTTTTCTGTTTGGCCGGGTGCCCACGGCTCAGGGATTATACCTGATTTGTTTGCTGGCTGGTTTCTGTACCGGCTACGCGGCCATGTACCTGACCATGGTGGCCGAGCAGTACGGCACCAACCTGCGGGCAACGGCGACTACCTCGGTTCCCAGTATGATGCGCGGAACGGTCATTCCGATGACGTTACTTTTTCAGTTTTTTCGCCCCTCACTCGGTCCGTTGGTAGCTGCTGGGTTAATTGGCCTCGTGGTGTACGCCCTGGCTTTCTGGGCGCTCAGCCGGATGGAAGAGACGTTTGCCAAAGACCTTGATTTTCACGAATAATGCTATTCTGACTTTTCTTCACTTTACGGATATGCAACCCAACACACTCCGGCCCCCTGCTGTTTCGTACCGATCCCTGTTTTCCCTGCCGGTTGTAGTGGCCGCTTTGGGCTATTTTGTGGATGTATACGATTTGCTCCTGTTCAACATCGTCCGGGTACCCAGCCTGAAAGACCTGAACCTGTCTGAAGCAGACATCTCGCTCATTGGCGGGCGCATCTATAACTGGCAGCAGGCCGGTCTGCTCATCGGCGGGGTCTTATGGGGCGTTTTAGGCGATAAACGGGGGCGGCTATCCGTTTTATTTGGTTCTATCATCACCTATTCGGTGGCCAATATTGCGTGTAGTTTCGTGCAGGACCCCCAGATGTACGCCTTACTGCGGTTTATTGCGGGTCTGGGCCTGGCCGGTGAACTGGGCGCGGGCATTACGCTGGTCAGCGAGATTCTGCCTAAGGAACTGCGTGGCTTTGGCTCATCCCTTGTAGCCGGAGTGGGCTTAATGGGGGCCGTTGTGGCCTATTTTACCGTTACCCTGTTCGACTGGCGAACAACCTATCTGGTTGGTGGCGGTCTTGGCGTGGTTCTGCTGTTGCTGCGGGTGAGCGTGTTTGAATCAGGCATGTACCTGCAAATGAAACAGGAGGCTGTTGGGCGGGGAAGTTTGCGAATTTTGCTGTTTACCAACCGACGGCGGCTATCGGCCTACCTGCATTGTATGGGCCTGGCCGTGCCTACCTATTTTGTTATTGGTATTCTGGCTACGTTCGGCAACGAGTTCGGGCAGGCGCTGGGTATTCCGGAACCGATTCTGCCGGGCCGCTGCGTGATGTACACCTATATCGGTATGGTGGTGGGCGACCTGCTGAGCGGACCGCTCAGCCAGTGGATGAGGTCACGCAGATGGGCCATTGGGCTGATGATGGGGCTAACGGCAGCATTTGTCGGCATTTACCTGTTTACGGGCATTCAATCGGCCGGGCTGTTTTATGCAACCTGCACCGGGCTGGGGTTTGCCATAGGTTACATTGCCCTTTTTCTGACTGTTACTGCCGAACACTTTGGTACCAACCTGCGGGCAACAGCAACCACATCGGTAGCCAACAATGTGCGGGCCACCACACTGCTCACAATTCCTGCCTTTCAGATGCTAAAGCCGGCGCTGGGGGTTATCGGGGCCGGGGCGGTGGTTGGTATGGTCTGTTTTCTGGTCGGATTCTGGTCGCTGACCAGAATAGACGAAACGTTCGGGAAAGACTTAGAGTATACCGAAGGCTGACACAATATAGTATTTTTAGCCAACGGAGCGCCGTTTTTGATGCGCTTACCATTTATCCGTTTTTTCGGCCACTGCTCCTAATTCCATTACACATGGGCTCCGGATTGCATCTTTAGGGTGAAATAAAACACAACACAATCACCTTTAAAATCTGCATCACCATGAAAACGTTCGTTCAACCCGCTGCAAAAATCCTGATGGGAGCTTTGGTCCTTGTGTCGTCGCTGGCAGTTGGTCAGGGCGATGGTCCGGACAAGAAATCGTTTGCGGTAGCCATGTACCCGGCCGCCGATGCCTCGAAAGTATGGATGAGTGTAGAGAAGCCCAACGATGACCGCCGTCTCCAGGTGGAAATGCGCGATGACAAAGGTCAAATCCTATATTCAGGCGTGATCTCGAAGAAAACGAAAGCCTTCCACCAGCGCTTCGACCTCAGCCAGGTTAAAGATGGACTATATACGTTTCGGATTAGCGACGGGCAGGAAAGCGCCGAGCGCTCCTTCCGCCTATCCACACCCGGCGTGCAGGAAGCTCTTCCGCAACGCATGATTACCATGAATTGACTGAAATCAGAATGGGGCCGGACGGCCCCATTCTGATTTCAGTCAATTACCGCATCTGGTAAATATCTACCAGGCGCTTTACTTCCTCCAGGGTGCGCTCGGGCTTTTTAAAGGGGGCAGGAATGGGCCGGCGGGCAAATTGCTGGAAATACAGTACACAGGCATCACGCCACCAAATGGCTTCTTTCTGCTGTACAGCCAGGCGACCGGCGACATCTTCAAAAATCTCCGGGTCTACGGCCGGCTTTACCTGCGCCCACTGCTGCTGCATCCAGCGCACAGAATCGGCACCGGTGTAGTAGCGGGTCACAAATTCGTCCCAGAGTGTCCGGCCGGTGCGTAGCTGTTTTGTCCAGGGTACGTGATGGAACCATAGCAGGTAGGGCAGCGGGCAGGTCTCCATAGTACTCCACTGCTTTTGCACCTCCGGCGTATACTGGCTCAGGGCATTGCTGCCCGTTGCGGTGCGGTCGAAGCCAATGCCCACAGAATCGGCGCGGTGGTAGTAGGTATGCCGCCAGTCGGGGCGGGGGGCTTTGTCAAGCCAGGGTTCGGGACCATAGTGAATGCCGTAGCCCATAATATGGTGGACGCCGAGCGGGTTAGTGTAGCTGGCGTAAACCTCCCGCGAGCGCAGCATCAAATCCGTTATGGTTTTCACGGCTTTTGGCTCATTTGTCAGCGTCATCTGCACCCACTCGTTGGCAATAACTTCAGACGATAAGGTATGGTCCCATGCCAGCCGGCCAAAGGCGTACCAGTTCGCCTGCCCCATGGTGTGGCCGGTCCAGTTGCGGTCGGAGCCGGTGTTGGCTACCCCCGCCATACCCGTGATCTGGTAACCGTGCAGGCTGCCGTCGACTACCTTCGCCACGGTAGAGCCTTTACCGTTGGCGTAGGTATCTGATTCAAGGGTTTCTTTAAACAGAGGTGCTTCGTACACCATATGGGTGGCGAAGCCGAGGTACTCCTGCGTCAACTGAAACTCCATCACCAGCGGGGTCTGCGGCATAGCTCCGAATAGCGGATGGAATGGCTCCCGCACCTGAAAGTCGATGGGGCCGTTTTTCACCTGCACCAGCACTTTTTTGTTGAACTGCCCATCCAGCGGTTTAAACTCTTCGTAAGCCGCTTTGAACCGGTCGCCCTTCGGGTCGGCTTTGTAGACGAACGACCGCCACATCACCACGCCATCATACGGGGCCAGGGCTTCGGCCAGCATATTGGCCCCGTCGGCATGATTACGACCATAATCCTGCGGCCCCGGTTCGCCTTCTGAATTAGCCTTGACCAGAAAACCGCCGAAATCAGGAATGACGCTATAAATTTCCTTCACCTTATTGGCCCACCACGCCCGCACCTCCGGGTCGAGCGGGTCGGCGGTTTTCAGCCCCCCCACCGTACGCGGAGCCGGAAAGTACACCGACAGATACACCCGGATACCATACGGCCGGAACACATTAGCCAGCGCGGCTACCTTTTGCAGGTACTCGCCGGTCATGAAGCGGGGGCTGGCGTTGACGTTATTCACCACCGTACCGTTGATGCCGATGGAGGCATTGGCACGGGCGTAATCGCGGTAGCGCGGGTCGAGCCGTTCGGGCAGTTCGTACCACTTCCAGAGCGATGAGCCGGCATACCCGCGTTCGATGGTGCCGTTTACATTATCCCAGTGGTTGAGCAGCCGGTATTGCACCTTCGGATTGCTGGTCAGGTTGAGGCTGGTAATGGGTTGCTGGGTTTGCAGTTGCCGCAGCAGGGCAAAGACCCCGTACAGTACCCCGGCCTCGGTTTTGCCGGCAATAAAGATATTATTCTGCCGGTTGCTGATGCGGTACCCTTCGTTGTTAAGCGCCTGCCCGTCGGCATTCGGAGCGGTGCTGACCGATAGAATAATGCCGCCGGTGCGGTTGCCGGCATTTGTGATAATGGGTATAGCCTTGCCTACTAGTCCCTGCAAACCGGCTTGCAGCTCTCCGGCGGCTGTTGTCAGAATAGGGTTGTTGCCGCTTACGGCGATGAATTGGGCAGAGCGGGCGTAGGTATCGCGCCTGGCGGCATCCTTGATTAAGTCGTATTTCAGCCACAGGCGGTAGCCGTCGTCGGCGTGGGCGCTGTAGGTGAGAAGGAGTAAAGCGATCAGTAGTTTTTTCATGGGTTGGTTGTTACGCAGAGATCGTAGCAGTCTTTATCGTCACCAGTTCTTTGTCTTCCAGCGCCCGTAGAATTCCCAGTTCCAGACCGCGAATTTCGGCCAGGCCCCGCAGGCGGCCGATGGCGGAGTAGCCAGGGTAGGTCTTTTTATGCAGGTCGTCGAGCATCTGATGGCCGTGGTCGGGGCGCATGGGTATAGCCGTTTCGCCGACGCCGTAGTGGGCGCGTCGCTGCTGCTCCAGCACAAGGGCCTTTACCACAGCATACATGTCTACATCGCCGGTGAGGTGGTCGGCTTCGTGAAAATTGCGCGGGTCTTCTTCGCGCTTTGTAGCTCGTAAATGAATAAAATGAATGCGCTCACCAAACCGCCGGACCATTCCGGGCAGATCGTTATCGGGGCGGACGCCCAGTGAGCCGGTGCAGAAGGTAATCCCGTTGGCCGTGATGTTGCAGGCCGCCATAAGCTGTGCCAGATCTGCTTCGGTGCTGACCACCCTGGGCAGACCCAGCAACGGGCGCGGGGGATCGTCGGGGTGAATACACAGGTTGATACCCACCTCCTGAGCCACCGGCGCTACCTCGCCGATGAAGTAATACAAGTTTTCCCGCAGAGCTTTATCTCCAATAGTTTTGTACTCGTCCAGCAAGCCCTGGAAGGTCTCCAGCGTAAAGCTTTCTTCGGAACCGGGCAGGCCCAGCAGCACAATTGATGACAGCTCCATAATCCGTTCAGGACTCATCTGCGCAAACTTATCATGGGCTGCGGCTATAGTCTCCGGCTCATAATCAGCTTCGGCACCGGGCCGTTTCAGGATACAGAGGTCAAACACGGCAAAGTCTTCCCAGACGAACCGTAAGCCGCGGGAGCCGTCCGGCATTTGATAGTTCAGATTCGTGCGCGACCAGTCCAGCACGGGCATAAAATTATAGCATACGGTTTTAATACCACAGGCGGCCAGGTTGCGCAGCGACTGCTTATAGTTTTCAATGTACGTGGCCCGGCCCGGCCGACCTTTCTTAATATCCTCGTGTACCGGCAAGCTCTCCACCACCACCCAGTGCAGGGAGGAATACCGCTCGTTGCCGACTTCGATCAGTTGCTGCCGCTTCTGTATTTCCCCAACCGGCCAGACTTCACCCACCGGAATCTGGTGCAGCGCCGAGACAATACCGGTACACCCGGCCTGCCGAATATCCATCAGTGAAACGGGGTCGTTGGGGCCGAACCACCGCATTGTTTGTAGCATTTTCATTCCACTTAAAAAACTGTTGAAAGCAGCCCGTTACATCCTTAGCCGCCAAAAAACCGAATTATCCCAATTAAAAGTACAAAGTAACAAGGCTATACCGTCTTATACCCAGAAATGCAGAATTCACAAACAACAACCAGTAACGTCGGGTTTTATTTTAAATTCTATTGGTCAGATAGACTACTAACGTTATGGAAAGAAAAAATATAGTGCCAAAGTGGGGTCTGCTGCTTGCCAAGTCTGCGCTGCTGGTTATCATTGGCTTATTAACTATGTTTTCCGGAGATGGCCCTTCGGCAATAATAACGATAGTGGGCATACTTTTTATCATTGCAGGTATTACCCATTTCGTATTTTCAATACCGATTCGCTTAATTGACAAAAGTTACTGGTTTCATTTAATTCAGGCACTTACCGATCTTGGATTGGGTATAGTGGTCCTGGTGTCATCTGTTAGGGAGCCCCGCTTGTTTATGGATTACCTGGGCTTCTGGGCTTTGATTTATGGATCTATTCAGACTACGCAGGCCATGTATAATTTCCTGATTTTACGTTCAGGCCGGGCTGATAACCTATCATCAAGAACACTATTGGCTATTGCTTCGGCCATTTCGGTTTCGCTGGCATTTTTCCTGTTATTCTTTAGCACACGAAACGAGCTGGCCTGGTTTTGGATCGGCCTGCATTTTGTTGGACTGGGTGGCGTTTATATCCTGAATACTCTACGGACGCGGGCTACGTTCAGCCAGAGCTATTACGACCAAACGTATCAGAACCGGTAACAAGCAGACATGTTCAGGTGTAGCAACAAAAAGCCTCATTCTTTATGGAACGAGGCTTTTTGTTGCTACACCTGAGGTTCGCTGGTGGCCACATGCTCGGCCTCGACCTGCTTGCGTACCTGCTCGCCAATGGGTGTATACTGCACGTCGCAGGGATACCCAAACAGGCAGTTATCTTTGATTTGCCGGACAACACTTTCGGGCACCATTCGCTCCCAACCGTCTTCGCCCCGCTGTATCATCTCCAGCACCTGATCGGTTTCAATATGCAGGTTCTGCTCGTTGTAATCGCGGATGTCTTCAATCTTATCGTTCTGCACAAGGTATTGGTACAGCGGCTCCAGATTGGGAGCCAGATGAAAATCCTGACAGGTGTATATCTGGCCTTCTTTTAAGGTGGGATAGACAAACAACTTTACCTTACGGCTAAACAGCGTCGCAAACGACTCCAGAATACCCCCTGGCAGAAATTCGTAATGGCTCTCTTCAAAGATATATTCCAGGTTCGGAATGCCCAGGATCAGGCCGATCTTCAGACGAGTGAGCCTCGACAGATACGCCACCAGCCGGTAGTATTCGTGGTAGTTGGAAATCATTACCGTTTGCCCCAGCGAACACAGGATATCCACCCGGTCCAGAAAATCCTTTTCATCAATCCCCTGCTCATTAGCCTTCAGGTTGTGCAGCGTCAGTTCCGAAACCGAAACTACCCGTTCGCAGTCAACGTCCGGTTCGGCTTCAAACTGCTTCAGGCCGTTCTCGAACATATCGACGTGAACATTGGTAACCGGGCGCAGCCGGCCGCGCAACAGCAGAATATGCTTTTTATAGAGTGCTTCCGACGGTTGCAACACCCGCCCGTCGGGACCGAACAGGGCCGCATCCGTAAACCCATTCTTCACCAGGTGAAGGCTCATCAGCCGGTTGTCTACGCCGGCAAAGTCCGGACCGTCGAACCGAATCATATCGATCTGAATGCGTTCCGGCGTCAGGTCATCCATCAGAGACAACACCAGCGTTTCGGGCGATTTATAGTAGTAGAAGCAGCCGTAAATCAGGTTAGTGCCGATGATACCGAGCGCCTGCTGCTGGAGAATATTCTCGTTGTCGAGCATCCGAACATGAATAATCACGTCGTTGTAAGCCGCTTGCGGGGTAAGCTGAAACCGCAGCCCCAGCCAGCCATGCCCTTCATTGGTTTTCTGATAGTTTAAGGCGACAACCGTATTGGCAAAAGCAAAGAATGTGGTATCGGCCCCACGCTTCTCGGCCAGTCGTTTTTCGAGCAGACTGTATTCTTTGTTGAGCATTTTCAACAGCCTGGACTCTACGACATACCGGCCGCTTTCTTCCGGACCATAGATGGCGTCGCTAAAAGTCATATCGTAGGCCGACATTGTTTTGGCGACAGTCCCGGAAGATCCCCCCGCCTTGAAAAACACCGCAGCCGTTTCCTGACCGGCGCCAATCTCGGCAAAAGAGCCGTAGATTTTCCGGTCCAGGTTTATCCGCAGGGCCTTCTGTTTTGTTCCTATATTTTTCTCGTACATGTCGTCCGGTGTTTGTCGATGCTTAATTTAATGCTTTCAAAGTTATAAAAACAGTGTCTGACCCTAAAGAATCATCGGTTACCGATTTGTTATTCGTATACGGTACGCTGATGCAGCAGGCCCGTAATCCCGTTGCCGAACAGCTTCACCGCCAGAGTACATACCTCGGCCAGGGTCGGCTGCCGGGTCGGCTCTATCGCGTCGGCTGGTTTCCGGGTGCCGTCTTTGACCCTACCGGCACCGACCAGATCCTGGGCGAAATCTACCGGATGCACGCGCCGGCTGAGCTGCTGCGGATCCTCGACGCTTACGAAGACACGGCTGATAGCGGCTCTGGTGCCGGGCTATTCGTGCGGAAACTACTGCCGGTTATAGGCATTAGACAAACGCTGCCCTGCTGGGTTTATTTGTATAACGAATCTACCGAAACGTTGCCACAAATCAGGCCGGGCGATTTTAGCCCATACCTATAAACGCCAGAAAGCAACCCAATGGGTTGCTTTCTGGCCTAGTTAATGCAAAAAACTTATTGATTTACCCGTAGCGCAGGGGCCTCGAAAAACATATTACTACCGCCGGCTTTCTGTTCAATAGACGACGAGATGATGGTTGTCGACTCTTGCGGAGGGGCCGGGCGACGTGCCGTACGACCACCCGTTATCTGGTAAATGGCCTCATTAAGCATTACTTCGCTGATGTCACCAAATTGCTTCCAGTCCTGCGTCAGCAACTCATCGATTTTCACCGCCGGAATAAAACCAGCCGTATAATCCGACTGTCCCAGGGAATTGAACGACTTTGACACAATCGGCTGCATTCCCCACTTAATCTTCTTGGTATCATCGCTGATGGTAATAGAACCTACGTTCTTGCCCGTAGTGGTTGCCCCAATCGTAGTTACAGTCATGTAGGGGCGAAGGCCGTTAATCACCAGCTCACTGGCCGAAGCCGTCCGCCGGGTTGTGAGCACATACACCCGATTCAGATTACCGCCGATGTTGTTGGCTTTCGTTTTAAAGTAATCGTAGAAGAACGATTTGCCGTACTGTTTCTCCAGTTCGGGCGTCAACGTACTGTTCCACTCCTTGCGGGCAAATACTTTAGACTGGTCAACGCCCCGGCCGATCAGACTGGCCAGGTTGGTGGCCGATGATACGTAACCGCCCGGATTGTAGCGGAAGTCGATAACGAGTTCATTGACACCTTTCGCCTTGAACTTGCCGAAAATAGCGTCTAACTGGTTGTCGTAGGTAGGTACACTGCTGCCGTTGGGGCCGGGTACAAACTGGTTGTAAACAAAATACCCAATGGTTTTACCAGCAATGGTATACACGGTATCCATCAGAATGGGGTTCTGCTGTAATACCACCGGAGTCACGGTCTTGGTCTCGTCTGTGGTCACAATCTTACCATCCTGTAGTTTGGCAAAGCCGTAGGTAAACGTCGACCCATCACCGGCCAGAAGCTGTGAGTAGTTAGCCGTAACCAGCTTCTGCCCGTTCACTTTGTAAAAGATGTCTCCGCGCTTAATGCCTGCCAGGGCAGCCGGCGAGCCGGGATGCGTGTACAATACCTTTCCGTAAATATCATCTGTTCCGGCGGGGCGGTACAGTTGATACTCCATACCGGTCGTTTTCGACTCCCCGCTCAGCGACGCTTTCAGTTCGTCGGCGCTTTCCTGAATCCAGGAGAACCGGTCGCCATCGGGCCGGACCGTGGCGTCATAGCTGTAGAGTAAGGATTTGAAGAAATCAGCCGGCTTTTGGGTATTATTCGGATTCGCCGGAAGTTTATCGTTCCAGTAATAATAGATTTTCAGGTTATCAATGATCCACTTATTTACCTCCTGATCAGAAGTACTGGTGGTCGATGTAGTTGTGGATGATTGCGGGGTGATTGAATCAATCTCCTTTTTACAGGAGGTCATCAGAAACGATCCGGCCGCCAGCAGTAGCAGGGCGGAACGCCAGTCACGACGTTGATGCATATAGCTTCGTTTTTCTTGCTTAGTTAGGTATTCATTAAACGGTTTCAAGGGCCGATAAGTGCTTAAAAACCAATTAAAATTTGGTCATGAACGAGATTTAAAACTTTGTATAACCAGTTGTCTCACCGCAATTGTTTTAAGAATTTCTGTATGATTGTGCCCGGAAGTAAATGCTTGTCCAGACAAAGTGCCATGCCCCATAACTATTCGCTGCTTTTGCTCTTTCTCATGTTCGGCTGGCCGGCACACGCCCAATGGCAGCTACAACAGCCCGGTACCGGTGCCAGTTTCCGATCAGTAAGTACTCCCCGTGCCAATATTATGTGGGCTGGTGGTTCGCAGGGTACCATTTTGCGCACGACAGACGGCGGGGCTACCTGGCAGGTGCGCAACGTACCCGGTGCCGATTCGCTCGATTTTCGGGGCATCGTGGCTTTCAGTGCCAACCGGGCTTTTGTTACCAGCGCCGGCCCCGCCGAACGCGGTCAGGCCCGTATTTACGAAACCCTGGACGGCGGCAAGACCTGGCAACTCCGGTTTCAGACACAGACCGCCGGGGTCTTCTTCGACGGCATTGCCTTCTGGGATCGCCGGCACGGTATCGTGTTCAGCGATCCGGTCGATGGTAAATGGTTTATCCTGTTGACCAATGATGGTGGCCGGACCTGGCAGCGTGTGCCGCCGGAGGCCCTGCCGCCCATGCAGCCCGGCGAAGCAGCCTTTGCAGCCAGTAATTCATCAATGGTGGTCGAAGGTAGTCAGAACGTCTGGATTGGCTCCGGGGGTGCTACGGCCGGTCGGATATTCCGGTCGCGGGACCGGGGCAAAAGCTGGACGGTTAGCGAAACACCCATGAAAGCAGGACCATCGTCGGGTATTTTTGGCCTGCGGTTCTGGGACAGCCGGAACGGAATGGCCGCCGGCGGTGATTATCGGCAGGAAATAGAGCCGGTGCAGAACGTGATTGTTACTGCCGATGGCGGGCAGACCTGGCAGGCGACTACCCCAGCGGTTCCACAGGGGTTGAAAGAAGCTGTAGGCCGGCTGGCCGACGGGCGGCTGGTTGTTGTCGGCCCGTCGGGTACAAGTGTGTCAGCCGATAATGGGAAAAGCTGGACACAGGCGGAGGGTGAAGGGTTTCACGCCCTATCGTGCGTAAGAAATGCCTGTTGGGCGGTGGGCGCTCATGGAAAAATTGCCCGGCAGACGTTCCGTTGAACAATCCGGAGCGGTGGGTAGTCGTTTTAGAACCGTATTCGTACCACCCAGCATTGTTTATGAATTCGTATACGGTATGTGTTGCTGCTGGCTTGCTTACCTTGTCAGCCTTTGCGCCGGCTCCGGTGCTCCAAACTCCCCCCACCAATGGGGCCTTTGTCTGTAATTACACCGGTATCCGCGGTCCACTGGCGACATGTGATTACCTCCGCTACTCGTCTAACGGCCATGCCGAAAAGGTAGTGGAACGCATTCTGAAGCCGATCGGGCTGATGCGGAACTTCAAAATTATTGAGTGCCCCAATACCCAGAACTGCTTTGCCACCGTGGTCAGCGGGCAGCGATATATTATCTACGACGGTGCGTTTATGCAGCGGATTGAGACCGTCACCGAAACCGACTGGTCGGCGATCAGCATCATGGCGCACGAGATTGGCCATCATTTGCAGGGGCACACTATCGACGGCCGGGGTGGGCAGCCGCAAAAAGAGCTTGAAGCCGATAAGTTCTCCGGTTTTGTGCTGCATCAGTTAGGGGCTTCGCTGGAGGAATCCCTGGTAGCCATCAAAGCGCTGGGTAACGAGCAGCCTACCTCTACTCACCCGGCCAAATTATCGCGGGTCGAATACATCCGCAAGGGCTGGATGGAGGCCGAAGAAATGTATCCCCGCACCAGAACGGCCGGTCGGCCGGCCCCAACAACCATCGCATCCAGCAAACCAGCTCCGGCCGCTCCTACTACCGTTGAAAACAAACCCGCCCGCGTTTCGGCCAATCGCGTCGGTTGCCTGGCCGGTGATTGTGTCGACGGCAAAGGCATCTTTATGTATCCCACCCGCGAGCGTTACGAAGGAGAGTTTGACGAGGGTGATAAGCACGGGTCGGGGACTGAATATTATGCCGACGGCAAGATAAAATACAAGGGAAGCTTTAAAGATGATATTCGCGCCGGCAACGGTATTTACTATTACCGCAACGGCGATCGCTACGCCGGTCAATTCACGAGTAACACGCCCAACGGCCGGGGCACTTATTACTTCTCAGACGGCGACCGGTTTGTTGGGTATTTCCGCAATGGTCGTCGGCACGGCCCTGGTATACTTTACAATGCAGATGGGACCGAGGAAGAACGAGGCTTCTATGAAAATGATGGTAAGGTGCGTTAAGTCGTTCTCCGGAAAGGGTAAACGCCTAAAAAATTGATAGCAATACTATCTTTAATGAGAGTTTAACTATATTTTGTACATCCGGCTTTTGTTTTAAATTCTTAAGGAATTATTATTGTACAGTTTATCATCCGTCTTTTTCCTTATAGAATTAATGGAAGCACTTGTGCAAGAAACAACCTGGGACAGAGTTGTATCGTTTATCCAGCGTAAAATTTTCAGGAGCTACAAAGCTCGTCTGGATCATCAATACAAACATGGTGGCTGGGAGTGGCTAGGGCGTCTGGATGAGTTAGCTCATCATCAGATTCTGGCCGGGTACTTCAACTACCTGAAAAGAGGAGGTACGATTCTGGACCTCGGTAGCGGAGAAGGTGTCCTGAACGATAGCATTCAGAAACAGAACTATTCGCGTTATGTGGGCGTAGACCTTTCCGGCGAGGCTGCCCGTATCGGTAACGAAAAGCGGGGAGACGAAAAAACAACCTTTTACCAGGGCAATATGGATACGTATGTGCCTGAGGGTACCTTCGACGTAATCTGTATCAACGAAGCGCTATATTTCTCCGGCGATGCGGTCAAGCTGCTCAATCGACTGCAGGCCTATCTGGCACCGGACGGCTTCTTCATGATTTCCTTACTTTCGCCAAAGGGTGACGCTATCTGGAGCAATTTATACCCGTACTATGAGTTTCTTGATGAAAATAAGGTAACCAACATCCGGAATGTAACCTGGACCTGCCGGATATTGAAACCGCGCAGCCGGTAAACAGGATAAACGGAACGGTCGGTTCTCAGAAGCGGTTAAAACGCGTACTGGGAGCCGACCGTTTCTGTGTTTTAAGCCGTCAAAAAGCCAGTGCTGTTTTCTCAATGATGTCGCAGGCTTCGTGCATCTGCTCTTCGGTAATGACGAGCGGGGGGGCAAAGCGGATTTTATCACCGTGGGTAGGCTTGGTCAGCAGGCCATTATCGCGCAGCCGCATGCAAAGCTCCAGAGCCGTACCTTCGCCGTATTCAGGACGCTCCTGGATAACTACAGCATTGAGCAGCCCTTTGCCCCGAACCAGTTTCACCAGGTCGGTCTTCTCGCGCAGCGCGTTCATACGGGCGCGGAAAATCTCACCCATAGTCGCCGAATTATCGGCCAGCTTTTCGTTTTCAACTACCTCTAAAGCTGCCACTGTTACCGCGCAGGCCAGTGGGTTACCGCCAAAGGTAGAGCCATGTTCGCCGGGTTTGATCGTCAGCATCACCTCATCATCGGCCAGTACCGCCGATACCGGCATGGTACCGCCCGACAAGGCCTTGCCCAATACCAGCAAATCAGGTTTTACGTCTTCATAATCGCAAGCCAGCCGTTTGCCGGTCCGGCCGATACCGGTCTGAATTTCGTCGGCTATCAACAGGATATTGTATTTGGTACAGAGCGCCCGAACTCCGCGCAGGTAGCCTTCATCCGGCACCACAACGCCTGCTTCTCCCTGAATGGGTTCTACCATATAGCCGGCTATATTCGGGTCATTCCGGAAGGTCTCTTCCAGGGCATTCAGATCATTGTAAGGCACCAGCACGTAGCCGGGCAGCAGCGGACCAAAGTCGCGGGTACTGCTGGGGTCGGTCGACGAAGAAATAGCCGCCAGGGTACGGCCCCAGAAGTTGCCGGTGGCGTATACGGTTTTGGCCTGATCCTGCGGAATACCTTTGACCAGATAGGCCCACTTGCGGGTCAGCTTCAGGGCGGTTTCGCCGGCTTCGGCCCCGGAGTTCATCATCAGGGTTTTGTCGTAGCCGAAATAGTTGCAGAGGTACTTGACGCACACGCCGGTCTGATCGTTAAAAAAGGCGCGGGAGGTCAGCGTCAGCCGCTGCGCCTGCTCCATCATAGTATTGATGATATGCGGGTGGCAGTGTCCCTGACTGACAGCGCTGTAGGCCGACAAGAAGTCAAAATACCGGCGGTTATCGACATCCCAGACAAAGACGCCCTGCCCGCGGGAGAGCACCACCGGCAGGGGTTTATAATTGTGGGCACCATATTTCCATTCCAGCCCGATGGCCCGTTCGGTGGCAGATGAGTGTAGTGTGGACTCCATGCTATTGTGTTAATTTACTGGCAGTTAGGCGACTGTCATAAATAGTTCGTTTAAATATAACCATTTGTATCAACAGCCGGTTACCCACCAAAGCTACCAATTTTGCTCTATACTGCCAACTATGAAGAGTCACGCACGCAGGAAACCGAAAGTGCCTGGATTAGATGAAGAAGACTATTACTACGATGAGCGCAATTTTCTGGTTTTTACGGCGTCCTACCACCTGAAACGAGGGTACTGCTGTAAAAACGGATGTCGTCATTGCCCCTACGGCTACAAAAAAAGAGAGCTATAGTTTGCAGGTTACCAAATAATTGCGCAAATTTGCACCCTCAAAAGGAAAACGAGTACGGTCATGGCCAGAGTTTGTCAAATAACGGGAAAGCGAACGCAGGTTGGAAACAACGTTTCTCACGCCAATAATAAAACCAAGCGGAAATTCTACCCTAACCTTCAGAAGAAGCGTTTCTTCCTGGAGTCGGAAGGCGAGTGGGTTACGCTGCGCGTGTCAACGTCGGCAATCAAGACCATCAACAAGAAAGGTCTTGAAGCTACCCTCCGTGACGCACACAAAAAAGGTACGCTTTCTATCTAAAAACGCTACGGCTGCGCGGCATCTAGGCCCGGTCCCACGTTTTTTAACAAGGCATTTAAAGTACCCAAAAAGCCTCTTCTTGCGGAAGAGGCTTTTTTAGTTGGGGTAATCGGCGAATCAGATCAGCCGTTTCAGCGCAAACTGGGCAATTACGATTTGTCCGCTACGGCGCACCAGCAAGGTAATTTCTTTGCCTTCGCCTTTTTGTAATAATTTATAGATATCGCTGATGGTCATCTCACCGGCCGGATTGTTGTTGATGAACATCAGCTCATCGCCTTCGCGCAACCCAGCCATATCAGCCGGGGAGCCGTCAATGATTTTATCAATGTAATAGTTGCGGAAGCGCTCACCCTTAGCTTTCAGCTCCAGCCCGCTCATGTCATGCTCAAACGATTCTTTCATGAGCCGTCGGACGGGTTTCAGCACAATGTACCGCTCCTGATAATTAAACGTGACCCGGAACCGGCGCAGCAATTCGCAGCCGACATTACCCTGCCGCTCAGGGGCATTCACCAGCTTCATGCCAAACGAAATGCTATCGGGAAATGAAGCCAGAATGTTCTTTAACTCATAACGCCCCAGCTTTATTTTTTCAATACGGCCCATGCTGCCGTTAATAACCCCGTTGAGGCCACGGCCTAACTGAGCCCGAATTACTTTTTCGGGCAAAGGTAAGGCTTCGGGGTCGCGGGTGCGGTCGAGCAGCAGCGCGTGGCCGGCGCCCGTATCCAGTACCACCCGCAGGGGCATGGTCCGGTCACCGTCGACAACAGCCATAACGTCGAGATACGGTTTGGTGTCCTGAATGGTAATGGGGTAGCGGTCGCCTTTCGACTTGCGATATTTGTATTTACGCGGCTGCATCAGAATGATCTCCCTCGCAGTGAAGTCAATCGAAACCACAAAATTATCAAAGACCTCGTAGCCGAATATGCCGTGAACCGGTACGCCCACGTATTCCGACAGTTTCAGCACGTCATCGTCCAGCACTACAATATTCTGGTGAGCGGCCTGCATCCCGCCCATGCTGATGTGATTGTCGATTGCAACCGAAGCCGTGAGTTGGTTACCCTCACCGGCACCGGTTATCTTTACCTTGCGCGAAAATTTGAGCTTTTGGTTGCGTATGGCCGCCGGATCGGTGATGATGGTGGCACTGACGCCCGTATCCAGGATGAAGTAAAGTGTATCTGACGTATTAATTTTTACAGGAACCAGGATAAGATTGGAGTGAAGTTGAAACGGAATTCGGGTATAAGTGCGGTTTCCGGTCAGGTAAAACCCATAACGGTCTTTGTCCGGTACTTTGGGGTTGTTACCTGCTGCCGTAAGCCACACCCCCAACAAGCTCACCATCCAGCACAGGGTTTTCATAGAGCGAAGATTTATATACGAAATTTAAAACTTTTTGCTGACATAACACAATTTAATTCACTAAAGAGCCATAGCTGTCCTTATTTGATTAACCGGTACCAAACCAGTGAACCAAATCTGGAAAAGACACAAAAGCAATCCGCTAAAATTGGCTAATTTCGCCCGCAGTATTAAAACGCAAAAAGCATGTCGGTTTGTTCAACTAAACTGACCTAGAATTACTTACCCAAGCTTACTGACTTATGCGCAAGAAAATTGTAGCCGGCAACTGGAAGATGAACAAAACCCTCGACGAAGCCAAGGCCCTGGTATCGGAGGTAATTAATATGGTCAATGACGAGGTGACCGGCGATGTGCAGGTTGTACTGTGCCCCCCGGCCGTATACCTCACTACCGTCCGGCAGTATCTTTCCGGCAACGGTCGCGTATCGCTGGGTGCTCAGAACTGCCACGAAAAACCGTCGGGTGCCTATACCGGCGAAGTTTCGGCACCTATGCTGCAATCCATTGGCGTGCCATATGTGATTCTGGGCCATAGCGAACGGCGGCAGTATTTCCACGAAACCAACGCTCAACTGGCTGAAAAAATAAATCAGGCGCTGGCAAACGGGCTGACGCCTATCTTCTGCTGTGGCGAATCGCTGGAGCAACGGGAAGCTGGTATCCACCAGGATTTTGTGCGGCAGCAGCTTACCGAAAGCCTGTTTCATTTGTCACCGGAGCAGTTTGCCCATATCGTGATCGCCTACGAACCCATCTGGGCCATTGGCACGGGTCTGACGGCGAGCACAGCGCAAGCGCAGGAAATGCACGAGCTGCTGCGCCGGCACATTGCCGAAAAGTACGGGGAAGAGGCCGCCCAAAACACCTCGATCCTGTACGGTGGTAGCTGCAATGAGAAGAATGCACCGGAACTCTTTGCCTGTCCCGATGTTGATGGCGGGCTGATCGGCGGAGCCTCGCTGAAATCAAGGGAGTTCACTAACATTGTGAAAGCGAGACAATAAGCGGGGAGTATCCGGCAAATTTTTAAACGGACACGGCTGGATACCTTTGATATAATTGATAACTTGGGCAGCGCATTGTCGCTGCCCATTTTGTTTTTGCGCTGGCAAGTCAGGCTGCTCACCGCCTTATTGCCAGTTTATCTAACACCAGACCCCCTATGGAACTTGTACCAGATAAGCGGTTTCGTACGGCACTCCTGTTCCTGTTGCTCTCCGTAGCCTGTTCATCCCAGGCCCAGCGGACCCAAATCAGGGGCTTTTTTGATTTTGTTACAGCCTATCAGAATAACCGGGTCGACTTTACGCTCGGCGAGCAGACCCTCTTTATCACCTCTGAACTGAACGACCGGTTCTCTTTCCTGGGCGAAACGTCGTTCCGGGTGTCGCCCCAGTCCCCAACCGGTTTCAACGTGGCTATCGAGCGAATGGTGATTAAATACAATTATTACGGCAACCACAACATTCTGGTGGGCCGGCATCATCCCCCCGTTAACTACTGGAACGACATCTACCACCGGGGCCGGATTTTTTACCCGACCGTTGAGTGGCCGCTTTTGTTCGAAGCCGATATTATTCCGAAACGGGGTACCGGCATCAGCTTTCAGGGGCTAAACCTGGGTTCACTGCGCTTCGGCTATGATCTGATGATTACTAACGGCATCGGCTCCGGTGATTTTATCGACAACAACCGGTTCAAGGCCGTAACGGCATCGGTGCATATAAAACCGGTGCAGGATTTAAAAATAATGGCCTCCTACTACCATGATGTAATCTCGGCCGGAACGGTCATAAACGACCGGCCCATCCGGCAACAGGTTACGCAGGACCTGATTACGGGTTCTGCCGCTTATTTCGGAAAGAAGTTTGAGTTTGTAGTCGAAGGAACATCTGCCAACAACCAGACATCAGCCTCCGGTAACCGGAATACCCTGGCTTCGTACGTATACGCAGGCGTGCGGATCGGCCAGCGCTTTATACCCTACCTCCGGTATGATAACCTGCAGTACACGACCGGTGAGGCATTCTACGTGAAAAACAATACGACATCGTTTGCCGCCGGATTCCGTTACGAGATTAGCTACCTCACCGTAGTCAAGCTTGAATATCAAAACCAAAATTCTGAACTTTCCGGTATCTCAGATGGCTTGAAGGCACAGTTGGCTATCGGTTTCTAATATACATCGATGATGAAGAAGCATATGCGTCCTATAGCCTCCTTGGTAGGTCTGTTTTTGCTGCTGGTCGGTTCAGGCGCTCAGGCCCAGACGTTGCTGGCTGCCGTACCAACCGACTCTTCGGAGGGTGGCCTCCGGCTTTTGTATTATCAGGATGCCGGTCTTACCGTTATCGGTAATGTGAAAGGCGTGCCCGTCGAACTAAAAGAAAACCAGCTACGGGCTGTTCTGCGGGGCGAACGGCAGCGCTGGTCCGACGGCAGCAAAGTCATTATTGCCCTGATGAAAACGAACACCAACGTCGGCCTGGATACCGGTAAAAAAATCTTTAACATGACAGCGCATGAGCTGAATAAATACTGGCTGGCGCTGGTCTTCCAGGGCAAAGCCGATGCCCCTAACTTCTTCAATACAGAAACCGAACTGGAGTCCTTTGTGGCGCAAACGCAGGGTGC
Organism: Nibrella viscosa; assembly: GCF_039541875.1. Lineage (NCBI taxonomy): Bacteria > Pseudomonadati > Bacteroidota > Cytophagia > Cytophagales > Spirosomataceae > Nibrella > Nibrella viscosa. The sequence goes on along the minus strand of NZ_BAABHB010000008.1, from coordinate 144,853 downwards.
TATTGGCGTGCTTAGTCAACTCTCCGGAGCGGCTAAAACGGTGCTGGTCGACGGGAAACGGTCTTTATAGTGAGCGTTTTTAAGGCGGTTTTTCTTATGCGGACAACGGTAAAGACCAAGATCTGGATAACAGTGCTGACGGTGGTCCTGTTGTTTACCTCGTTTATTCTCCTGTACGTGCCATTGGTGCAGGGCCGCTACCTGCTCAACAACTTCAATAAGGAGGTTCAGAATTTCGCGAATACGGTAGCGCTGGGGGTCAGAATTGCCATGACCGAGCAAAATTTCGAGGGCGTACAGATGGCCATGGACTTTGTCAGAGACGACCCGCAGCTCCGGTACATCAGCCTGCTTCAGGTAGATACGGTCTGGAACAATCGGCATTCGGCCTATAGCCTGGCAAGAACCATTTTTAAAACCTATCCGGAAGGGGCCGCTGTCGATGTAGATGCCACGTCCAATGATTCTACCGTAGTGAAGCGGTCGGCCTTTGCGACCCCCATGATGAACGGCGAAATTCTGCTGGCGTTTGCCACCGACGAAATTGTCGAAGCGAAAAGGCAGATTCGGCTAACCTCCCTGTTTGTTAGTGCCCTGGTACTTGGCATTGGGGGCGCTATCGGATTTTGGCTGGCCAGAAACATCTCCATACCGGTACTAGCGCTGCGCAATGCTGCCTACAAAGTGGGCGAAGGAGACCTGAGCCAGCGGGTTGCTACACGAACCAACGACGAAATTGCCGAACTGGGCACGGCTTTCAACAAAATGGTTGGTGATCTGGCCGTTGCCCGGCAGGAGGTTGAGCAGCGCACCAGTGAGTTGCTCATCGAGAAGCAAAAGACCGAAGAGCTGCTGGTCGACCTTCAGCAAACACTGGTCGACCTGAAAGAAACGCAGGAGCAGTTAATTCGTCAGGAGAAGCTGGCCTCCATCGGCCAACTCACCAAAGGCATTGTCGATCGCATTCTGAACCCGCTCAATTACATCAACAACTTCTCCCAGATAGCTGTCGACTTGCTGTCGGAAGTAAAAGAGGTCATCGATCAGGAAAAATCACAGCTTACCAAAGACGCTTATACCGATGTTGCCGACCTGCTACAGCTAATCGAAGCCAACCTGACCAAAGTGGGTGAGCACGGCAGCAGTGCCTCCCGTATTGTAAAAGGCATGGAAAAGCTCCTGAAAGAGCGCTCCAGCGAGTTTATTCCGACCGATATAAATGCCCTGATCGAAAACAGCTTGAGCGTAGCACTTCAGGAAGCGCGGGCCGAATACAAAGGCTTCCATGTGAAAGTAATTACCGATTTTGATAATGCAGACCAACGGGTTAATATTCTGCCGTACGAAATGGAATCGGTGATTATAAACCTCGTCAGCAACGCGTTCTACTCCGTTTACGAAAAATCACAAAAAGTTAATCCATACGCGCCGGAGATCCAGATTAAAACCGAATTCGTAAACGGCAACCTTAACGTGAGGGTAAAAGATAACGGCAAGGGTATTTCGAATACCGAGGTCAAACAACTGTTTTCTCCGTTCTTCACAACCAAGCCTACGGCTAAAGGCACCGGCCTGGGGCTTTATCTAAGTCAGGACATTATCAAAGAACACAAAGGAGATATAACGGTTGATACACAGGAAGGCGAATACACCGAGTTCAGCATCTTACTGCCCCTTGATTCCTGATGAATGCGACAAACTCACCTTCTCTCCTTCTGCACCCAAAAATCTTTTGTCGCTTATGTTCACCGCAGCCGATTGGGTCACCCGACTAGCGTTGCAGCCCCACCCGGAGGGCGGCTACTTCACTGAGACCTACCGCTCCACCGAAACGATTGCGCAGACCGCCCTGCCGCCCCGCTTTGCCGGCGACCGCAGCGTTGGGACCGCCATTTACTTTCTGCTCGAAAGCCGACATTATTCGACGTTGCACCGGATACAGGCCGATGAGATCTGGCACTTTTATACCGGCGGACCGCTGGAAGTATTTGTTATCGATCCCGTGGGCAAGCTATCCGTAATCCGGCTGGGCAATAATCCCGATCAGGGCGAGGTATTTCAGGCGGTGGTGCCGGCCGGCTGCTGGTTCGGTGCCAAACCGGCAGCCGGCACCGAATACGCGCTGGTTGGCTGCACCGTAGCACCGGGTTTCGACTTTGCCGATTTTGAGTTAGGGCAACGGGAGATACTGCTTCGGGCGTATCCGCAACACCGCGCAGTTATTGAGATGCTGACGGAGGATTAAGTACCCCGGACCGGCTGGCCGGAGCCATGTAATTCCGGTTACAAACAGCCGGATTTTCAATCCGGGGTACAGGCGCTTTACCGCAGGCTAACATCACCAAATTTTGCCACTACGATCACTTTCGGACCGGTTCCCTGGCCAATCTGCCCGGCATACTGGCGGGTAGTGACGGGGCCACGGCGAGATTCGTCTTCGTTCGGCTGGGTTCTGAACTTAATTTTGCTGTCGTTGGCATAGCGGAAACCGCCGTGGGTAACGGTCACATCAAAATCATAGTTGACATCATCGGAGGCCGGTAGTACAACCGACGAGTAGTTGGCATTAATCTTCACATCATCGACGCTTTTTGGCAACTGTTCGATTTTGAAGCCCCCGGAGAAGTCGAGCTTAATGTTGCACGACTGCCTCACCGTACCAATTTTGGCACCCGAATAGTCAATATTTCCTTCAATCCGGCCAACTTCGCCAATTTTCAGCTTGCCAAATTTATTATCCAGCATGAGCACGTTTGCCTGATCAAGGTCAAGGGTGGAGTAGGCAATGATCAGTTTACCGTTCTCCAGCTTCCGTATATCAGCCTTACCATACGCTACGTTGATATCGTTCTGGCGGCCGGTCAGTTCGGTGGCGTAGAATGTACCGTACCGCTGGTGAACGGTGAGCGGTGCCCGGAATGCCTGAATATCGGTGTTGCCAAAGCGATTTTTCACATTGAGCGCATTGGATCTGGGCATTGTAATGTCGTAGTCGATCCGCACGGAGTTGCTTTCCTCCTGCCCGTCTTTACTGCGCCAGGTGCCCATGCGCCAGTTAGAAGCCGAGCCTTTGTTGATAATGGTGCGGAGCGAAATCTGATCGCCGTTACGCTTTTCTTCTATATCAACAGCGTCAAGATACTGCTGCACCATAGTTTCTGAGCTGGAGTTTGCCGTAATGGTAATCTGTACCCGGATTTCGTTCTTATCCCACAAGCCAACCTTTACCTGCCCGAACTGATTTTCGACCAGCAGGTTGTCTTTGGCGGTTACGTCGTACAGTTTAATAATCGTCTTTCGCTTTTCAACGAGGCCGGTCTGAGCCGCCAGCAACTGCATGGGTAGCAGGCAGACCAGCAGGACCTTACATAATGTTTTCATTGGATGGCTTCTCTTGATTTTTAATTCGTTGGATGACATTGAGTTGTTGATTCAACAAGTCAATTTGAAGTTGGAGGTTCTGAATCATGGCCTGGATCAAAACCTCCTGGTTGGGGTTCTTCGGCAAATCAGCTTTTAAATTCTTGTAGCTGTTTTCCAGCCGTTCGAGGTCGGTCGCAAATTGCTGGTACAAGGCCGGGTTACTTTCGGTTAGTTGCTTCAACTCAGCACGTTTGGCGTCGATAAGCCGGGTGTATTGAACAAAGTCACTGGCGTAAGCCGGATTAATTGCCACCACTTCAGGTTGTTTGGCAATACCATACTGGTGATTCAGGTACAGAAATCCGCTCGTCAGCATCAGCAGCGTTATGGCGGCTGCCACTCGCCAGTCGAACTGCCGGCTGCGGAACCCAGACCGGCCGTACAGCGGTCTGACTTTGCCGCCAGGGCCGGAACTCGCGCCGGCCAGACCAGCCGAAGCATCTGAAGTACCGGTTCCCTGTTCAAGTCCCTGTTCAATATCTTTCCACAAATCCAGTCGGGGCTCAAAGACATCGAAATCTTCCCGGTTATCCCGTATGAATCGTTCGAGTTTGTCTTTCATAATTCGTTACTTAGTTACTACGGTTTATGTAGCCTGTTGGTACAGGAGTGAAAAACGTTATTTTAAAATGTTGAGCAGCCGCCTTTTGGCTCTCAGATACTGCGACCGCGAGGTAGATTCGCTGATACCCAGCGTTTGCCCGATTTCCTCGTGGTCGTACCCTTCAAACAGGTAAAGCGTCAGCACGATTCGATAGCCTTCCGGTAAGGTTTGTACCGCCTGTCGGACCCGTTCAACCTCCATCTTAATTCCCTCCTCGTCGTAGGGTTCGTCGTCGGCAATGTCGTAGCCGTCGTCTTCGCCCAGGCGGTAGTCGTCTATGTCAACCATCTGCAGGTTAGATGAACGACCCCAGCGGCTGCGGAGGTGATTGATAGACCGGTTGACAACAATCTGTTTCAGCCACGCTCCGAAGGTCGACTGCTGGCGAAACGAGCCAATGTTGTTGAAGGCATCCAGAAAAGCCTCCTGCAACACATCTTCGGCTTCGCCGGCATGGTTCAGAATACGCATACAGACGTTGTACATAGCCTTTGCATATTGTCGATACAACTCATACTGAGCCTTCCGATCGCCAAGTTTGCAACGCTCAACCAGGTCGGTGTGTCTATCTATGTAAAGTTTAGCTTCCAAAAGGTACGTACCGCGACGCGTCGCTATTTAGGTCATTTTTCAGGGTAAAGACAAAGTACGCAAACAAACGTTGCACCTTGGTTAAAAATTTTATGACCGGCAAACAATTTTTTCATCTGTAACCGGCTCGTTTCCAAACGCATTACCATAGCCTCTCCGTACCCGAGGGAATTCCCTGCCGGCAAATTTTTTGCTACCTTTGGTTGTTATCTGATAAGGAGCGACTAGTTGATGATAGATTACTTATCGAGTTTGAATGAACCCCAGCGGTTGGCCGTGATGCATGGAGACGGCCCGCTGATGATTATAGCGGGAGCTGGCTCGGGCAAGACCCGCGTGCTGACGTACCGTATTGCGTATTTGATAGAGAATGGCGTTGACCCTTACCGGATTCTTTCCCTGACGTTTACCAACAAAGCGGCCGGCGAAATGCGCCACCGCATCGAGCGGGTCATTGGCACCGAAGCCCGGAACATCTGGATGGGTACCTTTCACTCGGTGTTCGCCAAGATTCTCCGGATCGAGGCCAAAGCCATCGGGTACACCAGCAATTTTTCTATTTATGACACCGACGATTCCAAGTCGCTGATCCGGAGCATTGTTCGGGAGATGGGGCTGGATGATAAGGTATACCGGGCAAACAACGTCTTTTCCCGCATATCGGGAGCCAAAAACCGGCTGATCGGTCCGGACGACTACCTGAACAACCCCATTATACAGGCCGACGATGCGGCAGCCCGAATGCCGGAAGTTGGGCGTATCTACAAGCAGTACAGCCTGCGGTGCTTCCAGGCCAACGCCATGGATTTCGACGACCTGCTGTTCAATACCAACGTGCTGTTCCGCGATCACCTGGATATTCTGCACAAGTACCAGCATAAATTTCAGCACGTGCTGGTGGATGAGTTTCAGGACACCAACGTATCGCAGTACCTCATCACGCGCAAGCTGGCGGCCGTTCATCAGAACATCTGCATCGTGGGCGACGATGCGCAGAGTATCTATGCCTTCCGGGGAGCCAATATCGAAAACATCCTGAACTTTCAGCGGGACTACGGCAAGGAGAACGTAAAGGTTATTAAGCTGGAGCAGAATTACCGCTCCACCAAAACCATTGTGCAGGCGGCTAATTCGATTATTTCCCGCAACCGCAGCCAGTTGGAAAAGCACGTCTTCACAGATAATGAAGAAGGACCGCTGATTGATATTATCAAGGCATCGTCGGATAACGAAGAGGGCCGGCTTATTGCAACCTCCCTGTTTGAGATCAAAATGCAGGAGGGGCTGAAAAACACGGACTTCGCCATTCTGTACCGGACCAATGCCCAGTCGCGGGCTTTTGAAGAAGCCCTGCGGAAGCTGAGCATCAAATACCGGATTATTGGCGGTACGTCGTTTTACCAGCGCAAGGAAATCAAAGACCTGCTGGCTTATCTGCGGTTTACGGTAAATCAGAGCGACGAAGAGGCTTTCAAGCGCATTATCAACCTGCCCAAGCGCGGCATCGGCGATACAACCGTAGCGAAGATTGCGGTGCTGGCCGCCGAGAAACAGGTGCCCGTCTGGGAGATTGTCGCTAATGTCACCAAACACGTGGCTGGCCGGGCCGGGATTGCCATCGAGGGATTTGCTGACCTCATTAAGAGCTTTAAGCTGTTGCTCGAAAAGAAAGATGCCTACGATGTGGCCTCTCATATTGCCAAAGCCTCCGGTATTCTGAAGGAACTGTACGAAGACAAGACGGTAGAAGGACTGGCCCGCTACGAGAACGTGCAGGAATTGCTGAATGCCATCAAGGAGTTTGTGGATAATCCGGAAAACGACGACAAAAGCCTGAGTTCCTTCCTGCAATCCGTCTCGCTGCTGACCACCGCCGACGAAGACGATAAAGACGGCGACAACGATAAGGTAACGTTAATGACCATCCACGCGGCTAAGGGCCTGGAATTCCGGAACGTGTTCATTGTGGGTATGGAAGAAGACCTGTTCCCCAGCCAGATGATGCTCGAAAGCCGCGCCGATCTGGAAGAAGAGCGCCGGCTATTCTACGTCGCCATCACCCGCGCTGAGAAGCGGCTGACCATGTCGTACGCCGAAACCCGTTACCATTACGGTCGTCTGAAAGTCTGCGAACCCAGCCGCTTCCTGATGGAGGTAGACCAGCGTTATCTGAAAATGGCCCGCATGCGCATGACCGATACCTCTACCCAGGAGCGGGATGTACCGTCCGGCGGCTCCATGAGCTTCGTTCGCTCCCTCGCTCAAAAAACAGCTAAGTCGCAAAGCCCGCAGCCGGCGGTAGCTCACACGCCATCCGCCGATTTTGCCCCGAGTGATACATCGGGGCTTGCCGCTGGTATGCGCGTAGAGCACATGAAGTTCGGCTTCGGCACCGTAAAGCTGGTGGACCAGAACGGCACCGACCGCAAAGCCGTGATCCAGTTTGAAACTGCTGGTGAAAAGACACTGCTGTTGAGCTTTGCGAAATTGAGGATTGTTTGATGGAACGCGTGAATAGAACGCAGATGACGCGGATTGGGCTGATTTACGCGAATCTTTTTTAAATTTAATCTGCGTGTATCCGCCCAATCCGCGTCATCCGCGTTCTATTAGTTCCGCCATCAAAATGATCAGATTCTTCAACGAAGATACCCCCTACAAACTCCCCCAAAAGCAGGCTGTCCGGCAGTGGCTCAAAAACCAGGCCGGGCAGGAAGGCTTCGCGGTGGGCGAGTTAAATTATATTTTCTGCTCCGACGAGTACGTGCTCCAAATCAATAAAGATTACCTCGACCATGATTATTACACCGACATTATCACGTTTGACCAGAGTGAGGCAGCGGATAAAATAGAAGGGGATATTTACATCAGCGTCGACCGGGTAGCCGACAACGCCCGACAACTGAATGTCTCCGCCGAGCAGGAAATGCACCGGGTACTGGCCCACGGCCTGCTGCACCTCTGCGGTTACGGTGATAAAACCAACGAAGAAGCCGCTGCCATGCGCCGGAAAGAAGACGAATGGCTGACCGCCTGGAACAGCTAAAGGCACTTGTTAAGATTTTAAGAACCGTCTTGCGTTAATTGGTTGAAAATCCGTATTTGCCGTTCATTCGAACGGCTTTTTTATTTTACCCAGTTCACTCATGTTTACCGAACAAGATCAGGATCAGATATTGGCGCAGGGCGCTTCGCTCAATCAGATTGATGAGCAAATCCAACATTTTGTCAATGGCTTTCCATACCTGCACGTCATTAAAGCAGCCACCGTCGGCGATGGCCTCATTCGTGTGCCGGAAGCCCAGTTAACCAGCTACACCCGCCGATACGACGAGGTCTCCGGCGATTACTCGCTGATGAAGTTTGTACCAGCTTCCGGAGCCGCCACCCGCATGTTTAAATCGCTGTTTGCCGCGCTGGAAGGAAAATCCGACAAAGCCACCGACGAGTTTTTTGCCCGGCTACCAGACTTTGCTTTTTATGAAGACCTAAAGGCTGTGTTAGCTGAAAAAGGTCTCGATATCGAGAGTGCCGACCGGCAGGCGGTGCTGAAAGCCTTGCTAACCGAAGAAGGCCTGGATTACGGCAGTTTGCCCAAAGGCCTGTTAAAATTTCATAAGTATCCTGATGGGCCACGCACCCCGGTAGAAGAGCATCTGGTTGAAGGCGCGGCTTACGCGAACGCCAACGGCCTGGTGCGTATCCACTTCACGGTATCCCCCGAACACGCCGAGCGGTTCGACAAACTGATTGCCGACACAAAAGGCGATTATGAAGCCTGGCTGGCGGTAGCTTTCGATATTGGCTTTTCGGAGCAGAAGAAAGCGACCGATACCATCTCGGTCAATATGGATAATACGCCTTTCCGCAATCAGGACGGTACATTACTGTTTAGACCGGCTGGCCACGGTGCCCTGATCGAGAACCTCAACGACATCGAAGCCGACCTGGTATTTATCAAGAACATTGATAACGTGGTACCCGACGAGTTGAAAGAAACCACCATTACCTACAAAAAGGTTTTGGGAACTGTATTGCTCGATACGCAGCAGCAACTGTTCCGGTTCCAGGAACTACTCGCAGGTGAAGACGTCAGCGAAGGCTACCTGGCTGAAGTGAATGAGTTCCTGCGGCAGCAACTCAGCGTTTTGCCCCCGGAACAGTTCGACCAGTGGTCGAAGGCGGAGAAGCTGGATTATTATCGTCGGAAGCTCGACCGGCCCATTCGCGTGTGTGGTATGGTGCAGAATGTAGGCGAGCCGGGTGGCGGCCCCTTCTGGGCGCAGAACAGTGACGGTTCCGTATCGCTCCAGATTGTTGAGTCGGCGCAGATTGACATGAGCAATGCTCAACAGAAATCGACATTTGAGACGGCTACGCACTTCAACCCCGTGGATCTGGTATGCGGCCTGAGAAACCGGCATGGCGAGAAGTACAATCTGCCGGCTTACCGCGACCCGCAGACCGGCTTTATCACCCAAAAGTCGAAAGATGGGAAAGACTTAAAAGCCCAGGAGTTGCCCGGGCTTTGGAACGGCGCAATGGCCGACTGGAATACCATTTTTGTAGAGGTGCCGCTTATTACGTTTAATCCGGTAAAGACGGTCAACGACCTGCTCCGGAAAGAACACCAACCCGCCTAGGTATTATGCAGACAGCAGGCCGGCATCCTCGTCGGCTTGCTGCTTCTCGCCGATAGGTATTTCTTTAGTCACCAGTGTCGACGGGTTGACGAACGTGAGCAGGGTTGTGTTTTCGTACACGCCCAGGTTGGCATCCCGTACCCGCTCCATAATGGGTTTGAGCATGCAGGTAATTTCGTCTTCGCAGTCGTCGCAGCGAACATAGAAATTCAGGGAAACACAAGGCGTAGGCGCAATAGGGCCGTCGATCACCCGCAGGACCTGCGCCAGGTTAACCCGCCCCGGATCGACCCGTAACAGATAGCCCCCGCCCTTACCTTTCTGGCTCTGAAGGATTCCGTGGTTCCGAAGCTCCAGCAGAATAGCCTCCAGAAACTTCTTTGGAATGTGTTCCTTGGCCGAGATGTAAGAGATTAATACAGGACCTTTGCCGTATTCTTCGGTAAGGACTTTGAGCGCTTTGATAGCGTACTTCGCTTTCTTGGAAATCATTGTTACGGTGTATAAACTTATCGAATGGCGGGTAGTTGTTCCTGGTGATAAATTCAATGAGGCAAGTTAGGAACGTTCTCTGTATCAGGCAACTTTTTAAACAGATTTTAACCTATAGACCGAAGCATCTAAATTTTATTCCATTGTTAATTTGAAAGATACACAATATCCCATCATATCCGTATGGTAAGATCCATTGTATGTACATACTAGTACGTCACGGGTTTTATCGGTATTGGTGCGTTTATGTACTTTTGCAAAGAGTCGGTTAGCACCTGAGCCGCCAGGGTATTACCGGCTATATTCCAGTGAGAATCATAGGGCTTGTATAAGGTCTGGTGGAGAGCTGCCTGCCGGAACGGTTCGAGCAAATCGATGTACGCAATACCGGCATTTGTCAGCTGTTCGTGCAACCATCTATTGCCAAAAGTCAAATCATGAGGAAGTTCTTTCTGATCAGAAAAATACATAGTGCGAATTTCCTCCTGTAAGCCCCGACTCACCTGGGCCTCGTCTGGTAGCAGGACCACTACCAGTTTAGCGTTGTTCTCCTGGCACCAGTCTCTGATGTTGACCAGGGCGGCAAATGACTGTGCGGCATACTTCGAAAAATCGTTCTTATGGACGTATCCACTAAAAAAATCTACCCGGTTTCGTTCTATTTCCAGGTAATCCTTCTTTTTAAAGCTGGCACAGGTATCACAGTACATATCTGGGGAGCCGGGTCCACTGCTTATCTTTCCCTGCATGGAATACAGGTAATTTAGTAACGTTATCGTATAGCTGTAGGTGTATCGCCGACGAACGGGAATCTCAAAATCATTCCCGATAAAGAACGAGACCAGGACTAGGTTAGGATTAAGCAACATTCCTTCCTTGGTTAAAACGCTATAATAGTTCTCCGGATTTATACTGGGGATTCCCATATTGTACACCTCAACTCCCGGTAATTTCTGCTCCAGTTGGGTCAGGTAGTTATAAGCATACGGTACAACGCCAAACGCAAAAGAATCTCCCAGTCCCACAATGCGGAATTTGTCCTGATTGACCGAGAATTCTGTATCATTATACCCATGAACGTTCAATCTGTGCCTGAAGTACATTTCATGGGGCTTGCCCCGATACCGGTTATAGGAGGTATCATAAAAAATAGGGCTTGGATAGAAAAAATTATATACCCTCAGGCCTATTTCACAAATTAATACCGTTACGATTGCCAGAATACCATACGAAATAGCTATTTTCAGGATATTACGCATATGATAAAGTAATCAGGTTTACTATTAGGTTGTATTTCGTTTTCAATACCGGCCTTTTCAACACAGCGGAAGCAATGCTGTGCTTTTTCTGTGTCTTTGCCACGGTAATCTGCGAAGCACCAGCTCCGATAAGACATCTTTTGCATAGTACCTGAGGCTATGTTAGCGCCAATTTACTATTTCCATTTAATATAACCAGTACGCCAGAAGCAAGCGAAGGGTGCCCCACAACTTTATTGGTGATGACCCACTTTCAGGCAAAACTGCTTCTGTTAATAGGGGTCGGCTGAATTTTCCAATCTTTTTTGTTTTGTCTCCGGAGTTACATAAGTTTACGAGGCTTTATATCTAAAGCCCTATACGTCAGGCGTCTGCATTCAGTACTACGATAACCACCTATGAATGACTGGAACGATGTTCTTATCATCAGCTATACGAAATTTACCAATCAGATTAACCGGTTTAGTCAATCATACCAATGGCACGTCAAGACGTGGTTATTAAGTTTACTAATACTCATTTTTCTGACTGCTCCGTTTTTTAATTTTCATTATATTTTTGATCGGAACCTAAATTGGGAAACTATTGAGTTTCAAAGCAGGAATTTTCTTCAGCGGCCTATAGCCTTTGGAAACTCTCATATTGAAAAGATGGTCTTTCGATTGGCGGTTCCGCTGCTGGCCAAACTTTTTGCGCTCAACCGGTATGGCATTTATCTGGGTCAGCTCATATGCTGTGGATTCTTTTTATGGCTAATGATTGGCGTTACGTATAAGTTGGTAAATAGTCGTGTAAACACCATTCTGTTTGTGATTGCGTCTCTGCCTTGTTACTTTGTTTTCACCGGACCTTATGATGTTTTTGGACGCCCGGATGCTTATCCTCTCCTCTGCCTGTTAATCGCGCTTTACTTTAAAAATCCGCTGATTATTCTTATTGCTACGTTTGCTGCCGCCTGGTGTGATGAACGGGCCATTATAAACGCCACCTGGCTTTATCTCTTCTGGTCGGTTTATGGCAACAAGACAAACTCGAATACTCCATTTTTATTTACTCCGCTCAATCGGTACTCTGCCGGAGTACTTTTTGGGGGCGTATTTTATCTTATAGGTCGTTTTACGCTAGCGTATTTTTTTAATTTTCCGACGCTGACGTCAAATATAGGTAGTGACGCGTTGCAGGCGAATCTGAAATACGGAGCTTTATCCATCTTTTCAACATTTGGGGCTTTGTGGCTATTGGCGGTTGCCACCACTCTGCTTCTGTTGTACCGGCACCAGTATCAGGTTTTACTACTTTACACTATTTGTTTATTTTTCAGCGTTTTAACATCAATACTCGTTTATGATATAGACAGAAGTATGGCCTATAGTTTTCCGCTTCTGTTTTTTTGCCTGTTAATATTAAAAGAAGCTACTCAGGAAAGCTCGTTACAGCTGTTGTTGTGTTTGATCATGCTAATAAACCTAATCAAGCCTGTTACAGTATGGGATAGTCATTTTCATTATATACCAAACCTATTGCTCAGGTGTGTTGAACAATGGGGGCATGCGTAAAAACAGCTTCAGACTCTACCGTCGTGAAGCTGTTTTACGTTTTTAATTAGCCGTATCAGGCGTTTTCTCTTTATGTTAACGGGCCAAGCCCTCACTACGAGCCCTATTCCTTACCCGTGCGGCCCGTGCACGACTATCAGGATGGGTGGAAAGAAACTGAGGGACCCCACTCCCACCCTGCTTAGCCAGCTTTTCAAAGGATGTAGCCAATGCCAGTACGCTGTAGCCGTTGCGTTTCAGAAACTGATAGCTGTAATCATCAGCCTCCGTTTCCTGATCGCGGCTGTGCTTAGCACCCAACAGGTAATCGGCGACTCCGCTTAACTGCGACCGGGACAATTTGCCAACGGTGCCGGATGTAGACGCCAGTGCGTTGATTCCGGCAGCCCGCCAAAGTGCACTTTTCATAGCATCCCGTGAATCTTTGTTGACAACATGCCCAATTTCATGACCAATAACGGCTAAAATTTCCTGATCCGTCATGATATCCATCAGACCCTGAAAAACCCGTACGCTGCCATCAGCCGTAGCAAATGCGTTGATATCCCTGGTCTTATATACTTTATAATTGATGGGTATTCCGCTTATGGTACGGTGACGATTCACAATGCGGTTCAGCCGTTGCATATATGGGTCATTCGGACCGGCTACCGGGTACTTGGCGTCCATCTGCTGCACGGCCTGCCGGGAGTAACCGGCTACCTGCTCATTGGTTAATGTAGCAGCCGCAAAAGCTGCCTTACCGGCCTCTACCAGGCCCCCACTTTGGGCCATTGCTACCGCCGGTATCCAGAAAAACAGAAATAAGATGCTTGCTATTCGGTTCATAGGTATGTCTGTTGGTAAACAAAAAAACTATCTACTGATAGATATAGTCTTTGACTATTCAATGGGGCAAAAGGTTTAATGTCTTATGTATCGCTTACAGGGGTCTACAAAAACAAAAAACCGGAGCAAAGCCCCGGTCTTTTTGTGCGACACCAATATGAAAAAATAAAGATCTTGTGCTTAGTTATAGTTCGTATTCTGCGGATCCCAGTTGGTCCAGCCCTGTGTCCAGTTCTCGGTACCGAATGCACCCCGGTAGGTGGTTGCCGTAAAGAACGAGTCGGCAAGCTTCCCCCCCGTAACCGCACCTTGGAGCAAGGGAGAACCTGTCTGCGGCAGGAAGTTCGGGTTGGTCAGGCTGAAGTTGTTGGCGTTCAGCAGCAGGGTTGCCAGGCTGGCCGATGGAATGACCTGGTTGTTACGGGCTGTGGCGTTAAAAAACTCTTGTGCCTGAGCATCCGTTATACCACCCGCACCCCGAACCGGAATAGACGTAGTTGAGTTGGCAATACCCACGTTGGCCAACGTAATGCCGCGCAGATCCAGCGTACCGGCGGTGGCGTTGGCCAGCGTAGCCGTACCATCCAGACGAAGACCTTCCGGATAACCAACAAACACCGAGTTATAAATACTGATAGCCGTGTTCCGACGCAGGTGCATAGCCGATTGATAGGCACCACTCGCCGGAGCCGCAAAGGCTGTACTCGGTGCCCCACTGAAGGCAAAGTTGCTGACGTTGGCAAAAATAGGAGCAGTCAGCGGCAGACCGGCATTCGCAGCCGTAGCCGGCTCACCAGGGTTGAAGTTGTCAGACTCAAAACCATTAGAGAACGATTGGTCAGCAATGGCCGGATCACGCAGCGAAACGGCAAACTGAACTCTACCGGTATAACCCCAGTCGGTATCCCAATCATCATCAAACGTGCGGTGAGCAACCAGATATTTAGCATTTACAGTACCGCCAAACCATTCGTAGGCATCGTCACCGGAGTAGGAGACCTGCACGTGATCGATGGTTGTACCGGAGCCAACCGCATACAGTGTCAAGCCATTGATCTCGGAGTTATTTGCATTGGTAAGCGCAATACCGGCAAATTCAATGCGCACATATTGCAGCGTACCGGAGTTATCGTTGGCAATAGCGTCCGTACCCATCGTTCCGCGAATACCTCCTTCCAGCGTTGTAGCCGCCGGGCGGTTATGCGGAGCGCGGCCAACGAGTACAACGCCACCCCAGTCACCATAGCCCCGCTGACCGGCCGGCCGGTTCGATGTAAAGACGATCGGCTGAGCGGCAGTACCTCGGGCTTCGATCCGGCCGCCTTTTTCAATGATGAGCGTACCACCCCGCTGCTGACCAGCCGGGTCTGTAGAAGGCTCACCACCTTTAATCAGCGTACCAGACTCAATCGTTAATACGGCTCCATTCGTCACATAAACAAAGCCACGAAGCAGGTACACATTGTTCCGTGTCCAGGTGGTGTTGGTCGTAATTTCACCCTGCACCTGAACAACCGGACGGGCACCTAACGTAAATGTCTGGGTACTGATAGCCGACCGGCCGGCACCCGTCATTACCGTAATGGGGCCATTCTGCGCATTGGAAGGAACGGTAACTACCAACTGAGTTGGTGAAGCTGTAACTACATTGGCAATAGCATTACCGCCGAACGTAACGGTATTGCTGGCAGGCGTTGAGTTGAACTGAGTACCCGTAATGGTAATTGTGCTGCCAATGGGAGCAGTTGTCGGGTTGACACTGGTAATGCTCAGGACTGCCTCCGGCTCAGTATCGTTCTTACAGGCGGTAAAGGCCACCGTAAGGCCAAGCAAAAGCAACAGTGTAGACTGCCATTTTTGGATAAACTTCATAATAGTTGGATTATTAGGTCAAACTGGATTTAACTTAAGGAATAATGGTTCGGCGCCCGAAGGTATAGATTGCCGATACCGTAGCGTACTGCCCCCGACGGAACGTTCTGACATTCTGATCGGCATTGGCCGTACGGGAGGTCACATCGTGATCAATCCGGCCGTTACCGTTGAAGTCCTGCGCAAAGCGGAACTGTGCATTCAGCAGATCCTGCACACCCAGGCGAAGCTCAAGCTGCTTATTGAAGGTCTTGCTAATGTTAAGATCTACCACATGACGCTGCATTTCGTATACTGTTGGGTTATCCAGGTTTCCCACCGAGAAGATCCGGGGGCCGGCTACGTTATACAAGATATTCCATTGTAAGCCGGTTCTCGGCTCGGTATAGTAAATACCGGCGTTAATCAGATAAGGTGACTGGTTAGCCAGCGCCCGTTCCGTATCGGTTACGCCTGTCAGGTCGTAGTTGTTAATCTGCCCGCTAAGGTCCGGTGCCTGAACCGACTGACCCAGCACCACACGGCTGCGGATGACAGACGCATTACCAACAACCTGCAGGTTCTGAAGGAAAATACTGGCTGCGTTAGGGAAGCCTTTGCGGAATTCTACTTCTACCCCATAGTTACGGGCAGCCTTCGTGTTAATAAAAGTGTAGGAAAGGCCGTTACCGCTCGGCAGCAGGAACTCTTCAATCGGATTGTTAAAGTTCTTGTAAAAGGCCGTTACAGAAATCAGTTCGTTCTGCGTCGGGTACAGTTCCCACTTGGCATCCAGGTTCTGGATGGTAGCTGTTTTCAGAGATGGGTTACCGCGTACATCGGCCAGGCGATTAAAGTCGAAATAGCTGAATGGAGACAATTCGCGCAGTTCAGGCCGGTTTACGGTTGAGGAGAATGCAAAGCGCAAGTTCTGCTGGTCGGTCAGTTTATAGGTAAAGTTCAGCGACGGCAGCGGACTGAACACATCATTGTTTACCAGTGTCCGGCGCTGACCCACCACCACTGACTCGAGTGTCTGGTTATTAAATTCGCCCCGGAAGCCAAGGGTCAGGTTTGCTTTGGATCCGAAGTTTACATCGCCACTCACATAAGCGGCTGCGTAGGTATTGAACCCATCGTAGGAATCGAGGTCTTTGGTACCATCCAGGAGGGAGAAGCCACCCGGCTGACCCGTTACATTCTCCGGCGCAAAGATGGTATTGATGTCCCGGCGGGTAAGGTCACCAGCCGCACCAACGGCCTGGTAGCCATAGAAACGGGCGGAGAAGGCACGGTTACGGCGTTCACCGTAAACACCGGCGCGGATGCGGTTAGGCTCCCGATTCTCCGGAGTTCCGAAGGTATGCTCATAATTGCTGACCACCGACAGTACGTTTTCGTTCAGCTTCGAGAAGAAACGACCGACATCAATTGGGTTTGGCTGGCTGGGAACCGACAGTTGGTATGGTGTTGGCTGACCATCCGGACCCGTAGAGCCGGCAGCCCGCAGGTATCGGGCCCGCTTCCAGTCCGGCTCCCAGCGACCCGAATAACCATAAGCCGCGATCCAGTTGATTTTCGACAGGTCGCTGATAGTATGCTCACCCAGAATCTGCGAGTTCAGGATACTGCGGTTTTCAAAACGCTCCGAAATACTGCGTACGTCAACGCCATCAACTACACGCTGCCCTTCCCGGACAACTGTTTCAGTGCTGCTTAACTGGTTGAAAAGTGTTTTCCACTCCAGTGTAAACCTAGGTGAGAAACGGGCCGTCCAGTTGTGCAATACGCCTAAGCGCGTGCCCCGGCTGTAGTTAGCGTCGTTGTACTGCTCAAACAGATCATTGGCGGTAGCACCACTCTGGTAGATCCGCTGGTCTACATTGGCCAATTGATTGGTCAGGCTATAGTTGACGCTGGTCAGATTGCTGATACGGACATCCCCAACGTCGAACCGCCGGCCGGTGTTTAGGGCAAAGCGGAAATCGGGGCTTATATTTTTGGATTGAAGGCCCCAGGTATTGGGCAACAGCCGGGCGTAAGCCGCCCGCTGAGCCGCATTCAGGTCGTTGAACACGCCGGAACTGGTAGGGAAACTGCTCGAAATCTGCTGATCCGCTCCCCAGAGACCCAGCAGGTTGAGGCCGCTGCGCTCATGGGTCTGTACGTTCTGTAACGTGGTACCAGGCCGGAAACCAGCCGTAAAGCCTACATCCAGGAAGTTCTGATCCGGCCGGCGCTTCGTGTAAATCTTAACGGCACCGCCGGCAAAATCACCGGGCAGTTCAGCCGAACCGGATTTGTAGACGATCATCCGATCCAGAATGTTGCTCGGTACAATATCGAACGAGAAAGAACGGGATTCAACTTCGGTTGACGGAGCGATTACATCGTTGATCATCACCTGATTGTAGCGGGTACCCAAGCCCCGGATTAAGACAAAGCGGTTGTCGACAATGCTGATACCCGGCACCCGGCGGATGGCTGCGGCTGCGTCGCGGTCCTGAGATTTCTGAATCTGCGCGGCTGAAATACCCACCGCAATGGGCTTCATTTGTTTGATTTCAGTGATTACCGCAACTTCGGTATTAGTAGCGCGGCTGGCTTTGACTACTACTTCCTGGAGAGAGGTTCCCCCTTCGTCGAGCGCAGTTTCTATGACGGTGGTGTTTCCAGACTCGACGCGGACACCGGTAAGCTCTTTTGTCTGGTACGAAATGTAGGAGATAATGATTTTGTGGGTAGCGGCCGGAACATTGTTGATAACGAAGTTTCCTTCAACGTCGGTAGTGGCGCCTAATGGCGTACCGTCTACCCGAACGGTACTGCCTATTAATACTTCTTTGGTTTTGGCATCCCTGACGCTCCCGCGAATGGTACCCGTCTGGGCGAGAGAGACCGTTATTGAGAAAAGTAGCAGTCCAAAAGCTACAATAAGATTTTTCATATTGGCTTAATCAGTCGTTTTGACGCTGCGAAAGTAGCGCCACAATATTAAGCCAATGTTATGCCAACATTACGGTAGGATTATATTTACCACCTATCGCAAATATCTGATAATTAGACATTTGCATATGTCCTTTTCTCGCAGAAGTATATATACGCAAACTTTTAAAATCCAGTAGAAGATTCGGCAGAAGAAGCTTATGAGAAAAAATTATTGGGCAACGCCGTTATGGGTCAATACTGTTGATCTGCTGGTACTATTGTAGAAGCCATTTACAAAAATATATCGGATGGCGGCACCGTCCGTCAATAAAAACGTCGGAATCTGGTCAATACCAAGCGGCTGGGCAGACAGTTGGCCGTCTGATAGCAGATGCACCGGCTGGGCAGGAAACTCATTTTTTGCGACTTTCCTGGTGCGGAAAACCACTATCCCATCTCTCCTCAGATCGTCCAGTTTAAGCTTTTGCAGATCAGCAGTAGTTTTCAGAGTTTTAGGGTAAATACGGGCCGGAAAGACTTGCAGACCTGTAGCATCCAATTCCTCAATTCCGTTGAACGTAGACAGATCGCCGATGTCTTCAATAACACTGCGGTAAAAGAACGGACGGATAGTACGCTGGCTTTGGTCGGCATTTTCTTCATACCGGTTTATGCCAATATCTACTTTAAAGCTGGCACCGTTGTAGTTCACCTGGGCGTTGCGAATTAGCACATCAAACAGTTGCTTACCGTTTTCCGGAATGGCGGAGTACTCGTCGATAGTCTCTTTCTCATAGGACTGGTCGGCAATGGCTTTCAGGGCGGTCAGGATAGCCACGAAGTTGAGCTGGCGGAGGTACTGCTTTTCGGGATCGTTGGCATAGCCCCCCGATTCAATCAGAACCAGCGTGGTGCCCCACTTCTGGATATTATCCCCGAACGCCCGAGGCTCAAACTCATCGTCATAACGGCCAACCTGACCGGGAATAAACTGTTGCAGCACCCGGTTCATGCCCACAATCAGCCGCATCGACCGCTCGCGCACCGGGTTCAGCGAACGGTTTTCGTCGTACGCCGTGGCCAGAAACGTAATAGCCGCCTGTTTACCGGTTTTGCCGATGCTGTAACGTGGACTCTGGTCGTGGAGGTTAAAGCCCACCAGCGGTTGCAGCGTCTGCTGCAGGTTTTTCAGCAGGATTGCTTCCGGCGATTGCAGCCGCAGGGCATCGCGGTTCAGGTCAATATCAAGCGCGTTCCGGCGCTGGAACCGCTCGGCCCCGTCGGGGTTGAGCATCGGTACAAAATAGAGCGTTGTCTTGCTGAGGATAGAAGCCCTCAACTCATCAAAACCGTCGTTTTTACCCTGCAGGAAGTTGAAAATATCGAATATCGCCATGGTCGCCGTGGCTTCGTCGCCGTGCATCTGCGACCACAGCAGCACCTTTGCCGGTCCGTTTCCCGCCTTCACCTGATGAATCGACCGCTTCTCCACCGACTCACCCACCTGGCTTAGTTGGAAGACGGGTTGACTGGTTAATTGGTTGAGCAGGGGCAGCATATCCTGGTGTTTAAACCGGCGGTGCGTGAGTGCTGCTTCCTTATATATAGTATGTGCGTCATGCAGGCGACGGGCCAGCGCTATATCATCCTGCGCGTTAGCGAAATGGGTCATTAATACGATAACAGTAACCCGGATTGTAAATCCGGCTGGGCGACAGCCCAACTTCAGGTTCATAATACAAATTGGTTGGCGGGTGTATTGTTCGGTCCGTTTTACAACTTCGACCCAAGCCAGAAGCCAGCCATCGAAGCCAGCAAACAGCAAATCACGTTTAGGGTAATGTTCACCAACGCGGCTCCCCAGCGGCCTTGCTGCAACAGCAGCAGGGTATCTATACTAAACGTAGAGAACGTGCTCAGCCCTCCGCAAAACCCAACACCGACCAGCAGCCGGAGCTCGTCGCTGCCACCCGACCGCGCTAACGCCCATCCAAGAACTAACCCCAACACACCGCTGGCGGCTACATTGACCAGCAGAATCGCCGACGGAAACACAACACCCAAAACGGTAGCCGATAGCCAGCGGGCGGTCTGGTAACGCAGCAAACTGCCTACTCCGCCACCGACCAGCACCAGCAGATACGGATTTGTCAGAATAGCTCTCATTACGCGGTAAACTTACAGGGTTTTAGGGGAAAAACCTTATTTTAGCCGCATATGGCCAAACGTACTCACCTCTCGCGCCTGCTGGGCGTGGGCTTCGGCATCGCGGTTACCATTGGCGGTACCATCGGCACGGGCATCTTACGCCGACCCGGCACCATTGCTGCCGAACTGGGCGATCCAACCCTTATCATTGCAATCTGGCTTATTGTCGGACTGTACGCGCTGGTTGGTTCGTTGTCTATCATTGAACTGGGAACGATGCTGCCCAAAGCCGGAGCCTGGTATGTGTATGCCCGCCGGGCGTTCGGCAATTACGTCGGCTTTGTCATTGGGCTGGTTAGCTGGCTGGGGAGTACGGCGGCCATGGCGTTTTCGGCTTCGGTGATGAGCGAGTACATCGCTTTACTGATACCCGGTAGCACGGACCTCATCAAAACAATGGCCATCGGCATTCTGGTGGCGTTCGTGGCTTTTCACTGGGTAGGCGTTCGGTTAGCCAGCCGGGCGCAGGAGGTCATGAGCTTTGTAAAAGCCGTGGGGCTGCTGGCCTTTGTGGTGGCCTGCTTTGCGTTCGATACACCGGCCAACGTCCCGGCCGAGTCGTTTAAGCCGCTGGCGCAGGGTGGTCTGTGGGTAGGGATACTGGCCGCCTTGCAATCCGTTTTTTATACCTACGACGGCTGGCACACAGCCGCGTATTTTACGGAAGAAGATGTAAACCCGGACAAGAACCTGCCACGCTCCATGATGGGCGGGGTGCTGATGATCATCACTATTTATGTGCTGGTCAATGTAGCGCTGCTGTACGTTTTGTCGGTACCGGAGCTGGCCCAGTCCAAGCTACCGGCGGCTGATGCCATTCAGGCGATTTACGGTCCGGCCAGCGCCCGGGCGGTTACGTTTCTGCTGATGATTTCCATCATGGGTATTATCAACGCCCAGATTATGTTTAATCCCCGCGTTATCTTCTCCATGGCCCGCGACGGGCTGTTCTTTAAGCAAATTGTTTCGGTAAATGCCGGAGGTACGCCCGGTATCGCCATGATTCTGACGGCGAGCACCTCCATTCTTTTTATCCTGACGAATACCTACGAAAAGCTCTCCGACATTGCTACTTTCTTCTTCGTGCTGTGCTACGCATCAGGCTTTGCCTCACTAATCCGGCTACGGCAGACGGAGCCTGACCTGAAGCGTCCGTTTCTGGCCTGGGGCTATCCGTTTTCTACCTGGACATTGTTGATTGCATCGCTGGCCTTTCTGGTGGGCGTGGTTATCGGCGATCCAAGCAGTAGTCTATACGCCATCGGCTTTATTGCCATCAGCTATCCGGCGTATCGGCTCATCAAACAGGCTTAAAAGCGGTTTCGTACTCTCTCCAGGAAATCGGCAGTGCGCTTGCGGATTTCGCTGGTTGGCTGTACAAAGTTGTTGTGCATCATACTGAACAGCAGCACCCTGCCAGTTCGGGTAATTAGATAGCCGCTGAGGTTATACACACCACTGAGGGAACCGGACTTAGCAAAAATATACGGCTGGTCTGTCTTGTGTAGCGTCCGCAGTGTACCGGAGCGGCCACCGGCAGGTAGTAGCTGGAACAGGCGTTCCTGGGGTACTTGCTTGTATATCTTCTGCAACAGCGCAATGAGTTGATTCGGAGTAAAGAGGTTATACCGCGATAAGCCGGAGCCGTCTACCCATACCGCCCGGCCGGGCAGATCACTGAGGTACTTCGCCAGCATTTGCTGAATGGCCCCTTGTGCGTTCAGGGTATCACTGGTGGAAGAAACGAGTAGCAGCAGATGGTCGGCCAGCATGTTGTCACTGACCTGGAGCATCCGCTTATACAGCGAGTCGGTCGGTAGCCCGTATAGTACCTTAGCCGACCGGTCGAAGGGTCTGTTTATTAAATGCACCTCCCGTTTCAGCGTATCGGTTAGCAGTTTTGTCGCCAATAAGGGCGTCCAGTGAAACGGCACATCTCGCTGGAAAGGCTTATCGGCTGCCGGACGAATAAACTGGTTCGCCCACTCGGCTCTGCGCATAATAGCAGGCTCTTTGGGGTTGGTCGAACGCCGGACACTATCCGCAAAGAAGCGGGGATGTACATAAAAGTTCGGTACCCGGTCGGGGGCGATAAACCGCACAATGTTGCCATATATCGGGAAGGGCGCTATCTCCGTCGAGTAGTAATCGTTATAATCATCCCACGACCAGCCGGGGCCGAACCTAGGGCCTGAAAAATTGCGGACCGAAAAAAAAAGCTTTTCAGGTCGGCTCCGCAGAAAACGCAGGGCGGCCGTATCGGGCAGATCGGGGTTGAGCAACAACGGGTTGCCGGTGCCCCAGAAAATCAGCGAGTCGCCCCGCACTACGTACCGCAGTGCCGGAATGGAATCGCCCAGCGCCGTCAGACCGGCGTAGAAACTGAACAGCTTGGTATTGGAGGCCGGCACAAAATACTTATCGGCGTTGTAAGCTACCAACGTTTTCTGCTGACCGGGGTCATACAAGGCAAAGCCGGTGAAGTGGTCGGTATAGGCAGCGTTACGCTGAAGATCCCGGCTAATGCGCCGGGCGGGTGAACAGCTTAGAATGGATAGAAGCAGGAGCGCCGGGAGGAGGTATTTTACCATACCTCAAAAAAACAAAAAACCGGCGACATCTGCCGGTTTTGCGGCTACTTAACCTTAAAACTTCTCAAACCATTTAAACTTCTTCGGCCTCCTTCTTCAGCACCAGCGATACCGAGTTCAGGCAGTACCGCAGCCCGGTCGGCGGTGGGCCGTCGTTGAAGACATGGCCCAGGTGGGCGTCGCAGACGTTGCAGAGCACTTCGATGCGGCTCATGCCGTAGCTGAAATCTTTTTCGTGGCGAATGCGTTCGGCTTCAATAGGTTCGGTAAAGCTGGGCCAGCCGGTACCCGAATCGAACTTGGTTTTAGACTCGAACAGGTCGGTGCCGCAGCAGACGCAGGCGTAAATGCCGGGGTCTTTGGCCTCACAGTATTCGCCGGTAAACGCCCGCTCAGTACCTTTCTGCCGGGTAACGCGGTATTGCTCCGGCGTCAGAATCCTGCGCCATTCTTCGTCCGATTTTATAACTTTCTCAATCATAATGCGTAGCGGATTTCTTCCGTAAAGTTGTACTACACATAAACAAAATACGTATCAATTTTGTCTGAGGTTGGCCGTAACTTAGCAACATTGGGAAAGGGACTATGACCATTCGGCAGATATTACAGCAATTCTGGGGGTATCCATCGTTTCGTCCGCTGCAGGAAGACATTGTCAATGCAGTGCTGGACGGGCACGATACCCTGGTATTGCTCCCCACTGGGGGTGGCAAGTCGATTTGCTTCCAGGTGCCGGCTCTGGCCATGAAAGGCGTTTGCATTGTGGTAACCCCGCTCATTGCCCTCATGAAAGACCAGGTGGAGCAGTTACGCCGGCGGGGTATTCCGGCGGCTGCCATCTATTCCGGCATGCACTGGCGGGAGATCGATGCCACCCTCGACAACTGCATCTACGGTAACACCAAATTCCTTTACGTATCGCCCGAACGGCTCCGGACCGAGATCATGGTGGAGCGGGTGAAGCAGATGGATGTCTGCCTGCTGGCCGTCGACGAAGCCCATTGTATCTCCGCCTGGGGCTATGACTTCCGGCCGCCTTATCTGCAAATCGCCGAGTTTCGGGCGCTCATACCCGATACGCCGGTTATTGCACTGACGGCTTCGGCCACGCCCGATGTGCAGGCCGATATTCAGGAGAAGCTGGAGATGCGGACCCCGCAGGTATTCCGGCAGACGTTTGCCCGGCCGAACCTGTCGTACTCGGCTATTCTGGAAGAAGGCAAGGAAACCCGGCTGCTGAAAGTCTTGAACGGCGTGCCGGGCAGCGGCATTGTATACGTCCGCAGCCGCCGGCAAACCCAGCAGGTGGCGGAGTTTCTCTACCGGAACGGCATAGCCGCCGATTACTACCATGCCGGTCTGAGCAACCGCCAGCGGTCCGACAAACAGGACGCCTGGCTCAACGACCAGACCCGCATCATGGTCGCAACCAACGCCTTCGGCATGGGGATTGATAAGCCGGGCGTACGCGTAGTGGTTCACCTCGATGTACCCGATAACCTCGAAGCCTACTACCAGGAAGCCGGCCGGGCCGGGCGCGACGGGCAGAAAGCCTATGCCGTGCTGCTCTACAACCAGGCCGACCTGACCACCGTCGAGTTCCGCACCGAACAGCAGTACCCGCCCGCCGAGTTGATTCGCCGTGTCTACCAGGCGCTGGGCAACTATACGGCCGTGCCCGCCGGCGGGGGTGAATTCAGCAGCTACGATTTCGACCTGAATACCTTCGCCAATACCTTTCAACTCCCTCCGACGGAAACGCATTACGCGCTGAAACAACTCCAGCACGAGGGGTTTATAGAACTGAGTGAAGCCTTCTACCACCCCTCCAAGCTGATGATGGCCATTGACCACCGGCAGTTGTACGAGTTTCAGGTGCTGAACCCGCGCTTTGATCCGTTCCTAAAACTGGTGCTGCGCAAATATGGGGGCGAACTGTTCACCGGAATGCTAACTATCTCCGAATCGGATCTGGCCAGGACTTTTCTGGTATCGGAGTCGGAGATTATAACCATGCTGGAGCAGTTACATCAGCGCAACATCGTTTATTACGAGAAGCAGAAAGACAAGCCACAACTCACCTTCCTAACCCCCCGTTTCGACGCCAGTCAACTCCCGCTGAACATTCTGGAACTGGAGCAAAGCAAACAGCGGGCATTGGCCAAAGTGCGGGCTGCCGTTCAGTACGCGCAGCACCCGGTACAGTGCCGGACCCGGCTGCTCCAGGCCTATTTTGGCGAGGAGCCGGGCGATGCCTGCGGAGTGTGCGATAATTGTCTGAAGAACAAACGGCAGATCGGAGCCGGTGCGGCCTCCGTGCGCGAGCAGGTCCGGCAGTACGTTGCCGGCACCAACGGCCAGGGCATCTCCCCCCGCCGGCTCTCCGATTTCTTCACCACCGCCGACGCCGATACCTTAGCGCAAACCGTCCGGCAGATGCTGGCGGAGGAAGAGCTGCGCTACAATCCGGGCGGCAATCTGATGCTGAACGGCTGATTACCTACACCCTACAGTTGTATTCAACCTTCTTCAGATGAAATTGTCCGTAGCTAAACGCGCCGTCGGGGTAGTGCCATACGGCTTCTCCGTAGCTGGCCAGGTTAAAGCCGTTGAAACTCCGGTACTCCGTAATGGGTGTTGAGAAGCGGTACTGTTTCATATCGGCAATGGCGTAGCGGTCGTCGGAGACAAAGTTGGTGAGTTGTCCTTTTGCGTTGAAGTAGAGAATAGCGGAAACGGTGATGCTGTTGTTGGTAAAAATGGCTTTTACGGATGAGTCATCAATTGGCTCCCATTGGATGCGCCTGTCGATCAGGGTTGCCGGAGCCAGCAGGCACATATCGTTGAGCAGGGTAACGGTTTCCGCTTTAGTCAGCTCCTTGCCTTTGGCATCTACAATGGGAAGCAGGCCAAACAGCTTGATCTGCATGGTGGCCGTGCCATTCTTATAGGCATGATAGCCGGGTACTGTTACCCCGAACAGCTTTCCTTTCATAAAAAACAGTCGTGTAGGCACATCGGCAAAGTTGTACTGCTCCGACTGAAACGTGAACCAGTCCTTGCCTTTCTCCCGCATCTGTCCCTCAAAGCCAATATGATAGTCTTTTACTTTGGGTTTGTTCAGCACGCCCACATACCGGAGGTAGTTCTGTACCAGGGGCGGCAGATGCCGGATATCCGCTTCAGTCAGCAGGTCCGTATCTGTTGCACTAATTCGCTCTAAGCCGGCATGGACGTCCGTTTGGTATCGGTTTTCAAAACGCCAGTCGCTATACCCCAGCAGAGCGGCTACCAGAATAATCAGGTTCGGAAGGGTGCCAAATTTAGCATCCTGCCAGACGCTGACAATCAGCACCTGCGATACCACAGCCGCTGTCAGGCCCAGCATCCACCACCCATCCTTTTTCAGGAGCAGCAAAACAGCCGCAGCCGTAAACAGAATAGCCGTTGCCGCCCAGATTAGGCCTACGGGTTTAGCGATGTTGCTGGTCAGTTGGGAGACGTTGCCGTAGGAAAAGGCTTTACTGAAACCCAGCAGGTGAATAAGGCCGTAGACCATCAGCCCAAAAATTAAGACATAGCGAAACATACCTGTACGGAAGAAGTCATGCCGTAAAGGTATGCGGGCAGGCACGTACCCTTCAATGATGCATTTCAAGTCAGCTCCTGATTTCCGTCAACCCGGAATGGGCAAATTCGCAAGCGCAAGAAGTAAGTATGGCAAAATCGGCAATTCAAGAACACCGGTGATGTCTCACAGGCATTCAGTCACAGTTTGAACGGAATGGCAATTTGTGGAGCAGCCGTTTTGCGGAGAGCCTGCGTCGATTCAATACTCTTTAGCTCGTAGGTCTTTTTCTTTTCACCAGTGGCCTGGTTCTAAGTAATAAAAAGCCAAAAAACACCCCGGCACTCTTTGCCTATCCGAAGCGCGGAGAGTGCCGGCATCAGGCTCTCAGGCACATTACTGCTGTAGATTTTACCGGACAGGTCTTTTACTTCAAATTTTCTGCCTCAAGAGGAATGCCTAATTTAGCTAATTCTTTCAAAGAAACGTTGAACCGGTCAATTAGTCTTTTCCGACGTTCGGCTCCCTCCCGAAAAGGCTCCAGAAAATAGTGGTCCAACTGCCAGAGTCCAATTTCCTGAAATCCCTTCGCAGTGGCGGGTAATCTATGTTCATTGATTAGCAATCAAGTAGGCGGGAACAAGTTCTCCAAATATAATTCAAGTCTATGGAATACCCCTTAATCCTTAAAAGATGTCAGTCGTCCAGGCTACTTTAAGTACGATTTGTCTCTGGCTGTTCAAGCCTGAGTTTACAACTGACAAAAGTCAGTAAGTCGGCTAACTGCTATTAGGGCTATGAGCCAAATCCAGGAATAGCTTTGTATCGTCTTTTAAGAACCCCCAAGCTATTCTGATGAAAACGATTCTGGTCCCTACTGATTTTTCGGCGCATTCCGGACAGGCTCTCCGCGCAGCCGCCAACCTGGCCCGCAAATCGGGCAGTGAACTTGTGCTGATGCACACAAACGACATAATGGCCTATACCACTCCGCTTATTGAAGCCCGCGAGTTTGATAAAAGCCTGGCAGAAATCTATGAGGAGAAGGTAAATGAACGCTTTGCCAGAATTTTGCAGGAACTGGCCGCCGACACAACCTTTGCCGGCATTCCTATCCGGACGTCAGTTTGGGCGGGCAAACTGGCCGATATACTGACCATAGTTGTGCAGGAAGAAAATGCCGATCTGGTGGTAATGGGCACCCTGGGAGCCGGGAACTCCGATGCCTATCTGGTAGGCTCGAATACGCAGAAAGTGATCCGGCGCGTCTCCTGCCCGGTGCTTACCATTCCGCTACAGTATGATAGTCAAAACTTTTTTACCGTTGTTTTTCCGTCAACGCTGAAAGACGATCAGGCAGCGTCATTCCAGTTTCTGGCACAGTTTCAGCAGGTCTGCGAAAACGAGGTTCATTTGCTGTATCTGAACAACCCGGCCGATCTGCCCGACGAAGAAGCCATTGAAGCCCGTGCGTACGAACTCGCCGAAGCGGCCGGTCTGAAGCTGGCAGGCGTCTATACCACCAAAGAAAACATTTTTGATGAGGAAGAGGCCATTGTCAATTTCGCGAAAGAGCAAAACGCCAGCCTGATAGCTATGGGTACACACCAGCGGAGGGGGCTTTCGCATCTGCTGTTCGGCAGCGTCACCGAAGACACCGTCGGCCACGCCAGTATTCCGGTGATGAGTATTCCGTTGCAGATGGCGGTGATTGACAGTTCTTCGGCGGTAAAAGCCTAGCGGTTGAGAAAAATGGTGAATGGTTTAACGCCCAATTGCTGTATCTTTCGAGCTGATTGGCTATAAACTCTTACCCGTTCATGAACAAGTTTCGCTTCTGCGCCACACTGGCGCTTCTCTGCCTGGTTAGCTGTTTCATCAGCCTGGATAGTTCCGCTCAGACTACTGCCAAAACCGGTTCGCTTGCCGATGTTGCCTTTATGGAAGGCCGCTGGCTGGGCACCTTTAACGGCGGCCCCATTGAAGCGGCCTGGATTGCTCCGGCCGGCGACAACCTCAGCGGCTTCATGCGCATGATGAAAGACAACAAAGTCACCATGTACGAGATGCTGATTTTTGAACAGACCGATCGCGGCCCCATTGTCCTGGTGAAGCACTTCGGCCCCGGCCTGGTAGGCCGTGAAGAGAAAGATGTCTCGGACCGCTACAAGTTTATTGAAGCCGGCAAAGACCGCGCTTTGTTCGAGAAAGAAGACGGCTCCATCCGAATTATTTACGAAAAGCGCTCACCCGATCAACTGGTCATCCAGCGGGGTCAGCAGAAGGACGGCAAGTGGGCCTTCAACGATTTGTTCGTATTTAACCGGGTTCGGTAAGCACCTCACGTCTCCTCCAAACAGTAAACCACACCGTCGGCGCTGCCGATGATTAACCGCTTGCCAGACACCGCCGGGACGGAGAAGATAGCACCCATGCGGTAGTCCGTTACCAGCCACCGGCGAACCCTGCATCTCCCCTTTCGGCCGGTGTTCACGTCGCGTCGATGGCGTAGAGAGTGCTGTCGAGACTACCGACGTAAGCCAGATTGCCCTGAATTACCGGAGACCCGATCACCAGCTCCTGCGTTTTTATCTTCCATTTAACACCGGGTGTCCTACGATCATCGGTGATATGAACAGGCGTAGCCAACCGGCTTAAGGCCGGCAAACTTAAAGCCGGAAAGAGGCTAAAGGAAATTGCTTTCATGAGACGGAAGCCGCAGGTGAACCTGGTACAATTTTGCTTTTCTGAAAGATACCGGCAGTTCAGAAATGTTACGTCTCCCGTCTCCGATCACCCTATTTTTTCTTGGCAAGGCACTGGTGAACATCGTGAAACCAGGTCAATATTAGTTTCATGTCTTACAATTGCATACTCAACAGAGGATGACAATGATTTTAGCTTTTTGTTTCCTTCAAAATCTTTCGCAGTAATATTGTGAGGTTCCACTGCTCGTCCATAGCCAGGGGCGTCAGCAATTCGGCGATGGAGCGCTCAACGCAGGCGCTGGCGGGCTTCTCAAGTTCCCGGCCCTGCTTGGTCAGGTAAACCAGGTTGATTCGCCGGTCATTTCTGTCGGGTATTCGGGCGATCAGGCGCTTTTCTTCCAGCAAATCGACAATACGGGTCGTACTGGCCCGATCGCGCCGGCTGCGGGCCGCCAGTTCAATTTGGGAGATACCGTCTTTGTTCCAAAGTACTGCCATCACCCGATACTGTTCGGGGGTGATGGGCAGGCCGGCAGTCTTCATCTGGCTCTCGACCTTGCGGGCGAGTTCGGTAGCTACTTCACCTACCAGCCGGGCGAAATTATTCTGGTGATCCACGGGTAATTTTGTTGGATATGCAACATCGCCAAAAGTACTGCTTTCCACGTGGAAGCCCATACATCAGGCAAGAATTATACTGGCCGTCCTACTGCTTATTTTAAAAGCCAGGATACAGATTGTCTTCTGCATTTACCAGCAGGTCAAACACGTTTAATATAAAAATCTGGTCGTTAGTGACCCGGTAATAAAGCACCCTGTTTGGGGTAATCAGCAGCCGCCGGATGGTGTCATACTCATAGGAAACCACCCCTGTTTCGGGTATCTCCTGTAGCAGCTTCAGCTTCTCATGTAAGGTCGTCACAAACTCTTCGGCTACCGTTTTCGACCAGTTACCGCGCAGGTAGGTAATAAGCATCTGCAACTCTCGGGTAGCCTCGCGCGTCCAGTTTATTTTAGCCATCGGGAGATCATTTTCTTAAGGTCCTGGTGCCGAACTACCTCACCTAATTTTACCTGTTCAATAGAAAGTTCGAGCCGCTGCCGCTGCTCATCAATGAGCTCGTCGGTCACCTCGGCCGATAGCTGATCGGCATCCGCCAGCGCATCGTATATGGTCTTTAATCGATCGGTGTCTTCAATCCGGTCTATCAATTCGTGAAACCGGGCACGTACCTGCATTGCCTCCATAGTGCGGTCTGTTTAACACTATAACCAGATAGGGCCCGGTTTGGGTTGCAATTCCCAGCTTATCTCATAAAAGAGACACACCCACCGGCTGCCGGTTGATAAACTTCCGGACCTTGTCAACAAACCATTCCGGGCTTTCCTGGTACGGCGCGTGACCGCCGTCGTACATAACCAGCCGCGCTTTAGGAAAGCGGAAGACTCTGTAGTGCGCAGGCCCTACGGCATAGTCCTGAGCACCGGCAATGACCAGCACCGGCACGGAGATGTGTGCGGTCAGGGGTGTCATATCCTGCATGTACTCAGCATTGCCCCAGACTTTCATACCATATTCCCCGTTGAAGTTCCTGATCGCGTTAAAGCTGATCGAATCGCTCAGGGCTTTGGCCTCCGGCGTTTTGAACATTAGCTTGTACCAGACCTTATGGGCTTGAAGCTGCTCACTAATGCGCCCCATCCGCTCCATCACCGGCACGGATGGATCTTTGTACGGCGTGGCATCGGCAATTTTCAGTTCCTGAAGACCAAAGTCCACCCAGCTTTCAGCCGAGCGGGTCAGGTCAAGGGTAGTATTTACATAAATTAATGAGCGAATATAGGCCTGATGGTGTGCTGCATAGTTGGTCATCAGCAGACCGGCAAAGGAATGACCCATTACGGACCATTGAGCCAGCCCGAGGTGCTGCCGCAGTTCTTCCAGATCCTGCTCCAACCGGGCTATGGCGTAGTTGCCGGAAGGCGCACTGCCCGAGCGGCCACTGCCCCGCAGGTCGATATAGATCATGCGCATAAACTCCTCGACCTTGTGCCCACCGGAAGCCTCAAAGTAATGGCTGGTA
Organism: Nibrella viscosa; assembly: GCF_039541875.1. NCBI lineage: Bacteria > Pseudomonadati > Bacteroidota > Cytophagia > Cytophagales > Spirosomataceae > Nibrella > Nibrella viscosa. Next base: position 113,519 of record NZ_BAABHB010000008.1, on the reverse strand, counting down.
GACCCGGGTCCACCGTGCAGAAACAGGCAAGGCTCGCCCTGCCCCACCATCCGGACATACAGGCGGGTGCTATCAGACGTGGTAAAATAGAACGTTTCTTCAGGAACCTGCTGCGCGTAGGAGGCAACAGCAACCATCAGGCTAAGGAGAGATAAAAGCAGCGTTTTCATAAGCTTTTCAAAAAAATGGTGTGGTTGATTATACAACCGAACAAAGCTACGCTGCCCCAAAAGGCCTTGCCAGTTTATCTGACCGAAGCCCGGCTATAAGCCGACCAATCCCGCTAAATCCCGACCAATCCCCTCCTACAATCGCCTATTCCCTCCCTCCTCTCCTACGGTATTCCCTTCCTCCTGAATAGGTATTTTCCCCCACTCACGTACATTCCCACAAATCCGCTATATTTTGCGGTATATTTATCAGAGACACCATACCTATGCTTTCAGATGCTCCCAAACCCTTTTACCATCGTTTGTCGCACTCGCTGCTTTCCCTGGCGCTTATAATCGCCGGCATTTATTTTGGGCAGGATATTCTGGTGCCTTTAGCCTTATCGGGCCTGCTGGCGGTGCTGCTGCGGCCGGTCGAGAACTGGTTTATTCGTCTGGGCATGCACAAAATCATAGCCATTATCCTGGCCGTTATGCTGGCCATTACCGTAGTGGCCGGCGTAACCTTTTTGCTATCGGTCCAGCTTGCCGATTTTACGGACGATCTGCCTCGCCTGAAACAAAGCTTTAATAATGTGTACCGAAATGTTCGGCGCTGGGTTCGTCAGGAGTACAACGTTACCTACAGCCGGCAGGAGCAATACCTGAAAAAGGCCCAGGCCCAAACGATGGAAAGTTTGCAGGGAACAGAGACCCTAGGATTAATCACCGGACCACTTGGCACGCTGCTGCTGATGCCTTTTTACGTGTTTCTGCTGCTGTATTACCGGACTATGCTGCTTAACGTGCTGGTTGCCTTATTTGCCAAGCAGCACTACAAACGGGTCCGCGAGGTGCTGGGGCAGGTCAAGGGAATTATTCAAAGCTATATGGTTGGGCTGCTGATCGAGACCGCGGGCGTAGCGGCCCTCAACGCGGTCGGGTTGCTGCTGCTGGGTATCGAGTACGCCATCCTGCTAAGCGTAGTAGCGGCCATTCTGAACCTGATTCCGTACATTGGCGGCCTTGTAGCCACCTGTATGGCCGTAGCTGTTACGCTGATCAACCACCAGGACGTAGGGACGCTACTGGGCGTTTTAGGAGTTTTTCTTGTTGTGCAGCTGATCGACAATAACCTACTAGTGCCACTCATTGTAGCCTCTAAGGTGCGCGTTAATGCCTTAGCATCGATTGTAGGCGTGCTGATTGGCGGAGCACTTGCGGGGGTAGCCGGTATGTTTCTGTCGATTCCGGCCATAGCCATCATGAAAGTTATCTTCGACCGGGTAGAAGGGCTTAAACCCTGGGGTATGCTGCTGGGCGATGAAACGCCGGACGAAACCCGCACCGGCCTGTTCAGACTGAACCGACGGCGCATCCGGGTTAAAGAAACGAAAAAACCAGCCTAAGCAGGTTACCATTTAATAGTAAGATAACAATTTGGCCCATAGCACTATAGCGTTAATAACGGTTTTTTTTAGTTTTGTTATTACCGCAACCAGTATAGTATTTTTCTTAACCTCATCACGACATGAAAAAAATCACATTACCCCTTGTTGCCGGATTTATAGCGTACGCTGTCTCTTCCTGTTTTGAACCTACCCTTCAGGAACCTGGCGGCAGCTTATCGGATCACAATGCCCGTGTAGCTTCAGAAGAAGATCGCTGCGCCACCATGAAAGTATGGGAAGAAAAAGTGAAAGAGAACCCCGGTCTGCTCCGGAAGATGCAGGAGATCGAAGAGCATACCCAACGGTTTGCCGCCCAAAAGGGCAATTCGAAACCTGGTGGCGGAGGTGGCGGACCCGTCTCAACAACTGCCACTATTACCATTCCTGTCTACGTACATGTTGTTTCCAATGTAAATAAGCCGGAGGAGGACATTTCCGATGCCCAGATTCAGTCGCAGATTGCTGTTTTGAATGCTGATTTCCAGAAACTGAACAGTGATGCCAGCCAAACACCCGCCGAGTTTGCTTCGCGTGTAGCCAATTTCAACATTCAATTTGTCCTGGCACGTACAATCCGAAAGAGTTCTACCAAAACCCAATGGGGTACCAACGATGCCGTAAAAAGCACTAAGCGGGGTGGCTCTGACCCTATAAATCCTGAAACCAGCCTGAACATCTGGGTTTGCAATATCGGCGGAGGTATTCTTGGCTACGCCCAGTTTCCGGGTGGTAGTTTAGCTACCGATGGAGTGGTTGTTGGACCACAATATTTTGGGAGTTCTGCGGTAAGTAATAATTTCTACCTGGAAGCTCCCTATGATAAAGGCCGAACCGCTACACACGAAATAGGCCATTGGCTGAATCTACGACATATCTGGGGAGACGGTGGCTGTGGGGTTGATGATTTTGTTGCGGATACTCCGCTGGCCGGCGGTCCTAACTATCGGTGTCCGGGCTACCCCACGGTAGGTTGTGGTAACAATATGATGACGATGAACTATATGGATTACACATATGACGCCTGCATGTACATGTTCACAGAAGGGCAGAAGACTCGGGCCAGAGCTGTTTTCGCTTCGGGTGGTCCCAGAAGCAGCTTTGTAACGACTCCTTAACCTAAAATAGCCCTCCCGGAAATGGGAGGGCTTTTCTTTATGAAATTTTATCTTTTGCTTTTTTTATTGACGGCCTGCTCCAATAAGCCCATGTCTGAGACCATTGAATCCGTGACATTGTCTCAGCAAACCCGAGGCTACCAGAAAGTAATTACCATTACTCAGCAGCAGACGCAGGTTACCATTAACGATAAGGTCTACACCCGCAAGACGCAGCCACAGCAATGGAAACAACTTCTTGAAAATCTCCAGTCTATTAAACTGGCCAATCTGCCGGCCATCAAAACCAGCATCGAGCGCTCCGCCGTTGATGCGGCCTATAGTGCGCAGGTTACCGTAAAAACAGACAAACAAGCCTACGAGTCCAACTTCTTCGACCACACAACGCCCCCTAACGAATTGGCGAATGTTGTAAAAACCATCATTGCGAGTGCTAAAGGCATTGCGCCGGAGGAGTCGACAAGAAACTAAACAGCTATAGCAGCGTACACTTACCCGCGTTCAGGTCGGCTTCGATCTTCTTGTATTTTACGTCATGGACTACTTTTCCGTCGCTGTAACGGACCGATACTTTCTCGTTACGCCCAATTTTAGGCTCCGCTCTGTATGGTTCGTTCGATTCATAAAAAGGCGGTGGCTCCACCAGGCGGGGCGTTGGCGGGATAACCGCCGGAAGGTCGCCCAGTTCAGGAAGATCTGCTTCCTGAGTAGCGTGCGGATTGTGCATATAGGCGTACTGTTCCGTGAGTGATCGCCACGGCAAACGCTGGTCGGCAGGTTCCGGACCATTAATCTTCTGCTCAACGTCTGCGTAAGTCCCCACAATCATATCGGTTACCAGTCCCTGCTCAAATGCTTCGGCCACTAGTGGCAGTAACTCACGGAGTTGTAAATCGGTAATTTCGGCAATCAGGAAACCCATGAAGTCGGTGTCCAGCAGTTCCGGATTGTCGGCGTGGCGGATCAGGTACTCAAAGACCTCTTTGTACCAGGCCAGGGCAATTTGCCGACGCTCAGGCTGGTCTTGTGCCCACTGCGAATAAGCACTGGCCACGACACCTTTGGCGTAGGTATTGACATTGGGTTCTTTCAGAAAATTGGCGAGGGCCGTAAACTGCCGGTCGGCAATAGACCGAATATAGCGGCCGTAGGTATTATCCAGCCAATCGGCAAACCAGAATTCCTGGAATTCGGTATCCTGCCGGAGCGTTTCCAGGACGGCAGGCAGGCATTCATCGGCCTTTAGCTCAGCCATCAGCAGCAGGGCATGAAGCGGGAAAGCGTGAGTCTGCGGCTCCCACTCCTGCTCACCGAAGTAGTTGAGCCGGTACAGGATATCCAGCATAACCTTTGATAGGTCGTCGGTTAACGTGACGCGGGGCAAGGCGAGCAGCGTCTGTAACTTCTCTTCGGGGATGTCAAATTCGTGGGTGTAGAGCCATTGCATTTCGGGGTGGTGAAACGCCGGTGGCTCAGTTGTCTGGCGGTCGTCGTAGTGAAACTCGCCATCGACCGTGATGGCTTCTTCACGGCTTTGTTCTATTCGCTCGGCGTTGGCCATCATCTGGGCCAACTCGTTAGGGTTTAGCGCTGCCATAGTCTATACGTTTTATGACAAAGGAGCGCTTGCAAGGGAGAACCCTGACTGTTTTGCTGGAATGGTAACGGAAAAGCGAGTTAAGGTTGCAGAGTAAAGAAGCAGGAAAAGGCGGAAGGCAGCTCATTATCGCTATGGGCCTTTTCCTGCTTCGGTTAATCCAGCACTTCTTCGGCCTGCGTTGCCTTTTCCAGATTCAGCAAATCCAGGATCTGATCCATCAGCTCCAGATACTGCGCTTCCGAAATACGATTCATTCGGTAATCCTGCTCGATGCGCTCCAGTTGCCGTTCCCGCGATGTCTTGATATGAATCAAGGTTTGCCGGCGAACCCAACTGACAGGCATTTGACCTTTTTGCTTCAGCAGGTAGTACCCCTTCTCCAGCAGCGACACATTCCGCTGCTTCACTTCTTCGAAGTACGATGCCGGCACGGGCGCTGTAACCAGTACCTGCTGCGTGTTCGTTTCGTTGTCTGACCGTACTGCCAACCATACGCACAGCAAAAAAAATGACAGTATAAACAGTAGTTCTAATACAAAAGCAACATTCCCTTCCATAATCATAGTGCATTCATCCATTAAACCATACCTCGTTACAACCCAGGTCCCGAGGGTGTCTTTTTGTTGTTACTGCACTATTTTAAACCAGCTATTCGGGATTTGGTTTGGTGCTTTTATTATTTTGCCTGTTTGCTATAGTAATTATTTAAGCGTCACCATCTTCAGACAAACGGGGGCAGGTACCTGTATATTGGTCCCGGTGGGTGTCAGTTTGCCGGTTTTTGCATCCAGCGAAAACAGAACCACGTTGTCGGTATCCTGGTTTGCTGCCAGGATAAATTGCCCCTTGTTATCCACCATAAAATTGCGGGGCGTCTTCCCCTGGGTATCCTGCTGACCTATTAATTGGATTTTCCCGTCGTTGCCGATACTGAAACCCGCCAGCAGATTTCGCCCCCGGATTGACATGTACAGGTAACGGCCCTGGGGATCGGTATGAATGTCGGCACCCGAATTTTTGGGGTCGAACTCATCCGTCAGGGCTTTTACCTGATCCTGCATCAGCGTCAGGGCACCAGTTTTGCTATTCCGCGAGAAGGAGGCTACCGACGAGATCATTTCCTCGACCAGATAGGCGTACCGGCCATTGGGGTGAATGGTAAAATGGCGCGGCCCCGAACCCGGTGCAACAGAAACAAACGGCGTCTGAGCTGGTTTGAGCTTGCCTTTGGCTTTGTCAACTTCGTAGATATACACCTTATCGGTACCGAGGTCGGAGACATAAATAAACCGTTGGTCGGGCGAAAGAATGGCGGAGTGGACATGCGGCTTCTCCTGCCGCGCTTTGTTGGCTCCACTCCCGGTATGCTGCACATGGTCGGTTTCGGTACCCAGCGAACCGTCGGCGGCTATAGGTAGCACGGTAATGCTGCCTCCGCTGTAGTTGGAGACAAAAGCCAGTTTGCCGGTATTGTCGATGCTGATGTGGCAGGGCGCTCCGCCATGCGACGACTGCTGATTAATGTATGTCAGCTTACCGGTAGCCGGATCAATGCGATAAGCGCTGACGGTACCGGACTTGCCCTCTCCCTGCTGATCGCCTTCGTTGACGGCGTACAGAAACCGGCCGGAGGGATGCACAGCCAGGAACGAAGGACTTTTGCCCTGGGTGATGCCCTGAAGGCGCTCCAAGGCTCCCGTCCGGCGGTCAAACGAATAGACGTATATGCCTTCGCTGCCACGGGTAGAATAGGTACCGATGTACAGGATTTCTTTGGGTTGGGCCTGAACCTGGGCAAGCATTGGGAATAAGAATAGCAGAACGAGTACTGGCTTCATGAAAATAACGAGTTAGGTAAGGGGGCTAAATGTACGGTTTTTAGGACTAAACAAACAACGGAATGGGGTGGGTTTATAAGGCATCCTGTGGACTGATGCCAACGATAAAAGCGGCTTCAAACAGATCTCCCGGCTCCACCCGCTGAATGGCTTCTTTCTCCCGGATATCAACGGGTTTGCCTTCGGTATCGGCGCAACCCAGCCAGGGTTCAAGGCACACAAACGACCCACCCGGTTTGGCCCAAATGCCCAGGTAATTGAAGGGCAGAAATGAGACCGATACAATCTGATCGTGGTTCCGGCTCCGGATGATTACCTGCCGGTTGGCCAGGTTCTTGAACACCAGCGCATCCTGATCAAACAGGTATTTGGTTAGCGGCAACCGGCGGTTTTGCAACACAATGGGTTCTGTTTCGCCGGTAAAGAACCCGTTTTTTGATAACATATGCCGCTCCAGCGGCTCGTCAATCTCAAATTCCAGGTAGTAATCTTCGTACTGTTCGTCGGGGTAAAATGGCACACTGAACGCCGGATGAGCCCCTACCGAGCAGTAAACCGGCTGCTCGTCTTCATTGATAACCCGGTAAGTAATCTTCAATAATCGATCTTCAAGATCGTATATAACCTCAAAATTAAAACGGTACGGATATACCGCCATCGTAGCCTCAGAAGCACGTAACGAGAAGCGTGCCTGGTTATCAGTTGAATCTACCAGCTCAAAATCCGAGTGCCGGGCAAAGCCATGACGCTCCATAGGGTAGCGCTGGCCAGCTACAAGAAGCTGGTTGTTGAGGCAACCACCAACTACCGGAAACAGGTTAGGCGCGTGCCATGGCCAAATGTCGGGATTGGCCTGCCAGAGGTGTTCGGTTTCGGTGGTTTTGTCATAGATGGAGGCCAGTTCGGCTCCTTTCCATTGAATATCGATACGGAGGTATTCGTTCTCGAGCGTAGTCATAGGGAAACATCTAACCGGTTGGTCCTGCAATATACAGCTTACCGGCTATGCCATCAGACTAATAGGATAGGGTTTTATTAGGCCGATGGCTTACCGATACGTCCGGGAGTAGCGCCCGGCCGGCTGCAACAGGGCACACTGCTCCAGCGTTTGCCATGCTTCGTGCATACATTTTATCTGGTGGTAGCAACCCTCGGTTGGTGTCGCTTTCAGAGGGAGCACGGGCTGACCTTTGGCATCAATTACCGGGTACCAGCCCTTCCCGGTAGGGTCGGCAAAGCCGGTGAAGGTATAGTCATGCACCCGGCTGAACCACTTCGGGCATTCAGGGTGATGGGTGTATAGATAGCCTTTAATGAACGTCGACAGGGCTTCCAGGTGAACCCAGGCCAGGCGGTGGTTCACCGTCGGCTCCGGCACAGGCTGGTCTTTCATGTCCACCCACTGCACAAAACCGCCCACAGCCGTATCCCAGGCCCACTCAGCTATTCGCAAACTCCAGGCTATGGCCTGCATCGACAGCTTACGGTTGTTGGTCAGATGCGCCAGGTCCAGCATATAACCAGCCGCCTGAAACGTCAGGCCGGGGCTCAGTTGCCGGCCCTGAGGGGTATTGCAGAACGATCCTTCCGGCAACACATACTCGCGCAGCAGGTCAGCACGGCGATCAGTAAACTCGTGCAACAGCTCGTGCAGCACCTCGCCGATGGCTTCTTTCCAGCTCTCCTCGCTCAGCAGCTCTCTGGTATCCAGCAAGGTTTTCAGCACCGCTACGGGTTCACTCAGGTGCTGCCACTGCCGAAAACCGCCAATTTCCTGCGCCCTGCCGGTACGTATGGCCTGCCGGCGTCGGAGCAGATTCTGAAGCGTTTGCTTAGCCGGCATTGCCCAATCATCATTCCCTGTGGCCGCAAACATACGGACATAGGCCTGCGCAACGGCACAATCCGGTAGCGCATCTGTAGCCGGCGCTACTGGTCGTCCGCGCCGGTCGACAATACTGTAGCAGTTAAGCTTGTGATCGTGGGCGTAGTTGGCGAGAAAGTCGGCACCGTGGCGGGCGTGTTCCAGCCAGGCGGCCTGGGCGTCGACCTGTTTGTAGAGGGTGGCAAACGCCCATGCCTGCTGCGCCTGCACGGTTATAGCTTTGTCGGCATCAACGACCTCCCCGGCATCTGTCAGCACATTGTAGAAACCACCGCAGGTTCTATCCGCACTATGCCGGAGCCAGAAAGGCACAATCGTACCCAGGAGCATCTCTTGGTAGAGGGCCGATAAGCGCTGGAACTCAAGCATGAATGGAACGGTGACAGAACGCGTTCTATTAATTAATAGGTAGCCTTTTCTACTTCACGCTCCCGCTCTTCGGGTAGGACAAAGCGCATGGGTTTGCTTACCTGTTGCGGCAAGAGGGCAATTTCCAGCACCTGATCGACAGTGTCGACATAATGAAACGAGAGATCTTTGATGTAGGTCAGGTTGATCTCCTCTACATCTTTCCGGTTTTTGCTGCACAGAATAATCTCTTTTACCCCAGCCCGGTTGGCCGCCAGAATTTTTTCCTTAATCCCCCCTACCGGCAGTACCTTACCACGCAGGGTAATCTCACCCGTCATGGCCAGAAATGGCCGTACCTTCCGCTGGGTGTAAATAGAGGCCATCGACGTCAACATGGTAATACCCGCCGACGGGCCATCTTTGGGAACCGCGCCGGCCGGCACATGCACATGCAGGTCGTAACAGTTGAAGATGCGGTAGTCAATATTTAGTTCCTCGGCGTGTGCTTTCAGGTACGACAGGGCTGTAATCGCCGACTCTTTCATCACCTCGCCTAACTGACCAGAGAGAGTCAATACCCCTTTGCCCCGGCTCAGGCTGGACTCGATCATCAGGATCTCTCCGCCTACCTGCGTCCAGGCCAGACCTGTCACCATACCGGCAATATCGTCGTCAGAATACAGGTCTTTGTCGAAAATCTCGGCACCAAGCATTTTCTGCACATCGGCCGCTTTGATCATACGCGGGTATTCTTCTTCCAGGGCAATGGCTTTGGTTACCTTCCGGACCAGGGCCCCAATCTTCTGCTCCAGATTCCGCACGCCCGATTCGCGAGTATAGCCTTCGATAATCCGCTGAATCGCTTTATCATCGATGGAAAGATCTTTAGGCTTCAATCCGTGATCTTTACGCTGCTTCGGAACCAGGTATTTTTTGGCAATCTGGATCTTCTCCTCCACGGTATAACCGGCAATGTCAATAATCTCCATCCTATCGCGCAGAGCGGGGTGAATGGTATCAAGCGAGTTGGCCGTTGCAATAAACAGCACCCGCGACAGATCATACTCGACTTCGAGGTAATTGTCGGTAAAGGTAGAATTCTGCTCCGGGTCGAGCACTTCCAGCAAGGCCGACGACGGATCGCCCCGAAAATCGGAGCTTACCTTATCAATCTCATCCAGAATAAACACCGGATTAGACGAGCCACATTTCCGGATATTCTGCACGATCTTACCCGGCATAGCGCCGATATAGGTTTTGCGGTGACCGCGAATTTCGGCTTCATCGTGAACCCCCCCGAGGGCCATCCGGCTGTATTTCCGCCCCAGGGCCTTCGCAATAGACCGACCTAACGATGTTTTACCCACACCCGGAGGACCATAAAGGCAGAGGATCGGGGCCTTCATGTCGTTCTTCATTTTCAGAACGGCCAGGTACTCGATAATCCGCTCCTTCACCTTCTCCAGCCCGAAATGGTCGGCGTCCAGGATCTTCTGCGCCCGCTTCAGATCGAAGTTATCCTTCGTATATTCATTCCACGGCAGATCAACCATCAGTTCGATATAGTTCATCGTCACCGGGTATTCCGGGGCCATGGGGTTAATACGCTGTAGTTTGGAAAGCTCTTTGTCGAAATGCGACCGCGTCTCAGCCGACCACCGCTTACGGTCGGCCCGAATCCGGATTTCTTCCAGATCCCGGTCGGGGCTGTCCATGCCCAGTTCGTCCTGGAGCACCTTGATCTGCTGACGAAGGAAGTAATCCCGCTGCTGCTGGTCAATGTCGGAGCTGGCTTTAGTCTGAATCTCCCGTTTCAGTTCCAGCAGTTGTACCTCCCGGAGCATATACTCCAGGAGCAGGGTGGCCTGCTGAGCCCCGTCGGGCATTTCCAGCAGCCGCTGCTTGTCCTGCACCTCAGCGTTGATGTTAGACGACAGGAAGTGCAGTAAAAACATAGGGCTCTCGATATTGTCGAGCGCGATACGAGCCTCCTGCGGGATTTCCGGGTTCAGCCGGAGGATTTTATACGCGGCCTCCTTTACCGATTGCAGCAGGGCTTTCCCTTCCTTTTTATTCGCGCCGGGAAAATTGTCATCGATTTGTTTAACAGATGCCGCCAGATACGGATCTTCCTGGGTAATCTGCTGAATTTCAAAGCGCTTTTTGCCCTGGATAATGATGGTAATATTGCCATCGGGCAGCGTGATCATTTTGATGATGTACGCCACAGTACCCAGGCGATACAGATCGTCGGTACCCGGCTCATCCTTCTGCTGATTCAATTGCGCCACCACTCCGATGATCCGATTGCCTTTGTAAGCCTTTTTCACCAGCCGGATGGACTTCTGACGGCCAACCGTGACCGGAATGACCATGCCCGGAAATAAAACGGTATTACGTACCGGCAGAATGGGCAGATCGGCCGGCAATTCATAATCATCATCTATATCTTCCGGAGCGCCCAGACGCACATCCACCAGGTCGTCCAGATCAGTGTCAGTCAAAAGGAGTCGAGTAGCTAATTCGTTGGTTAACTTCATATGGGTACCTGCCAAAACGGCAGCTTTCTGCAAAATGTCTCGGTCAAAAAAGGCGTTAGGTAAGGAAGCGTATATAGAGCAAGCACTGTGCCGATACTTGCTTTACATAAACCAATTCCAGGCAGCGTTGTCTCCTGCAAAGTAAATAATTGGCTGTGCTTTCTAAAACAATTTTATTATTAGAGGGCAATTTCCTGCATCGGTTGATTCTTCCGGAACATCAGCGTCTTTTTCTGGCCCTGGTACTGTAAATTCAGCAGGTTTACCTGATCGCCAAACAGCTCCATTAAAACATCATACTGAATGGTGCCGCCTTTAAAGGGCTCAGGATAAAGCATCTCCAGATACACCCAGTTGGCATCACCCTCGGGCTCATGCCCGAGGTATTGAAACGGCTTCCGCTGCTTTTGGGGCGTGACTACGGCAAAGTGCTTCCGGATGTATTTCTCAACCAGCAGGTCGTTATTGTCATTGGGGGTCAGGCGGACCTTTTGCCCATTGTTTTCCTGGGTGAGGGCTGTTTCAAAATCATCGGTAAAGATGCGGATACTGATCTCAAAGGTCTTATCCTTTGCATTATACTGCATCTGGGTCAGACTTGTATGAAAGTCATGAAGCAAAAGCGGCCGGCTGCCACTCAGGAAGCCAGCCAGCAATACGACCAATAAGGTGAGGTTTCTTTGTCGCTTCAACGTCAGAATACGGCTTTAAACACATCATTGAATATAGCAAACGCCATCAGACCCAGCAGGATCACCATACCTACCCGCTGCGCGGCCTCCAGGAAGCGGTCAGACGGCTTTCGGCCGGAAACAATTTCGTACAGCAACAGCACCGAGTGGCCACCGTCCAGGGCCGGAATCGGCAGGGCGTTCATAAAGGCCAGGGCCATAGACAGCAGACCGGTCACAAACCAGAACCGCTCCCAAACCCAAACCCCGCCAAACAAGTTCTGTGCAATACCAATAGGGCCGCTGAGGGCTTTGGAGGCCGACACATCGCCCCGGAAAATCTTGCCGAAGCCTTTGACGTTATCGTATACGACCTGAAACGCCCGCTGGGTTCCCACCACTACGGCTTCGCCAAAGGTGTACTCCTGCGTGGTGTACTTCAGCAGAAATTCGGGATAAAAGCCAATGGTACCTTCTGGCGTCACCGCCAGATTCAGCGTTATCGGATTCCCGTTCCGCTCTACGCCCAGAATGATGGGTTTACCTTTCAGCGGCTTAACAGCGTCCTGAAACTCATGGTAGTACCGGATTGGGCGACCGTTCAGACTGGTAATCACATCGCCTTTCTGCAAACCAGCCCGGGCCGCAGGCTGGTCAGACACCAGTTCCCCTACCTTAAACGGCTGTATCGGTTCAATAAACTGGCCAACGCTCTTCTTATCAGAGAGTTTTTCAATGAAGTTGTTAGGAATATACACATCAACCAATTGCCCATTCCGCTCAACGGTGTAATAGCTGTTGTTGCCCAGAAATACATCTGAGCTTCGGATAGCATTGAAATCCTGGAAGGGTTTTCCGTTGATTTTTACAATTTTATCGCCGGTCTGTAAGCCAATCTCACGGGCCAGGTCATAAGCAACAATGCCGTATTTGGCATCCTCGGCGGCCAGGTAGGTGTTGCCGTTTTTGTAGGTCAGCGCCACAAAAACAATGATACCAGTGATGATATTGACAATGATACCACCCAGCATGACAATAAGCCGCTGCCAGGCCGGTTTGGCACGGAACTCCCAGGACTTTGGGGGGGCTTTCATCTGTTCGGTATCGAGTGATTCATCGATCATACCAGAGATTTTGACAAAGCCGCCCAGGGGTACCGCCCCTATGCCGTATTCTGTTTCGCCCCGTTTAATGCTGAATACTTTTGGCGGGAATCCGATGAAATACTGCTCAACCCGCATACCAAACATTTTGGCGGCCAGTAAGTGCCCCAGTTCATGCAGTCCCACCAGGATGGAGAGCCCCAGAATGAGCTGTCCCGCCATTATTAAAATTTCCATTCGGTCTAGTACTATAAACGATAAAGAGTTAACAACTTAAGGTGATCGGCGATTCCGTAACCACATAAAGATCAGTGTAATAACAATCCCGGCTATGGCTCCCCAGATCAGTGCATCCATGATTTGTTTGCTCGATTCAAACCACCTCTACCACTTAAACAAAACTTTTAACTTTTTCCTTCGCAACCCGCCGGGTTTCTTTGTCGGTCTCCACGTAATCTTCGTAACCGGGGCGACCAATGTACACGATTTTCTGCGTACATTCTTCAATTATGTCGGAGATTTCCAGAAAACCGATGGTGTCGTGCAGAAAGGCATCAACGGCTATTTCGTTGGCCGCGTTGATGATGCAGGGCATATTACCGCCCTTGGCCAGGGCATCGTAGGCCAGTTGCAGGTTCCGAAAGGTCTGAAGATCTGGCTGTTCAAAGGTCAGTTTTGGGTAATCAATAAAATTGAAACGTGGAAAATCGGACTTTAGTCTACTTGGGTAACCCAGGGCAAACTGAATCGGCAGCCGCATATCAGGTAAGCCCATCTGTGCTTTGATGCTGCCGTCCTCAAACTGCACCATCGAGTGAATGATACTCTGCGGGTGTACCACCACCTCAATCTGAGCCGGTTCCAGCCCAAACAGCCATTTGGCTTCAATCACCTCCAGCCCCTTGTTCATCAGCGTGGCCGAGTCGATGGTAATCTTGGCTCCCATGCTCCAGTTCGGGTGCTTCAGCGCCTGTGCTTTGGTTACGGTCTGCAAAAACTCCCGCGTCTGTCCCCGGAACGGCCCGCCCGAAGCGGTCAGAATAATCTTCTCAATCGGATTATGAAACTCGCCTACCAGACATTGAAAAATAGCAGAGTGCTCCGAATCGACGGGGTAAATATTAACCCCTTTCTCCTGCGCCAGCCGGGTAATCAGTTCACCAGCCACTACGAGCGTTTCTTTGTTGGCCAGCGCAATATGCTTACCGGCCTCAATCGCCTTAATAGTCGGCAAAAGACCGGCATAGCCCACCATAGCCGTCAGGACCATATCAACACTGTCCATCTGCACCACCGAGGCTACGGCTTTAATACCCGCGTAGACTTTAATACCAAGCGGGTCGAGGGCGGCAAATACCCGGTCGTACAGGTCTTCGTTGCAGATCACCACCACGTTCGGCCTAACATCGCCGGCCTGTTCAATGAGCAGGTCGGCGTTGCTGTTGGCGGTCAGCACCTCCACCTCAAACTCGTCGGGATGCGCTTTGATAACATCGATGGCCTGGGTGCCGATGGAGCCGGTGGAGCCGAGAATGGCAATATGGCGTTTCTTACTCATGTGATTGCTTAGCTATAGCCAGTAGGCCTTCGGCTATCTTTCGGTCATTCGACAGGCGCGGGACCTTGTTCTGCCCACCCAGCTTACCCAGCGATTTCATGTAGTTCCGGAAGGTATCACGCGGCAGCGCCGTCAGCTTAAGTTGTTGAAGAATATTGCCCGATATCAGATCGTCGTAATACACGTTCAGTTCGGTTAGGCGCGAATCGAGGTCACGAACAAACGCGGCCGGGTCGTGCGGAGGGGCGGCAAATTCAATCAGCCACTCATGATGCGGTAATCCTTCGGCAGGAGCCACCATGGGGGCAACCGTAAACTCCACGACCTCCGTCTCCGGATGATGCGCCATCGCGTACTGTAAGGCTTTCTCCACTTCTTCGCCAATGACGTGCTCGCCGAAGGCTGAGATAAAATGCTTGATCCGGCCGGTCACCACCAGCCGGTACGGCTCACGGGACACAAACTTCACGGTATCACCGATGGAATACCCCCACAGGCCTGCATTGTTGTTGATGATAACGGCATAGTTTTTCCCCAACTCCACCTCACCAATCGTCAGTCGGCGCGGGTTTTCCTCGAAAAACTCCTCGGCCGGGATAAACTCGAAAAAAATACCGCTGTCGAGCAGCAGCAGCAGTCCCTCTTCGGTCTGAGTATCCTGGTAGGCTATAAAACCTTCAGAAGCCGGATAGGTTTCAATGGAATCTACCCTTTTGCCGATAGTTTCGAATAATTTAGCCCTGTACGGCTCAAAATTGACGCCCCCGTACACAAACAGGGAAAAATGCGGGAACACATCCTTGATTTTCTTACCGGTACGCTCCTGAATCCGGTCGAAGTACATCTGCACCCAGGGCGGGATGCCGGAAATCAGCGACATGGGCTGATGGATGGTCTCGTCGATGATCCGGTCCAGTTTAGTCTCCCAGTCGTCGATCACGTTGGTCTCGTACGTCGGCAGTTGATTGGTGCGCAGGTAAGCCGGCACGTGGTGGTTGACAATGCCCGACAACCGGCCGGTATTGATCCCCCCCTTCTGATCCAGCTCCGGGCTCCCCGACAGAAAGATCAGCTTCTTGTCCAGAAAGGCGCCGTTACCTGTCTCGTAAATGTAATTCAGCAGCGCGTCGCGGGCTGAGTTGATATGGTTCGGGATGGAATCTCTCGTGATCGGGATGTATTTGGTACCGGAAGTAGTACCCGAGGTCTTGGCTAAATACAAGGGTTTGCCCGGCCACAGGATATCAGGCTCTCCGGCCACTACTTTTTCTATATACGGTTTCAGGTCTTCATAATCCCGCACCGGCACCGCCTGCCGGAAATCGGCTACGGTCTGAATATCCCGGAACCGGTGGTCGGCACCAAACTGTGTATTGCGGGCCTGACCGACCAGGTGCTGAAACCAGCGTTGCTGCGCTTCGGCGGGCCGGTACATCCACTCCTGCTGCCGCTGAACTACCCATCGCGCCAGCGGCCGGCTTAAAACCGAACGTATTCCCATAGTCTTGCAAAGGTAACGCTTTTAGGCGTTACCCAGGGCTTAGATATGACAAACCAACTGACTATCATCTTAAAAAAGTGTTAAATCACGCAAGAGAACAGCGTTGTTTATCTCTAATAATCCATATTTTTGCATCCTATTAGAAAGATAGACATTAATCGTTCTTTTGCACACGCCTAGAATGGGACTTTTCAATTTTTTAACGAGCGACATTGCGATTGACCTGGGTACCGCCAATACCCTGATCATTCACAAGGACCGGATTGTGGTGGATGAGCCTTCGATCATCGCGATGGACAAAACCAGCGGCAAAGTGCTGGCTATTGGTCACAAAGCGATGCAAATGCATGAAAAAACCAACGAAAATATTAAAACAATACGGCCGCTCAAAGATGGTGTTATTGCCGACTTTACCGCTGCCGAATTAATGATTCGTGGCCTGATCAAAATGATCGATACAGGCAGCCGGCTGTTCTCTCCGTCACACCGGATGGTTATTTGCATTCCCTCAGGCATTACAGAAGTAGAAAAGCGGGCCGTAAAGGATTCTGCTGAACACGCTGGGGCAAAAGAGGTTTATATGGTACACGAGCCAATTGCAGCCGCCATTGGTATTGGTATCGATATTACGCAACCTAATGGTACAATGATTGTCGATATCGGCGGGGGTACTACCGAGATCGCGGTTATTGCGCTGTCGGGTATTGTTTGTGAGCAGTCGATCCGCATTGCCGGTGATGTTTTCACCCGCGACATTGTGGATTATATGCGCCGGGAGCACAACCTGCTCATCGGTGAGCGCTCGGCCGAGCAGATCAAAATGGAAGTCGGTTCGGCCCTGCCGGAGCTTGATAATCCGCCGGCTGATTACGAAATTCGCGGTCGTGACCTCATGACCGGTATACCGAAAGAAATTAAGGTGACCTACAGCGAAATTGCGTATTCGCTGGACAAGTCGATTTCCAAAATTGAAGAAGCGGTAATGAAGGCGCTGGAGATTTCACCGCCGGAATTATCAGCCGATATTTACACCAATGGTATTCACCTAACAGGTGGCGGTGCGTTGCTGCACGGCCTCGATAAGCGGCTGGCGGCTAAAACCAAGCTGCCGATCCACGTGGCCGACGACCCGCTCAAAGCTGTGGTGAAAGGAACTGGTGAGGTAATCAAGAACCTGGACATGTACAAGTCCGTTCTGATTAGCTAAGCAGAGTATTAATCCTAAAATGAACCAAGCCGGATAGGTTTGGGCCTTTGGCTCAAACCTATCTCCGTTTAACAACACATACCAACCTCCGTTCCGCTGTGCATGGAAGAACTCTTTGCGTTTATTGCCCGTAGCCGCAATTTTATCCTGTTTGTATTGCTGGAAGTAGTCTGTTTTTATTTTATTATCAATACCAACAACTACTGGAGTGCCAGCTTTTTCAACACCTCCAATCGCTACGCGGCCCAAATGCTGGCCTGGTCCAATGCAGCCCGCAACTATATGCGGCTCAAGCAGGTCAATGCCGATCTGGCCGACGAGAATATGCGACTCCATGCCGAGCTGACGGAGTTACAGCAGAAACAACCCATTGCCCCGGCCACTTACCGAGCCGATACCGTTTTTGCCAAGCGATTTAAGTATACCGTCGCCAAGGTGATTAACAACACCACCCAGCTGGCCAACAACTACCTGACTATTGACAAAGGCACGGCGGAGGGTATTAAACCGGGTATGGCGGTGATTTCACCGTCGGGCATTGTCGGGAAGATTCGCTACTGCAACGAACATTTCTCGGTAGCCACGTCTATCCTGCATTCCGAGTTCCGGGTGTCGGCCAGACTGGTAAAGGGAAATGACATTGGTACCGCCCGCTGGGATGGCGTTCTGCCCGACCGGATGAAGCTATACGATATTTCGCGGTATAAACCGGTGAGTAAAGGCGATTCGGTGGTAACCTCGGATTATAACTCCGTGTTTCCGCCAGGAATCCTGATTGGCCGGGTGCGGAGCGTGGGCGTTCAGCCAAATCAGACATTTCATGATATAGATATCGATCTGGCGACTAATTTTGGCAATCTTTCCTTTGTGTATGTCGTTGAGAACAGTTTAATCAGGCAGCAGGACCAGTTACAGAAATTAGTTGACGCTGAACAAAAATGACCATTCGCGAAATCATTAACATCCTTTTTCTTTTTATTTTATACCTGGCGCTGCAAATTCTGATTGTCCGTAATCTGGTCTTGTTCGATTTTGCCTTCAGTTTTATCTACATTGCCTGCATTCTGCTGCTGCCGATTGAAATCAGCACCACAGCTCTGCTGCTGATCGGTTTCGCCACAGGGATAATCATTGATACATTTTATAATACGCTGGGAATGCACGCAGCCGCTACCGTGCTGATGGCTTATTTACGTCCGGCAGTAGTCAGAATTCAACTGGCGCAGCGCGTGCAGGAGTCCCGGCTGATATTGTCGTTACAAGGGCTGGGGAGTGCCGCCTTTTTCCGTTATGTGTTTGTGCTTGCTTTGATTCACCACGCAGCCCTGTTCTTTATTGAAGCGAGCAGTGTAACGTTGTTTTTTCCAACCTTGCTGCGTACGGTAGCCAGTAGTTTGTTTTCGACCATCTGCATTGTGCTGATTCAGTTCTTTACCAGAAATTAGCCTTCCAGGCCGACTTATTACCACATATCCAGTTTTCCTTGTACGCTGACAACTTGTCGTATTTCTTGCGGCTCAATGGATAAAGGGGCAATCGGATTGATTTTTGCAACAAGGATAAAACATTGCGGTTCGTTTTTGCTTTATCCATTGAATAAGGTTTTTAAAATTCCGGCAGGTTGGCAATCCTGCCCTAATAAGCAGGTAATGAGCTTGTAAACCCCTTTTTGAATGAAACATTAGTACGCGTTTTAAGGTCGAAGCCGCCGAAGCCCCCCGGCTTGCCTGACAAACATTTATTACATTTTATAATTTTATGACGACGATGCCCGAACTTATGGCAGATACGCAACTTCAAGGGTATACAGAAGAACAAAAGCACCAGGTCTTCAACAAAGAGTTTATGCCCCATATAGACTCTATGTACAACTTTGCCTTCCGGCTGACGATGGACGAAGATGACGCCAACGACCTGGTGCAGGATACGTATTTAAAAGCGTTTCGCTTTATCTCTTCGTTTGAGCAGGGAACTAACGCCAAAGCGTGGTTGTTCCGGATTCTGAAAAACAGCTTCATCAACGATTACCGGAAAAAAAGTAAGGAGCCGGCAAAGGTTGACTACCAAGATGTAGAAACAACCTATAATTCCGATGAAGCGTCTGAAACCGAACATACGACGGACCTCCGCGTAGATACGGTGCAGGACATGATCGGCGACGAAGTAGCCAGTGCGCTCAACTCGCTGCCGGTCGATTTCCGGACGGTTATTATCCTCTGCGATATCGAAGGGTTCACATACGAGGAAATGGCTAAGATTCTCGACATTCCAATTGGTACGGTACGTTCTCGTCTGCACCGTGCCCGGAACCTGTTGAAAGACAAACTCAGAGATTATGCTGCATCAATGGGTTACAATAAAAATGATGAGTAGCCGGAAACTTTTTACCGGACAGATTCGGTTCTAAAGACAAGAAATATAATGTTGTAAATTTTTTGGAATTAATTTAACTTTTCCAATGTCAGGTTCATTGCGTTCATCAGCTTCGGTAAGTATGGAAGGTATGTCTGAAGAAGTTCATTCGGGGACAGTTCCCATGAAAGACACTTGTGAGCATCAGGCGGAGTGTCTGAAGAAAATTCAGGCAATTCTGGATGGAGGGGCAACCGAGGAAGAAAAAGAACACTTCAAACTGAATATGGATATTTGCCGACCATGTATTGAAATGTACAAACTGGAGAAATGCATTAAAGAGGCCCTCCAGGGTAAGATTGAGAAGAAGTGCTGCCCCGAGAAGGTGGCAACGGCAATCCGGTCTCAAATCGTTAGTTAAATTCGCGGCATTGGAAGGTAAACTCATTATTTTTTCGGCACCCTCAGGTTCGGGCAAAACCACCATCGTCAAGCACCTCTTAGCCACCAATCCGAACTTCGGCTTCTCTATCTCCGCCTGCACGCGCGACCGTCGGGGTCGCAGCGAACAAAACGGCAAAGACTACTACTTTTTAACTCCCGAAGAATTTAAGCAGAAGATTGATAACGACGAATTTGTCGAGTGGGAAGAAGTATATACTGGCGCGTTCTATGGTACGTTGAAAGCAGAAATTCAGCGGTTGTGGGACGAAGGAAAGCACGTGCTGTTTGACGTAGATGTACAGGGAGGGTTGAAACTGAAACACTACTACGGCGACCGCGCACTAGCCGTGTTTGTTAGAGTACCCGACGAAGAAACGCTGAAGGCTCGCCTGTTGACACGCGGTACCGAAACCGAAGATAGCCTATCAAAGCGCCTGTTTAAGGTTCATTTCGAAATGAGCTTTCAGGACCAGTTTGATGTTATTCTGGTGAATGATAACCTGGAAGATGCTTTGAAAAAAGCGCAGAAACTGGCCGACGACTTCATCCACGAATCGAAAGTACCACCCAAAGCGGTAGTGATTTAGCAGATGCGGCATGAAGATTGGCTTATTCTTTGGCTCATTTAACCCCATTCACATTGGGCACCTAATCATTGCCAACACCATGGCGACCGCCACAGACCTGGAGCAGGTCTGGTTTGTGGTCTCTCCCCAAAATCCCTTTAAGAAAAACAAAAGCCTCCTGCACGAGTTTGACCGCTACGAAATGGTCGAACGCGCTATTGCGGACAATAGCCGGCTCAAAGTGACGGACATTGAGTTCTCGATGACCCGGCCGAGCTACACCATCGACACGCTGGCGCGGCTTCAGGAGAAATACCTGCAGCACCAGTTTACGCTCATTATGGGCGAAGATAACCTGGAGCAGTTTGAAAACTGGAAGAACTACGACAAAATTCTGGAGTACTTCGGCCTGTACGTCTACCCGCGCCCCCGGGCCGTTGAAAGCCCCTATAAACAGCATACCAGCGTCCGGTTGGTAGAGGCTCCCCTACTGGATATTTCGGCGACGTACATCCGCGACTGCATTCGGCAGAACCGCTCCATCCGGTATATGGTGCCAGAGGTCGTGGAAGAGATGATTCTGCGAAAGAAGTTTTACGTGTAGATTTTACGGCAGCCCGTTCTGAAAAGTCACTTCGGTGGCCACACCAACGGCGCTCATGCGGATCGCTACCGAGGGAGCGGCTGATTTAGCTTTAGTGTCGTCGCAATGAGGCCCTTTCTCCAGGAAATAGATATAGAACTTCTGCCCCCGGTCAGCAATCTGGTTAATATCGGGCCGGCCAAGCAGTTGGCCGATTTCGTTACTTGACCGGCCTTTCAGGTCCTGCTGAACAGCTTTCAGGTCCGGAACCAGCGTAGACCGGAGGCCGTTGCAGCCACCCCGGTCCTGCCGCCACTTCACTAAATCGAGCCTGCCCAGTTTATCCGGAGCCTCGCTACAACCACCCAGTATGGCTACTATGCCGCAGTAGAGAAGAGCCTTTTTCATTCTTCGTTATACAGGACTTGTAATAACGTTTGCCCCACCGCCTTCAGCGTACTGCGGTCGATGTTGCGCATGTCATCTTCAACGGTATGCCAGTCTTCAAAGAAGGTGCGGTCACCACCGGTATTCAAGTGAATGATGTCAATCATCGGAATTTTGGCGATGGTGTTTACCGGCACGTGGTCGTCGGTCAGCGTGGCTCCTAACTGGTCCACAAAGTACTGGCTGTAGCCCAACTGGCTGGCAATCTGCCATATATTGTTCACCACGGTTGGGGCATACTGCATAGAAGTACCTTCTTTCAGGAACGTAGCCCCCTTGGCTCCCACCATATCCAGCAGAAGGCCGTAATAAGCCGAATAGCCGGGCTTATGCAGGTTGGCCGCCCAATGTTTGGAACCCAGCAGAAATCCACCGTATTCATCGCTCGCTTTTTCGGAATTACCCCAATCCTCGGCATCAAAAAAGATAATATCGACGCCCACAGCAGGTTTGTTCTGGCTCTGCTGCAACGTACGGGCCAATTCCAGCAGCACCCCTACTCCACTGGCACCGTCGTTGGCACCCGGCACGGGTTTATTCTGTGTCCCCTGGCCTTCGTCTGCTGTTGGCCGGGAATCCCAGTGCGATGCCAGCAGGATTCGCTTCGCGGCCTGGGGGTTAAAGCTGCCGATAATGTTGCGGGCGTTCAGCTTTTTACCATCGTAGGTGGTGGCGGTAAACGGCTGCTCGGTCACCTGCCAGCCATACTCTTTGAGTTTTGCCACCAGATAATCGCCGGCGCGCTGGTGCGCTGGGGTATTGGGCACCCGTGGCCCAAAGGCTACCTGTCTTTCGATATAGCTGTAGGCTGAATCGGCGTTGAAAACGGGTGCCGGAGCCAGCTTTATCTGCTCGGCTTTGGTCTCACTTGGGGTTTGCCGGCTTTTGCAGGATCCCAGGGCCAGCACCGTTGCCAGCAGGTAGATCAGTGTGGTTTTATTAAACATGTTAATGCGTTTCCTGAAGAAGATAATAGGAACAAAGTGTCTCGCCGGCAAGGATGCCGGCGGGGACATTATTCTTCGTAAGCCCAGTCGATGCGGTGCTTCATGTCTTTGATAACCAGCCCCTGCGCTTTGAAGTAGGAACGTATCTGGTCGACCTTATCGTATTGTTTCTGCACCTTGTATTCCTTGTAAAGATCAAGCATACCGTCGATCAGGGCGTCACCGTTTTCATTACGTTCTTCGTGCAGGCCCAGCACGTCTTCGGTAAAGCCGACAAAGGTATCCCGCAGCAGGTTAAAGGCCTCCTGCCCCACCGCCGAGGGCTGAAGCTGGTTCATATATAGCTGATTAATTTTCTTCAGCAGGTTGAACAGGTGCGCAATGGTGATAGCCGTATTCAGATCATCGTTCATCGCATCGAAGCAGCCCTGCCGCAGTTTCTGGATCTCGGCCAGATGGGTTTCGTCCGGCACCGAGCCTTCTTCTACTATAAACGCCATGCTCTTCACAATCCGGAGGCCATTCGCCAGCCGCTTATAGCCTTTTTGGGCTGCCTTCAAGGCTTCGTTTGAGAAATCCAGCGTACTCCGGTAGTGCGACTGTAGCATAAAGAAGCGCACCGTCATGGGCGAGTACGCCTGTTCCAGTAAGGGGTGGTTACCCGTAAACAGTTCGGTAGGCAGAAACGAGTTGCCGAGCGATTTGCTCATCTTCTGCCCGTTTACCGTCAGCATGTTGGAGTGCATCCAGTACCGGACTGGGTCTTTGCCGGTCAGAGCGTTGCCCTGCGCAATTTCACATTCGTGGTGCGGGAACTTCAGGTCCATGCCACCACCGTGAATATCAAACTGGCTACCAAGGTATTTGGTACTCATACAGGTACACTCCAGGTGCCAGCCGGGAAATCCATCACCCCAGGGCGATGGCCACCGCATGATATGCTCGGGCGAGGCATTTTTCCAGATAGCAAAATCCAGCGGATTGCGCTTTTCCGATTGGCCGTCCAACTCGCGGGTTTCATTAAGCAGGTCATCCAGAATGCGGCCGGAGAGTTTGCCGTAGTTTCCGCCCTCCCGGTTATAGGTATTGATGTCGAAGTACACCGAGCCATTGGACTCATACGCCAGCCCCTGGGCAATCAGCTTTTTTACGGCCTCAATCTGCTCCACCATATGGCCGGTGGCGGTTGGCTCCACGCTCGGCGGCAGAATATTGAAGATTTCCATGATCTGATGGAAATCGTTGGTATAGCGCTGCACAATCTCCATCGGCTCCAGCTTTTCCAGCTTGGCCATCCGCCCGATTTTATCTTCGCCTTCGTCGCTGTCGCCCACCAGGTGCCCCACGTCCGTAATGTTACGCACATAGCGGACTTTGTATCCGACATATGTCAGGTAGCGGAACAGGGTATCGAAGGTAAGAAAGGTACGAACATTGCCCAGGTGAACGTAATTGTAAACGGTGGGTCCGCACACATAGAGACCTACATAGGGCGGGTTAATCGGCTCAAACGGCTCTTTCCGCCGGGTAAGCGTATTGTATAACTTAACAGGTTGTGACATTCGATGCTGCAATGAAAATCAGGGCCGGTACACCGTAGCCGACAGGCATTTCCGGCGGGTACAAATCTACGGAATGTTGACCGTAAATCGACAAGTCGGCCCCTTTTCACTATATTTGCCGCTTTGATTGTCAAGCCACCCCCGTTTGCTATGCAGCTTGTAGAAGTGGGTACAAACCCGGCTTATCGGAAAGAGTTTATTAAGCTTCCGGTCCGGCTGTACAAAAATGATCCGTGCTGGATACGGCCCCTGGATGCCGATATTGAAGGTATTTTTGATCCGCAGAAAAACAAGTTCTTCCGAAACGGTGATTGCATCCGCTGGCTGCTGCTGGACAATGCCGGGAAGACTATTGGCCGGGTAGCCGCGTTTGTCAACAACGAAACGGCAAACCTCAACAACGATCAGCCGACGGGCGGCATGGGCTTTTTCGAGTGCATCGACGATCAGACGGCGGCTTTCTGCCTGTTCGATGCCTGCAAGGAATGGCTGGTGAGCAAAGGTATGGAGGCTATGGATGGCCCGATCAACTTTGGGGAGCGTGACCGCTGGTGGGGGCTGCTGGTCGAAGGATTCGATAAGGAGCCGAACTACGGAATGCCCTACACCAAGCCCTATTATGTTCCGTTCTTCGAGCAGTATGGGTTTAAAGAATACTTCGCGCAGCTCACGTTTTATCTGCCCATGCCCGAAGATAAAGTCCGGCAGATGATTCACCCCTCGGTATTTGAGCGGGCGCAGCGGATTCTGAATTCACCGGATTACGAGTTCAGGCATATCGAAAAGGCAAAGCTGGAGAAATACGCCGAAGACTTCCGGACTGTCTACAACAAAGCCTGGGCAAAACACCTGGGAGTGGGAGATATGACCGTGGAGAAATCCCGTGCGATCATGAACCGGATGAAGCCGATCCTGGAGGAGGAACTCGTCTGGTTCGGCTACAGCAACGGCGAGCCGATTGCCTTTTTTATTATGCTGCCGGAACTGAACCAGATTTTCAAGCACGTCAACGGCAGGATGAATTTGCTGGGCAAGCTGATTTTTCTGTACTACAAGCTCAGAAAGATCAATGAGAAAGCTTTCGGCCTGGTGTTCGGGGTAGTACCGGAATATCAGGGGCGGGGTATTGAGTCGGCCATTGCCATTGCCTATTCAAAGATTTGCTGGACAAAAGATTACCAGTATAAACACCTGGAATTAAACTGGATCGGCGATTTCAACGTCAAGATGGTTCGGGTCTCCAAGATGTTCGGGGGTGTGGTCAACAAAAAGCACATCACCTACCGCTACCTCTTCGACCGGACAAAGGAGTTCAAACGCCACCCGATTATATAATATATCGTTTGAGGTTTGACGTTTAAGGGTTGAGCGGGGCCGCCCGGCGGTTAACAGATATGCTCAGGCTTTAGACGTTAAACGTCAAACGTTAAACCCGCTACGGCGGACCGTTCAAACGAGAGAAATGAGCTTACTAACCATTGGATCAGTGGCGTTCGACGCCCTGGAGACGCCCTTCGGGAAGACCGATAAGATTATCGGTGGAGCCGCTACCTTTATTACGCTATCGGCCTCGTATTTCACAAAGCAGAACAACCTGGTGGCCGTTGTTGGTGGCGATTTTCCGCCGGAGATGATTAGTATTCTGGTGCAGCACGGCGTAAATACCGAAGGCCTGCAAATTCGCCAGGATGAGAAAACCTTCTTCTGGTCGGGGCGCTACCATAACGATATGAACACCCGCGATACGGTGGAGGTGCAGCTCAATGTGATGGAGAACTTCGACCCGATCATCCCTGAGTCGTACCAGAATTGCCAGTACCTGATGCTGGGGAATACGGCACCGGCGATTCAGAAAACGGTGATTGAACGCCTGAAAAACCGGCCGAAACTCATCATGCTCGATACGATGAACTTCTGGATGGAAATTGCGATGGACGACCTGCTACAGGTGCTGCCGCTGGTGGATGTGCTGACGGTAAACGACGAGGAAGCCCGTATTCTGACCAAAGAATACTCGCTGGTCCGGGCGGCCGCCAAAATACAGGAGATGGGACCGAAGACCGTTATTATCAAGAAAGGCGAACACGGTGCCCTGCTCTTCCACGAAGACCGGATCTTCTTTGCGCCGGCCCTCCCTCTCGAAGAAGTATTTGACCCCACCGGCGCGGGCGATACGTTTGCCGGCGGCTTTATCGGCTACCTGGCCAGCACCGATGATATTTCGTTCGATAACATGAAACGGGCTATTATTTATGGCTCCGCCATGGCCTCGTTCTGCGTGGAGAAATTTGGTGCCGAGCGCATCATCAATCTAACCGCCGACGATATCCGCAAGCGCGTCAGCGAATTCGTTCGCCTGTCGGCGTTTGGGATAGAAGAGTAAAATCAGCGGGCAGTTCTCAGTAGGCAGTAGGTACTCATCACCATCAAATATGTTGACTGCCCAATGCCTGCTGAGAACTGTCCACTTAAAACCCTTCCTTCTCCTCCACTTTCTTTTCTTTCTCCTTTTTCTTCTCGTCCTCTTTCTTCACCACTTTGGTGCCGGGTGCTTTGGGGATGGGTTTGGCTTTGGTCTTGTACTGATCGAGGTAGCGATCGACAAACATAGTTTTTTCATCGACACTAGCCGGCACAATTTCCAGCGATGATTTGCTGTTTTTAGAGCCTGCCGTGATGCGATCGTTCAGTTCCTGCTCGGAAGTAACAATGGCCAGTTGGCCGGGATGATAATCGTAGAAAAACCACACATCGGGCGACGACTCCAGATAAATAGTCACCTCATCGCCGGCTGCCCCTTTGCGAATTTCCACAAAGCCGTCCATCTGCGCATTTACATCAACCGTGTTCATGTTGGATATCCCTAACTGCCCGGTGCTGTAGAACGCGTTATATTTCTCCGACCACCGCAGATTGGCATTTGCCAGCACCAGCATGGCATTCAGCTTCGGCGACGCCTGCACCAGAGGTACGTGCTGGTTCTGGGCCTTATTCCGATACTCTTCCACCGCTTTTGCGCCGATGATGGGAGCCAGTTTATCCGACAAGCGGTTCAGGTCATCGTCGGCAGCCTCATCATTTTTCTCCTCCAGGTTGGCCTTAACCAGTTTCTCGGCCATAGCGGTGTTGAGCGGCTCAGCCACGGGGAAGTTAAACACCATAAATGTGTTAAGCCGGTACAGCGCACTATCTACGTTGATGCGTGCCGAACCGGAAGCCGTCAGGTACTGCGTCGGGTTCAGTAACGTCAGCGGCCCCTTAAAGGTCATACTACCTTTATTGTCATCAAACGTAAATGCGCCTTCTATGTCCTCCAGTCCGTCGGCTCCTTTCGATACAATCCGGAACACCTTATCTTTGGAGTCGTACCGCATCACTCCGGTAGCCGTGAAGATATCTTCGTCTTTCGGATCTTCTTTGGGCGACAGGAAAGTCGGGTAGATGCCCGTACTGCCGAGCCGGTAATGAATACCGGCTACCAGCGGCTGGTCTCCCTCGTTTTTAAGCTTGTTGTCGACTTTAATCTCGATCGACTCCACCACTTTCTCCTTGAAGGGTATCCAGCCGCTGATTAGATCCTGTCGCTTCTTCAGCGCCGGTTTGATATAGCCATCAATGGTCAGGTCTTTTTCCGGAGCCTGCATGGTAATATTCCCTTTGAACTGCATTTTGGGGGCCAGCAGCAGTTTGTCGTCTTCTTCAATTTCCGCACGAGCCACAGTATAGTAAGTGGTCAGCGGTTTCTGGCTGCTCCGGCGACGGGCCGATCGGGTATCGGCCACGACCCCGTTTGACGCCAGCACGGGCGCTTCCTTTAGATCAAAGCTGCCCATCTTGATGCTTGCCGTATCGCCCGCTGCGGTGGCAAACTGGTAGGTAGCATCTCCGGCAAACCGGGTACGGGACACGACCTGAATATTACCGTTTTTCAGCCGGTGGTGCAGGCTAATGGTATCCAGCTCCAGCCGGGCATTTTTCAGGGCCAGCATCTCGCCATTACGCCGAATAGAGACAACCCCCTTATCGGGATAAATACGGGCATCGGCCGAGTTGATGTAGGGTACTCCGCTGATGTTGAGCGTCATCTTCTCGACCTCATACACCGCAGCCGACCCGTTAAAGGTAAGCCCCTCCTGCTCCTCTCCCGTTGCGGTAAACGTCGATGTTTTCACATCGCCTTTCATCGCTATGGTTTTGGCACTGATATTCCACTGAGCGCGGTTGATAGACGTTTTATACGCAGCGTACGGAAACTCAAAACTGGATTCGAGGGTATCATCAATGCTCTGCTGTTTCTTATTGATGGTGAAGTTGACGATACTCTTTACCTGGTTGAAATCAACATCTACGTCGTTACCCAGCAGGATAGGCTTTCCGGCCTGTTTATCCGCAATGACCCGAAGCCGGGCCTTATCGGCCAAAAACCCTTCTTTGTTGAACTTGATATTTTCGGATATGGCCTCAATATCATTCCGGCGCAGGGTACCATTGCCGAACAGGCCGCTGGAGCGTAGTACCACATTGCCGTCCAGCTTGGTGGTGCCGTTGTAGAAATTGAAGTTATTGCCCTTGGTTATAATGACCATGCTATCTGCCTTAGGCCACCACTTCATAGTGTAATTGTTGAGCTGAACGTTGGGGAAATAGCCTTTTCCCACCACGCCTTCCCGGATCTGGCCGGCTTTACCCGATGTCACCAGCGAATCGGGCATAAACAACACGCCATCGGTGGTAAGACTGGCCGTGAGGTGATTCAGTACTCCGCCTTCGGCCCGGAGCCCTTCTTTATCCATGACCAGTTCTCCGGTCAGCTTTACGTTGGATTTGCTGCCGTAGACAGGATAACCGGCGGCCGGCGCCTTGTGCACAAAGCCGAGGGTATTGTCGGGCATGGTCTTCAACTCTGCTTTAAACGGCGGGAACATACCATTGGAGTAGAAGGTGCCAACAAACGATATATCGCCTTTTCCGATACTATCATTGTCGATGGCGGGTATTTTGAAATACACCTTCTCGTTATAGATTTTATCACCCCGTATAGGCTGGTTAAAATACACGGTCATACCTTCGGGCATAACCAGCCGCTGGGTCGTCTTTTTGTCTTTGATCCGCCCGGATTTATTGTCGGCGCTGCCGAAATACACCACGCCGGGTTTTTCGTATTTTATATCCCCCCCGACCTCGCCGGTTTTTCCCTGTGCCGCCAGCTTCTGCGGAGTGAAGGTAATGGAGTCGATCTTGTTGAGGTTCATGGAGAACTTGTCATAGTCGAACGCCAGGTCCCGGCCAGAGTAACGGATGGTGCCGGCCTTGAGCTGTCCATTCATCACAAAGGCACGTCCCTTGCCGATACGCAGGGTTTTATCGCTGGGAATACCGAAGATTTTCAGCGAATCGCTGATGATGAAGCGGTCTACCCCCCGCACGGTCAGGTATTTGTTTTTGTCTTTCAGATCGATGCTGGCGTTCTTGGTGCTGTCGCTGGAGACAAACATCGACTGCACCTGAAAGTTGTCGAAGTCGCGTTTCTGAGCATAGGCCAGGATGTACAGGACCCCTTTCCGGCTCAACCGCATCAGGCCCGTATTGGCGTCCTGATCGAGGTATCCCTCCCGCACCATCCGGTCGAGGGCTGCGCTGAGGGCATTAACGTTGACCTTAGCGAACTGCGCCAGATCATCGGGCAGGAAGGTCTGTGTCTTTTTGGTAGAAATATAGTTGGCCGCAATCTGGAGCGGATGAAAGCCGTAATCGACCGAAATGGTACTGTACCGCTGCGGGTCAAAGTAGTCGAACGACTCTAGCCGAATGGGCACTTCATGTTTAGCCCCAATCTGGTAAAAGTCTACTTTCTGACGCGGCACATCCCAGCGCACTACCTCCGGCAGAATATAAAATTTATGGTAGCTATCGGCATAGGGCACTTTACCATAGCCCAGGCGGTCAATTTTATTGAGCCAGGCAATACGCTCGGTGCGGTTGAAGCGGAACTGCACCGCCGGATGCGTTACCGAGTCGGCCTCGATATAGCCGGCAAAGGAGGCAACGGGAGCCGTAATGGTTGAATCGACAAACTCGAACCGGCGGCCGGCCACCCGGAACGAAGGCTTACCGTTGTGCTTAACCGTCAGCACCGAAAGCTGCCCGCTGGCCGATGCCCCAACGAGCCGGGTGCCCGACAACGCAAGACCACCCTTGTAGTCCAGGTCTGAGCCAAGCCCCGGCATAGTTACATCGCTTTGCCAGGACATAAAACGGGGATACGTAACCGGCTGATTAGCAGCCCTCTTTTTGCTGACATACTCAAAAACACCTTTAACCGGCCGGGAGCCCTGCCCCATCGTCAGCGTCACGTCATCTGCCGACAGGCGCGGGCTCATGGTGGCAAGGGTGTATTCATCCAGCGTAACAAAGATATCTGGCCGGCCGGCCAGCTCCCAGGTAAACTTTCCACCTTTGCCGACCCAGATACCGTCTTTGAGCATCAGATCCCCGCCAGTCTCCGACAACAGCACCGAGTCGCCGTTGGCAACCATCGCCAGCGTATTGTTTTTCAAGGTAAGCACCGGCCCGGTAACCGCAGGCATCGGCTTTAGCTGAGGAATAAATCGTGGTCCAAGCGGGCGGGTCTTGCCGGAATCGAGGGGAATGGGGTCATCCCAGCCATCAAAGCGGCTGGACGACGTAGCCGGAGCCGCCGTTGTACCCTCGGCATCCGTTGTTTTAGTGTCCGGCTGATTACCGGCATCTCTACCGGCGGCATCCAGATACCGAAGCGAGAAGGTGCCTCCGTGGGCGTAAAGCTTGTTGTAATTACCGGCATAGAGCAGCCGGCTCGTCAGGAAAAGCCGGAGCGTCTCCATTGTTTTGGCAAAAGCCTTCTGGTCGCTGTGCTCAACCGTTTTTTCGGCTACCGTCAGCAGGTTATCCAGCTCCTGTGCCGGCAGGGCTGGTTGTTGGGCATAGCTAGCCTGGTACAGCGACTCGTACAGCGGAGTAAAATGTGCCACCGGCTGGTAGCGTTTGGTGTTCATCTTACGGCTCAGGGCCATGATCCGCTCCCGCTGCTGCGGATTTAAGCGATTTTCTTCCCAGAGTGCCTGCAGGTTTTTCTGCGCCCTGACCGAAACCGGGCCACCGGTAGCCATCAATTTCTGAAGATCGCTCAGAAACTGATCCGGCTTATCGGATAGTTTTACTGCCTGACCATATACCGCCCCCCCCAGCGAAAGAGCAGCCAGGATGAGAAATCCCATCAGGCTCCGGCCAGCAGGCCCATAGGTGTAATAACGTTTCATAAGCTATTTCGTAAAACGAAGCGAGGCCCACTGGTTGCGTATCTGTTTACCGCTGATCGTCAGACCGGCTTCGATTGCTTTTTGTTCGATATCCGGACTGTCGTGTTCGTAAAAACCACTCACCAGAAGCGTACCTCCCGTATGCAATAAATTGGCGTACAATGGAATCTCGGCCAGCAGCACGTTCCGATTTATGTTGGCCAGCACAACATCGTACCGGTTGGTCGGGTCTACATCGGCAATGGTCCCCTGAAACACCTCTATCTGCGGGCAGTGGTTAAGTTCCGCATTTTCGCGGGCATTTTCAACCGCCCACTCCTCAATATCAAAAGCCAGGGCTTTGGCGGCTCCACGTTTGATCGCCATAATGGCCAGAATACCCGTGCCACTGCCCACGTCCAGCACGGTTTTGCCGGTATGGTCAATGGCTAGTTGGTGCTCCAGCATCATGGCGGTGGTTTCGTGGTGACCGGTACCGAACGACATCTTGGGATTAATCAGCATGTCGTAGGCGTACCGCTCGTCGGGCTTGTGAAAAGAAGCCCGCACCCGCACCAGACCGGCTACCTCAATCGGCTGATAATTACGCTCCCACTCCTCGTTCCAGTTCTGTTTCTCTAACGTACTGAATTGGTAGGCTATTGCGGTTTGACGCTCGTATTTAGTTACTAAATCCGCCAGTGCCGACGCGTCGAAATCGGATTCGAGCACGTAGGCATTCAGCCCCTCCTCGGTTTCAACGAAGGACTCATATCCCAGTTCGGCCAGTTCGGCCATCAGAATATCAGAAAACTCGGGGGAAACGGTTACTTGCAGTTCGATGTAATTCATAACCAAAGAAAACAAAAAAGGACAAGCCCTGAGTAAGCCTGTCCTTCATACCATTTGAGTAAATGCTTTTTACAGCACCGCTTCGGCCAGTACCAGCACGCGGTTGCGGAGTACTTCAACGACGCCACCATCTACGGTGATGACCTGCTGCCCGGCACCACCATTGATGGTTACCGGACCACGAGCCAGGGTACTCACCAGCGGAGCGTGGTCGTTCAGCACCTGAAATTGCCCTTCGGTTCCCGGAAACGTCACCGACGTTGCTTCTCCGGAAAACACCTTCCGGTCGGGAGTAATTATGTCGAGTTGCATTTTTTTATCGTTTGAGGTTTGAGGTTTAAGGTTTGAGGTTTGAAGTCAAACCAGCGGAGCAACTTCAAACCTTAAACCTTAAACCTCAAACGATTTCTTATTGCCCTGCTTCCTTCATCAGGCGCTCGCCTTTGGCAACGGCATCTTCGATGGTGCCCACCAGGTTAAAGGCGGCTTCCGGCAGGTGGTCATACTTACCGTCGATGATTTCGTTGAAGCCTTTAATGGTGTCTTCGATGGGGACGAGTACACCCTTCAGACCGGTAAACTGCTCGGCTACGTGGAACGGCTGCGACAGGAAACGCTGTACCCGACGGGCACGCGCCACTACCAGCTTATCTTCTTCCGACAATTCTTCCATACCGAGGATGGCGATGATGTCCTGCAGTTCTTTGTACCGCTGCAGAATCTCTTTCACGCGCTGCGCGGTGTTGTAGTGCTCCTCACCAACAACCTCGGCACTCAGAATCCGGGAGGTTGAATCCAGCGGATCCACGGCCGGGTAAATCCCCAACTCGGCAATCTTACGGCTCAGTACCGTTGTGGCGTCAAGGTGGGCGAAAGTAGTGGCCGGTGCGGGGTCGGTCAAGTCATCGGCGGGTACGTATACTGCCTGTACCGACGTAATAGAACCCCGCTTTGTTGAGGTAATCCGCTCCTGCATGGCACCCATTTCGGTAGCCAGCGTAGGCTGATACCCTACGGCCGACGGCATCCGGCCCAACAGAGCCGATACCTCAGAGCCAGCCTGGGTAAAGCGGAAGATGTTATCGATAAAGAACAGAATGTCGCGGCCCTGTCCGGTACCGTCGCCGTCGCGGAAGTGCTCGGCAATGGTCAGACCCGACAGCGCTACGCGGGCACGGGCTCCGGGAGGCTCGTTCATCTGACCGAAGATAAAGGTCGCCTGGCTTTCGGCCAGTTCAGCCGGGTCTACTTTCGACAAGTCCCAGCCTCCTTCTTCCATCGAATGCTTAAAGGCCTCGCCGTAGCGGATAATACCGGCTTCGATCATTTCGCGGAGCAGGTCATTTCCTTCGCGGGTACGCTCACCCACCCCGGCAAACACCGACAGACCAGCGTACGCCTTAGCAATGTTATTGATCAGTTCCTGAATAAGTACGGTTTTACCTACCCCAGCACCGCCGAAGAGACCAATCTTACCACCTTTGGCGTACGGCTCCAGCAGGTCGATCACTTTGATACCGGTGAAAAGCACTTCGGTTGAGGTTGCGAGGTCTTCGAACCGGGGAGCCGCCCGGTGAATCGGCAGACCACCCGTGCTTTTTGGCTGGGGAATACCATCGATAGCCTCACCAACCACGTTGAACAGACGGCCTTTGATGCCCTCGCCCGTCGGCATGGTGATTTGGCCACCCAGGTGGATAACATCCATACCCCGCTGCAAACCGTCGGTCGAGTCCATCGCGATGGTCCGAACCCGGTCTTCGCCGAGGTGCTGCTGGGTTTCCAATATTACTTTCTGGCCATTGGTCTTGGTGACTTCCAGCGCGTCGAGAATCGCCGGTAGCCGCGACCCTTCGCCCTCAAAGCTCACGTCAACAACCGGACCGATTACCTGGGTAACCTTTCCCTTATTTGTTGCTGTTGCAGTTATCATTGCGTATTGAAGTAGGTATAAAAGAAGTTGCCTTATGATTCGGCACGCAAAATTACAGGAAAATTAGCGTAAACCCAAGTCTGAACTTCATCTAATTATGAGCGCACTAAAGCAAAAATCGTTTTAAAATTAGCTTTTTAGCCGCTCCGGCCTGCCTTACGCGGCCCACTGGTGATTTGTACAAAAAAGGGATTATGCCACCGGAGCCAGGTAGGCCCGGCGGCATAATCCCCATCCCATTCTATGGTATGTATTACCAGCCAAATCCGCCCCGTCGACGGCCGCCACCCAATATACCACCCAGCAAACCACCCAATCCGCCCGAACGCATACTATCATACCCCGGCCTGCCATTCAATCCGCCCAATATCGAAATCAACGATCCCATGCCACCGCTATGCCGGCCACTCCCGCGATACATACCGCCCCCGCCCAACAAGCTGCCCAACAGCCCACCACCAATCATGCTACCCATACCACCTCGCCGTCGGCCACCCCGCA
Organism: Nibrella viscosa; assembly: GCF_039541875.1. Lineage (NCBI taxonomy): Bacteria > Pseudomonadati > Bacteroidota > Cytophagia > Cytophagales > Spirosomataceae > Nibrella > Nibrella viscosa. Next base: position 79,086 of record NZ_BAABHB010000008.1, on the reverse strand, counting down.
TCATCCCCGCAATAACGATTGGTGCCAGAATACCCAGCATCCCCTGCACCATCTGTGGAGAAATATTAACGTTTTTAAACATATCGCCAAAGCCGCTCTTGTTCAGAAAGGATGGCGAAGTAGGATCTTCGCCCCGCTGCTGCGCTTCGCCGGCTTTGTCGACAAACTGATCCAATATACTAAACTGCTCCTGGGTAACCTCCAGGTAAGCCGCCATATCTTTTATACGGTCCTGCTCATCCGGCGAGTAGTTGCCGTCGGATTTGGCGAAACTGATAATATCGGTGATAAACGAAAAACGGAGCTGGCTGCCTTTCAGGGTATTCAGGCAGCGCTGAAGGCTAATAGCAGACGGGTTGTTGGCAATCTGCACCACCTCTTCCCGCATGTTCTCGGGGAGTTCGGCGGCTTCGCCCATCAGGCGCAGAAACTCCAGTTCTTCGGGCGATACATTGCCGTCGGCCGAAGCCATGGTCGCTAATGCGCCAAAGTAAGCCCCCCGTTCTTCTAATGAGTAGTCTTTGAGTAAGGTCTGTTGCTGCTGCTCCATACGTTGATGAATTAACATCAATATGGCAACAGAAGCGTATAAAACAATCCTGTTGCCATACGTAGCCTATCCTTAGGACATTGCGTCGACGACTGCTTTTCTAACGCTGGACCAGGCATCTTTGGCACCGTGTCTGGCGTCTGACCAGGATTCCTGGGTGCCATCCTTACCGCTCGCCCAGGTATCTTTGGCGCTATTTTTACCAGCCGACCAACGGTCTTTTGCTTCGTCTTTAGTGTTTGCCCACGTCTTTTTAGCGCTGTTTTCCGCATCTGACCAGGTATCGGCAACACTGTCTTTCATATTGTTAAAAGCATTGGCCACTTTCGACTTAGCTCTGCTGAACTTATACCGATACCGGAGCTGGTCGTACGCACTGGTGTTGTTATACACGGCTACGGCCGCAATACCGATCAGGATAGCGGCAGCTGCACCGATGCCCCAGGCCAGGCTTGAGTTTGTCGAAGAACCGTCCAGTTCTTCATCCTTTGGCTCCATGTTTTTGCGCATCATGGCGTTCAGAGCCTCCTCCGGCGCAATATGGGCCAGCACCTCATATGACTTATTACCCAGGCCGCCCGCAACCACTTTGGCTTCTCCTTTCATCAGGGCCTTATACCCATCTTTAGCCACCATCACCGGGTCATCCAGCTTTTCGGTAACTTTGGTATTCTCGGCACCGGCTTTGTTAAAGAAATCGGTATCCGTGGCATTGGGCAGCAGCGCCGTAATGGTGACGTTGGTATCTTTCAGTTCATTTACGAGCGACTGCGTGAAATTATAGACATACGCCTTGGTACCGGCATACACGGCCATCAGCGGATTCGGCATGATGGATACAATCGAGGCCAGATTCAGAATCTTACCTTCATTGCGGGCAACCATATCCTTCAGGAACAGCTTGGTCAGGTGCGTCAGCGTAATGGTATTCAGGTGAATCATCGCGCTTTCTTTCTCCCAATCTGTTTCGGTAGCAAACATACCGTGCAGCCCCACACCGGCATCGTTCACCAGCACGTTGACAGTGATACCCTGCCCGGTAACCTCATCGTACACGTCGCGGGCCGCATTCTCCTTCGACAAATCTTTGTCGACAATAGTGACCTGCTGAAGGCCATGCTGTTGCTTCAGTTCATCGCCAAACTGCTGCAAGTTGTCTTCGCTCCGGGCAACCAGAACGAGGTTATAGCCGTCCTTAGCAAATAACTTTGCTAGCTCCCGGCCAATGCCGCTGGAGGCCCCCGTGATCAGGGCTGTTTTTTGTGATTCTGTATTCATAATCGTTGATTTGTTGGTCTTTATGGTTAACTATCAGGAAGAGATGATGTTTATTTTGTTAGCAGCGCAGGCAGCACTCGTTCGCCAAATACGTCGATAAACCGCTCGTGCTCCAGGTTGACATTATGTAGATAAAGCTGCTCAAAGCCTATGTCGAGGTACGTCTGCAACCAGGCAATATGGCGGGCCGGGTCCGACGAAATGTTTACCATATTGGTAATTTCATCGGGTTTCACCATCTGGCCGATGGCTTCAAACTGTTCCGGCATTCGTAATTCGGTCAGGGCATTGTTAGGGAACACATTGGAGCGCCATTGTTGGTGAGCGCCCTGTAGCGCTGTTTCCTCAGTATCGGCGTAGGAGAGCTGCACTTTCAGGTTCATGGGTTTGCCCTCGCCCCCACCGCGCCGGAACGCATCCACAACCTCCTGCAGCTTTTCCCGGGGCTGCGAAATCGTCAGCAGGCCATCCGCCCAACTACCCACCCATTCGGCGGTTTTGGCGGTAACGGCGGCCCCAAAAATCAGGGGCTTTACGGTCGGGCGGGTAAACAGAATAGCGTCCTCCACCGTTACCAGGCCCTTATGGGTCACTGTTTCGCCGTTCCAGAGCGCTCGCATAATATCGACACACTCTTTTAGCCGAACGTTCCGGTCGGCTTTGGATGGCCACTTGTCGCCGGTAATATGTTCGTTGAGCGCCTGCCCGGAGCCTACAGCAATCCAGAATCGCTCCGGAAACAATTCGGCCAGGGTAGCTGCGGCCTGGGCAATGATGGCCGGGTGGTAGCGCTGACCAGGCGCATTGACCACGCCAAAGCTCAGGTTGGTAGCCTGCAAAGCCGCGCCCAGCCACGACCAGGCAAAGCCGCTTTCGCCCTGGGTATTACTCCAGGGATGAAAGTGGTCGGAGCAGGAACCGGCCGTAAACCCAGCCTGCTGGGCCAGTCGAACGTTCCTTAGTAATGTGCTGGGCTTAAATTGTTCGTGCGAGGAGTGGTATCCAATCTTAATCATAACGTATTTGAGCAGAAAGATCTTTGTAGGCATCCTGTACCTCTTCGGCTTTTCGTTCGGTTTTAGACTCGCAACCGAATTGCGTTATACTACCCAGTATAGTCAGAAAGCGTCAAGGTCAGAATCCAATATTTCGTTTTCATTGTTAAATAAGTTGATCATAACGTATGGGGGAATAACCGCCCTATTCACCTGATGTTCAAAAAAATCCACCATGCTACTGTCAACTATACCAGCAGGGTGCTGGTATAGAGAGGCCTGTTTTCACCATTATTGCCGTTGTAGCGGGGGAGCTAATCTGGGGCATTCCGGATATGATTCTGTCTGAACCCTTGTTTGCCATTGTCCGTATCGTTTGCTCGCACCTTTCGGAACTGCACCCCTACTCTTTCCTGCTGGAAGATGAGGTAGAAGACCCTAAATGGGTGGATACGCTGAAAGAAACGTTTGAATAACTAAGAAGCTGAGTAACCAGCCGACATGGCTGGTTACTCAGCTTCTTAGTTATCGCCGGTTGAACAGCCTGGTCATTTTCCGCAGCCATTTCTCTTCGGCCTGGGTCAACTGCCCCGGCTTCAGCCGCCACAGCCAGTTGTTTTCGCCTGAGCCGGGGGTGTTCAGCCGGGCGGTTTCGTCCAGACCGATTACATCCTGCACCGGCAGCATGGCAATGCGGGCCACGGAGCCGTAGATGAGCCGGGCCAGGACCTTATGCACGTCTTTTTCACGTACGGCGGTGCCCACATACTGATCCAGCCGCTTGCGATCCTCTTTGGCGGCATCTTTGCGGTACCAGCCTACCGTAGTGTTGTTATCGTGCGTTCCGGTATAAGCTACGCAGTTGGTGGTGTTGTAGTTATGCGGAATATGTTCGGTTACCGGCAGGGAGTCGTTAAAGGCAAACTGCACCACGCGCATACCGGGCAGGTTAAATTCATCGCGGAGCTGGTACACCGGCTCATCAATGTCGCCCAGGTCTTCGGCCACCAGCGATAGGTGGCCTAATTCTTCTTCCAAAATCCGGAACAGTTCGGCACGCGGACCGCGTTTCCACTGGCCATTCCGGGCGGTTTTCTCGCCGGCGGGCACATCCCAGAAATCGGCAAAGGCGCGGAAGTGGTCCAGCCGCAGCAGGTCGAACAACTGCATGTTTTTGCGGATGCGCTGTATCCACCAGTCGTAACCGCGTTCTTTCAGCACATCCCATTTAAAGGTAGGCATGCCCCAGAGCTGGCCGTCTTCGCTGAAATAATCCGGGGGTACACCGGCAACGCCGGTCATCTTCCCCTCGTCATCGACGTTGAAAATGTCGCGGTTCGACCATACATCCACGGAATCGTAGCTGATGTAAAACGGAAGGTCGCCGAAGAGCTGAATGTCCAGGCTGTTGCAGTACGCCTTGAACTCCCGCCAGTGTTTGGCAAAGACAAACTGCAGCCATTTGATCTTGTGCAGCGTCTCGGCGTGTTCGTCGGCAAACGCCTGTAATGCCTCGGGGTCTCGTTTTTTGTACTGATCCGGCCACTGAAACCACGGTTTGCCATTATGCTGCTGTTTCAGGGCCAGGTAAACGGCAAAGTCATCGAGCCAGTTGGCCTCCCGTTCGCAGAACTGCTCAAACGCCTGCTGGAGTTCGGGCGACGCACCCTGGACAAAATTGGCGTATGCCTGATCGAACAGTTTTTCTTTCACTCCCTCAGCGGCCCCAAAATCTACTTTATCGGTTGATTCGAGGTGATATTTCTTCAGGTCTTTTTTGTCCAGCAGTCCTTCGTCGACCAGCAATTCGGGACTGATGAGGAGAGTATTACCGGCAATACTACTGATAGCGCTGTAGGGCGAATACCCCTGCGCCTTCTCCGCCATGTTGAGTGGGAGTAGCTGCCAGTATTTTTGTCGGCTGCGAAACAGGAAATCAGCAAACGCCCGTGCTTCCGGCCCCATATCGCCAATGCCGAACGGCGAGGGCAGCGAGGTGATGGACAACAGGATACCGGCGGCCCGGTTAGTTACCGGCTGCTGCATCTTCAGCACCGCCAGCGGGAATCGCTTAAAGAGGTCTTTGACGGCAAGTTCATTATCATGCTTGCCCTTAGTCTTCAGCAGTAAGCTTTCCCACTCATCCGGAGCATTGGCCGGCAGCACAATCCGGGTATCTTTCCAGTCCAGATCCAGCACATCTTCCTTCTGCTTCCGGCTCAGTGCTGCCAGGTGCAGGGGCACGGCCACCACATACCAGGTGCCCTGGTGCCGACGCGCAAAGGCCAGCACATGGTCTTTGTGTTTTCCTGCTACGGTGAGCGGTATATACTTGCCCTTCGCAAAAACGTCGGCCTGCTGCTTCCGTTCGTTCAGCAGCGTATGCACCAACCAGAGCTTAATGCGGGCGTCGTAGCGATTTTTCCAGAGTTCTTTCAGCAAGGCTTCTGGCTTGTCTTTGGCGCGGGCTTCTATATCATCCAGCCATTGCTCCCGCTGCTCGTAATTCACCGCCCGCCGGTTGTCGGGGTCTACCAGGCTCAGGTCCCAGAGTTCGGTGCCCTGGTAGACATCGGGTACGCCGGGGCAGGTAAATTTCAGCACCAACTGTGCCAGCGAGTTTACTACGCCAAAATCCACAACCTTCTGGTGGAGTTTCCGAAAACTTTTCCAGAACGGGCCTTTCTCTTCCAGAAGCCGAACCGCAAAGTCTTTGGTAGCCTGCTCGTAGGTCTCGTTAGGCGTGGTCCAGTTGGACTGTTGCTTAGCCTCGCGCAGGGCTTTTTCCAGATACGCCTGCAGCCGGTTCCTGTAATCATCCTCGTCCTGATTGGGCATCCGGTAGGAGCCGATCAGGGTCTGATAAATAAAATATTCGTCGTTGGAGTAAGGGGCATCATTTTTCTTCAGGCCGGCGTTGATGCGCTGCCACTCCTGTACGGCTTCGGTCCATTCGTCGGCCAGGTCGGTCAGCACGTTCAGGCGGGCGCGTACGTCTTCACCCCGCTTGGTATCGTGCGTGGAGGTGGCGTTGATAGACAGCGGCCAGTTTTGCTGCCGCTCCTGCATTTTCCGGTGAAACTCCCCGGGCGAGATGCCGAACACCTCAGGCGAGTCGCCAACTTCATTATGACCGATAAAGCGGTTGTAGGTATAAAACAGCGTATCTTCTACGCCTTTAGCCATCAGCGGCCCCGTAAACTGCATGCACCGCTGGTAGAAACGCTGCGCATTGCGGTTGTACTCTTCATCGCCTTCGGCCGGTTTGCGGAGCATCACGTTTTCCAGCAAATCGACGGCCGCGCCGAGTTCGGGTTTACGCTGCCGGACACCGCTCAGGATTTCCTGCACGGCCGCTGTTTCTTCGGCTCCCAGCGGTAGTTTATTGCCATAGTAGCGGTACACCGGACACAGAATCAGCAGTTCACCGATTGCCTCTTTCAGCACGTCGGATCCTATTTCGGCCAGCATCTGCTCATCGGCCAGATTCAGTACCAGAAAGAGCTGGTACAGGTTTTCGTGTTCCCCGGCCATGTGCTCCCGAAGAATAGCGGCTTTCTTCTGCAGGATCTGCTCATGCACCGGCGTACTGTCGCCAACCAGCTTTTGATAAAACTGCGTGAAGGTCTCTTCGCTCTCCCGGTTGGTAAACAGGTTATTGACTATCGAGAGAAAATCATAGCCGGTATTGCCCTGAATGGGCCAGCTTTTGGGTATATCCTCGCCCGGCTCCAGAATCTTCTCCACTACAATATAGGTTTCGTCTCCGGCCATTTCGCGCAGGTTTTCCAGGTAGCCGGTAGGGTCAAAGAGCCCGTCGATATGGTCAATGCGCAGTCCCTGGAACACGCCTTGCCCGACCATCTTTTTAATAAGCTTGTGGTAGTGGTCGAACACGTCTTTGTCCTGGATGTTGAGGCAAATCAGGCTGTTGACGGTGAAGAAGCGCCGGTAGTTGATCTGCGTATCCGTTTCGCCGTAGTAGCAAAGCCGGTAGATCTGCTCGTCGGAAATTTGTCTCAGCAACTCCTTATTTTTGTTTACGGCGTTCAGACAGGCATCTACTCCCGATTGCACGGCTTCGTTTTTCATCAGCGACCCCATCTGAAGGCGTAACTCTTCCCAGCGGATGGCGTAAGCTTTAGGCTCGTCGATGTCGTGCAGGTCATTGATCTGACCAATCAGTTGCTGAACAACATCGGAGGGTTGTTCAGGACCGGATTTGAGGATGGTAGCGTAGGAACGCAGGTGCAGCGGGTAGTCGGTGTCGTAATAGCGGAAATAGAAACGGTTGTCCTCGTACACGATGCTTAACTCGCCGTTCGCGATAACTTCGTCCAGCGGTGCGCCCAGAAAAGGCACCATAATGCGGCCCCGGTAGAGCTTACCTGTCCAGGCGACATCGAAGAAAGCCGCATATTCGGAAATCTGTCCTTTTTCGAGGACATCCGTCAGCCAGGGGTTATCGGGGTGGAAGGCCATGTGGTTGGGCACAATGTCCTGCAGCCAGCCGATGCCCTGGTCTTTCAGGCTCTGACTGACGTCCTGCAATTGCTTTCGGGTGCCAATACCCGGGTTGGCGCGATGGGGGTTTACACCGTCGTAGCCGTGGGTACTGTCGGCGGGTGCTTCAAAGATAGGTGAGGCATAGACGGTACCCACTCCGAGCTTCTGGAGATAGGGAATAATGCGATCTAAATCGTCGAATGTGAACTCACCATGAAACTGCAATCGGTAGGTGGCAACGGGGTTATACATGGCTGGTATAGAGTGAGAAGGATTCGGGCTGTAAGGTAATGGATGATGCGCTGGAAACAAATTCAGGTGATAGAACGGCACCACCCCACTGAGTGTCAGCCGAATTCAGCAGCTTTTGCCACTGCCCGCTAAACCCGTCAAACGGTACGTGCTGAGGTTCTGTAGAGAAGTTCATCAGGGCCAGCATGTGCTGGTCTTCATGCCAGCGGTGCAGTACCAGCGTCTTGTTGGCTTCATCAACGTTTACCTTCAGATGCTGACGATTCAAATGCCGCAACGCCGGATGTTGTTTGCGCAGGCTGATAAGCGTCTGGTAATAGCGGAACAGCGTAGCGTGGGGTTCCTGATTTACCCGTTCCCATTGTAGTTTCGACTGCTGAAAGGTTTCTTCGGCTGTCGGGTCGGGCGCTTCGCCTTCCAGGTGGAAGTGAGCGAACTCTTTCTTGCGCCCTTTTCGCACAGCCTCGGCCAGTTCAGGGTCGGTATGGCTGACGAAGTACTGGAATGGGTTCGGCTCATTATACTCCTCACCCATAAACAGCATGGGCAGGTACGGACTGACCAGCATAGCCCCGGCTACCAGCTTCTGCATCTCAAAACTGACCAACTGCCCAAGGCGATCGCCCATCATGCGGTTGCCCACCTGATCGTGGTTCTGGGTAAAGACCACAAACTGCTTCCCCGGATTAGCCTCCGCCTTAATGCCGAAGCGTTTGTTGCGGTGCGGTGAATACTGCCCGTCGTATACGTAAGCGTCCCGGTACGTTTTGGCCAGGTGGGCGATGCCGGTAAAATCGGAGTAGTACCCGCTTTGCTCACCCGTTGCCGTTACCCGCAGAGCGTGGTGAAACTCATCGATCCACTGCGCATCCATGCCGTAGCCCTGCTGGTCGAGCGGATTGATAAACCGGGTATCGTTCAGGTCCAGTTCCACAATGAGGTAATGCGGCCGGCTCGTTTCGATCATCAATTGGTCGACATGCTGTTTGATTTCGCGCAGGATATGAGTAGGGCTAAAATCCTTGATGGCGTGAACGGCATCCATCCGCAGGGCATCAATGTGGAAATCCCGGAACCACATCAGCGCGTTTTCAATGAAGTACCGCCGGACGCCGTCGCACCAGGCATCGTCAAAATTGATAGCCTGGCCCCAGGGTGTGTTGTATTTATCGGTGAAGTACGGCCCATAATTGCTGAAATAATTGCCTTCCGGCCCCATGTGATTGTACACCACGTCGAGCACCACGGCAATGCCTTTCTGATGACAGGCGTTCACCAGCTGCTGCAGGCCACGGGCACCCCCGTAGGAGTTTTGAACGGCAAACGGGTAAACGCCGTCGTAGCCCCAGTTGCGGGAGCCGGGAAACTGCGCCACCGGCATAATCTCAATGGCGTTGACCCCCAATTGCTTCAGGTAGTCCAGTTTGGCTTCAATAGCGGCAAAGGTACCCTCCGGCGTAAAGGTGCCGGTATGCAGTTCATACATCACATACTCCTCCAGCGGCAGGTTTTTCCATTGGTGATCTGTCCACTTAAAATTCGACAGGTCCAGCGCCTGTGAGGCCCCGTGTACGCCCTCCGGCTGGGAAAGCGAGGCCGGGTCAGGGCGCTCGGTTTCGCCGTTCAGCAGAAACCTGTACAGGTCACCAGGCTGAAGTTCGTCGGTTGTCAGCGACCAGTAGCCGTATTCGTTTTCGGTAAGCGGCAGGCATTTGGCGTTTTTCACCAAACAGATTTCTACGGTCACAGATAGGGGAGACCAAACAACTACCTCCGCTTTACTATTGTGGAAGGTAGCCCCCAGGGAACGTTGCGCGGTACTTACTGAATTCATACTAAAGGTTGTTTAAGCAAGACAACCGAGCGACCCTCTACCTTAATAGTGTCGCCGGCTTCGTAAGATGTACTTTCGTCGGCTACTTTGTTTTCACTGGTATCCAGCACTTCAATCCACTGATTCCCCCACCGTTCGGGTGGTAACCGGAATGTAAGCATCTCATGATGCGCGTTGAAAATGATGTAAAAACTATCGTCCAGAATTTTTTCGCCTTTCGGCCCGACGGAGCGAATTCCCCGGCCGTTTAGAAAGATGCCCAACGATTTGGCGTAGTCGTGGTTCCAGTTTTCTTCGCTCATTTCGGTACCGTCCGGCCGAAACCAGGCAATATCTTCCAGACCAATACCCTTAATGGGCTGCCCCTTGAACCACCGCCGGCGCCGGAACGTGGGGTGCTTGACCCGCAGCCGGATCAGCTTGCGGGTAAACTCCAGCAGGGCTTTATCGGCCTTTTCCCAGTTGAGCCAGGAAATTTCGTTATCCTGGCAGTAAGCGTTGTTGTTGCCGTGCTGCGTCTGCCCGAATTCGTCGCCGGCCACCAGCATGGGTACGCCCTGAGACAGAAACAACGTAGTCAGAAAATTGCGCTTCTGCCGGTCCCGGAGTTGGTTAACGGCCCGGTTCCGGGTTGGCCCCTCTACGCCACAGTTCCAGGAGCGGTTATGGCTGTCGCCATCCATATTGTTTTCGCCATTGGCCAGGTTGTACTTTTCGTTGTACGACACCAGGTCGTTCAGCGTAAAGCCGTCGTGGGCCGTCACGAAATTGACGCTGGCAGTCGGCCGGCGGTAGTCGTCGCGGTACAGGTCGGAGCTACCGGTAAACCGCTCGGCAAATTCGGCCAGCATACTATCGGCTCCCCGCCAGTAGTCCCGGATACAATCGCGGTATTTTCCGTTCCACTCGGCCCAGCCCGGCGGAAACTTGCCGACTAGATAGCCGCCTTCGCCGATGTCCCAGGGCTCGGCAATAAGTTTAACCTGCGAGATAACCGGGTCCTGGTGGATGATGTCAAAAAAGGAACCCAGCCGGTCTACGGCGTGCAGCTCCCGCGCCAGTGTAGCCGCCAGGTCGAAGCGGAAGCCGTCGACGTGCATTTCCAGAATCCAATAGCGCAGGCTGTCCATGATGAGCCGGAGCACATTGGGCTGCATGGCGTTGAGGGTGTTGCCGGTGCCGGTATAATCCATGTAATACCGGCCATCGCCCGCCAGGCGGTAATACGATGCATTATCAATACCCCGGAACGACAGCGTAGGGCCTAAGTGACTGCCTTCGCCGGTATGGTTGTAGACCACATCCAGAATGACCTCAATGCCGGCTTTGTGCAGTTCTCTGACCATTGTTTTAAACTCTGTCACCTGTTCGCCCAGGGTTCCGCTGCTGGAGTACCGCACGTCGGGCGCAAAGTAGCCGATGGTATTGTAGCCCCAGTAGTTGGTAAGTCCCTGCTCTTTCAGGTGCCGGTCGGCCACAAAATGATGCACGGGCATTAGCTCCAGCGCCGTGATACCCAGCTCCTTCAGATATCCGATGGTCACCGGATGGGCCAGAGCCGCGTAGGTGCCCCGAATCTCTTCGGGTATATCCGGGCACAGTTTGGTAAAGCCTTTTACGTGGGCTTCGTAGATAATGGTTTTGTGGTAGGAAATCTTGGGCTGCTTAACGCCCTGCCAGTCAAAGGCTGAGTCGACCACGACCGACCGCGGAATGTAGGGCGCGCTGTCGATCCCGCTGAAGCTCAGGTCTTCGTCCGGGTGACCGACTTCGTACCCAAACAAGGCATCGTGCCAGTCGATGGTACCCGAAATAGCCTTAGCGTACGGATCGATCAGGAGTTTGTTTGGATTATAGCGGTGGCCATTCCACGGCTCAAACGGGCCGTATACCCGATAGCCGTAAAGCTGACCCGGCTTCAGGTCGGGTACATATACGTGCCATACATGATGTGACCGCTCACTAATGCGGATTTTGACAGATTCGGCATCATCTTCTTTGGATTGAAACAGGCAAAGGTCTACGCCATAGGCGTTATCGGCATAAAGCGCAAAATTTACACCTTTGCCATCCCAAGTGGCACCTAAGGGAAAGGGACTCCCCGGATAAACAGCAATAGTCATGTGTAAGGTAGAATGTTTAGCGTTCAGGTATGTTTTTCGATGGCAACAAATTCGGAAACGGTCCATTCCTATAACTCAAATTATCATAAGTCCTCCCGAAAATTTCACCGGCAGCCGAAAGACACTAACTATATACAGCCTGTGTTCGTTATTCAAGGCGTATACTATACTTTATGACATCGCTTTTTTTCTGGAATAGCTGGAACCGGTCGTACCGGATAATATACCTGCTGAGTGCCGGGCTTTTTTTGCTGAGTTTACTGGTTTTTCTGGTCGCCTGGTGGCGGGGGCTGGCTAATGTGGTTCACTGGGATATCCTCAGCGAACTGATTGAATTACCCGCTCCGCTGCATGCCTTCACCGACGGTATGCTCGATTACGCAGCCGAGGGCAAGGCCTACGCCGTTTCCGAACAGTTCGTGGCATCTGCCATGCAGGTACACCCCTGGATGGCTACCGTGCTGATGCTGGGTATGGGTGCCGCCTTTGCCTTGATTATGAGTTCAATTTCGCAACTCAGCCGCATTTATTACCTGGTTGCCATGACATTCTTTATTGGTGCCCTGTCAATGTTTCGGTGGGAGATGATGGGAATGCCCAGCTTCAACGGCCGCTCGCTCTTTATCGGCCTGGCGTTCATCTTTGGGCTGACCAGCTACTACTTCCATGCCTTCCGGCCGGATATCAGTTTCCCCCGCCGGCTTACCATTTTCCTGGTGCTGATCATGTTGGTGGTGTTTGGCATCGGCTTTCTGGCGGAAGTGCCGCTGCCAACCCTAACGGTCGTGAGCTACGGTATGCCGGTGCTGCTTGTGCTGAGTGTCGGCTTTATATTCGTTATCTCCTTGGAAATTGTAGCCGGCATGGTCTGGCTCACCTCGGCAGGGCGGACAAATGCGCAGGGAGTAGCCGGGCGACCATTGGGCATCGGCAATTTTATATTCATCAGCCTGCTATACTTGGTGAATCTGCTGCTGGTCTGGCTGAAAAACACGAAGGCCATCGATTGGGAGTTGCTGGCCATCAGTCCGTTTGTGCTGTACCTGATTTCGGTGGTGCTGGGCATCTGGGGATTCCGGCGGCTGAACGAGCAGCAGGAGCAATTGCCGTTTCAGGATGCCGGCGCTTACCTGTATTTGGGATTAGCGTTGCTAACCACGCTCACCATGAGTTATGCCTTCGCCACAGCCAATGACCCGCTGGTGGAGATGTTTGAAGATGCCATTGTGTACTCGCATCTGGTTATGGGGGTGCTGTTCTTCGGGTATATCCTGCTTAACTTTCTGCCGCTGTACCGTCAGGGGCTGCCCGTGTACCGGATTATGTACAAGCCGCCCAGGATCGAGTTGAGCCTGGTCCGGCTGGCGGGGGTTATCGCTATTGCCGTATTACTGTCGACCGAAAACTTTTTCCCGCTCCGGCAAGGCATTACGGGTTATTACAATGGTCTGGGCGATTTATACACCGCTACCGGGGAGACCACCTCCGCAAATACCTACTACCAAATGGCGCTGAAGCAGGAGTTTCAGAACCATAAATCGAACTACGCCCTGGCATCGCTGGCGCTGGCGCAGGACGAAAAGACCACGGCGGCTTATTACTTCCAGCAGGCGCTGCTCAAGCAGCCTAGTCCGGAAGCGTATGCTGGTCTGAGCAATGTTTATTTTCAGAACAATCTCTTCTTTGAAGCCGTAAAGCATTTACAACGGGGTATTAAAACGTTTCCCCGAAGCGGAGAGTTGCAGAACAACCTGGGCTACCTGTACGCCCGGACCAGCGTAGCCGATTCGGCCTATTACTTTTTGCAGTCGGCCACCGGCAACACGGCCCGCTCGGAGGTGCCGGAAACGAACCTGCTGGCCTTATGGGCACGGAACCCCCGGGTGCTGTCGGCCGATTCGCTGCTGAGCACGGTAAAAGACAATTCCTACGAATCGTACCAGGCCAATGCCTTAGCCCTCCGCCTGATCGCCGGTACGGATACCACCCAGCCTGAGCGCCCGGCCTGGCTCAACGGCGACAAGAAAAAAGAAGGGCTGAGCGTTGGCCGCTTTGCCAGCATCTACAATTACACGTTGAAAGCTGGCCGCCCAGACACCATGCTAACTAACACGTTGCAACGGCTCTCGCAGGAGCCCGTTAACCAGGACTTTACGGATGATCTGCTGCTGGCCCGCGCCGTAGCCGAATACCGCAACCACCATCATCCGGTAGCGCTGGATCTGATGGGTCAGTTAGCCCAGGGCGACGCACGCAACGGAGCCTTCTACCGGACGCTGTCGGGTTTGTGGATGATGGAGCAGGGGCTATACCGACGAGCTGCCGAAAATTTTGAGTTCAATCCGGATACCCTGTCGGCCTACTACCGGGCCATTGCGCTCACCAAAGCGGGCGATCTGGTAGCCGCCCGTTCCTTGTGGGAAATGGCCTCCGCCAACGACGCTGGTGTTGCTTCGCTGAAGCAGGCATTATACGACATTAAGCGGCCGGAAACTGATTTAGAAAAAGCCTTTTATGTCTCTTACCGACCTGATGCCACCGACCGGGAAACAATATTGGCCACTATAAATGACCCTAATCTACGGACGGTAGCCGGCACAGCCGTTATTGACGATTACCTGCAACGCGACCAGCGACCAGCCGCAGCGCAATTGCTGACCCAGCTACCCGCCGAAAACCAGTTGCGGCCCTTTGCCGCTTCGCTCCGGACCTTAACCGCCATGCGGCTGGCCGTGGCAAAGGGTGATGTTAATACGGCGCTGGCGCTGGCAAATCGTCCGGTGGTGCCGCAGCATCTATCGGAGCAAACCTTTCTGAAAGCGCAGGCCTACGAGCGCAACCGACAAACCGCTCAGGCCCGGCAAGCCTACGAACAGGCGCTGAGACTGGCCCCACTGGATGCCTCCATCGTAGCGGCCACCGCCCGGCTGATGCAGCAGCAAAAACAAAGCAGGCAGGGCTACCAACTGGTGCTGAACGCATTACCATACAATGAGGATAATCCGACCCTGCTGAAAACGTATATCATGCTTTGTCTGGACCTGAGCTTACCCGACTATGCCGAGGATGCCCTGATGCGGTTGCAGGGAGCCACCTCGCCAACCGATTATCGAACGTTTCTGGCTGCTTATCAGGATAAACTGACGTTGCTCGAAAAAGAGCGGCAAAAGTTTCTGCAATAAGTTAGTTTTGATCCGGGAGTTTCTGTTTCCGGCGCATTGCATCAACCATCAACAAACTCCCGTAACCTAAACATGAACATCATTGAAACCACCGACATCTCAAAACGATACGTCATGGGCAGCGAGGTTATTGACGCCTTGAAGTCGATTACGATTGCCGTCCGGAAAGGCGAATATGTTGCCTTTATGGGGCCGTCAGGTTCGGGAAAATCGACGCTGATGAACATTATCGGCTGCCTGGACACGCCAACTGCCGGCCGCTACGTGCTAAACGGGCAGGACGTCAGCAATATGTCGGAAAACGAACTGGCCGAAGTGCGCAACAAAGAGATTGGCTTTGTTTTCCAGACCTTCAACCTGCTGCCCCGGCAGTCATCGCTGGAGAACGTAGCGCTGCCCCTTATCTACGCCGGCTACAACAAAGCCGACCGCACTGAGAAAGCCATGCTGGCGCTGAAAAACGTGGGGCTGGAGAACCGGGCCGGCCATAAACCCAATGAGCTATCGGGTGGTCAGCGGCAGCGGGTAGCGGTGGCGCGGGCGCTGGTGAACGACCCCAGTATTCTGCTGGCCGATGAGCCGACGGGTAACCTCGACTCCAAGACCTCTTACGAAATCATGGACCTCTTCGACCAGATTCACAGCAAAGGCAACACGGTAATCATGGTAACGCACGAAGAAGACATTGCTCAATATGCTCACCGCGTGGTCCGGCTCCGGGACGGGTTGATCGAAACCGATATTCGGAATACGAATATTCGGAAAGCGAAGTTGCCGGTGGGTGTGGAGTCTTAACAAACAGTTGCTAACCTATCTCTGTTTAAGCGATATGCGCTTAGGCATGCTGGCAAACTTCAACGCATTGATTAAAGATAGCATCCGGCACATCGTCAACAACTTGAAAATCTCTTATCGTCCCGGTGGGAAATCGCTTTGCGTCGCTGCATGATAAACTTAATTTTCTTACTCATCTTATCTTGCACTCCCTCCAAGCAAGACACTTCCCCTATGACTCTTCACGCCAAAACCTTCCTTTCCCTCGGCGACTCCTACACCATCGGCGAAAGCGTACCCGAAACAGACCGGTGGAGCATTCAATTAGCCGAACTGCTTCGGAAAGAGGGGGTCGATATTGCCAATCCGGACATTATCGCCCGCACCGGCTGGACAACGGATGAACTACAGGCTGCCATCAGAGCCAGTAATAACCAGAAAACCTACAGTTTGGTATCTCTCCTCATCGGTGTCAATAACCAGTATCGCGGCCAAACTCCGGAAAAATACCGCACCGAATTTCGGGAGCTGCTCCAGACGGCTATTCGCTTTGCCGGCGGGAATGCCGATCGTGTATTCATTCTCTCCATTCCCGACTGGGGTGTATCACCGTTTGCCCAGGGCCGCGACCGCCAGAAGATTGCCGCCGAGATAAACGCCTTCAATGCCGTAGCTCGGGAAGAAGCCGCAACCCTGAACACCGCCTATATAGATATTACGCCCACATCCCGCAAAGCCGCCGGCGACGCTTCCCAATTTGCGGCCGACGGGCTCCACTTCTCCGGTCGGCAGTACCGGCTCTGGGCCGAAGAGGCATTGCCGGTAGTTAAGAAACTACTGGCGAAGTAATCACCGACTTTTCGGCAAACTTCGCCTTGTAGTAGATAATCCACCGGGCAATCAGCATACCGCCGATGATCCCCGGCAGAGTCCAGGCAGCCAGGTCAACCCAGATACTTTGGTGCGGAATATACCGGGTGTTTACCGTAGCAAAGGCGGTGAGGGTTGCGATATATGACCCAACCATTCGGGTGATATGACCAAAAAACCACTCCATACGGCCGTATTTTGCTTTTGCCGGATTGCGGAACCGGACCACATCGTAGCGGGCATTACCCAGCAACAAAAAGCCAAAGAAGATGTACAGTGTTCCAAAAACCGAGAAGGTACCGGTATATAGCCCGTACAGATTATAGCCCCCCAGCCCAATCATAGTCATGGCTGCGCCGACCGCCAGCCAGGCCGCCAGCCGGTCTGTGCGGGTGGGCTGCCCGTTGGGGCTTTTCAGCCGCAGCATCCGGCGTCCGGAGAAACAGAAGTAGAAGCTTAAAATGGCGATGAACAGCAGGAACAGGGAGCTGGGTTTAAAGAACACCAGATACACCGCCGTAATGCAGACGATGGCCATGCACCAGTAAAATACCAGACCGGTGCGGTTGTGCAGCCGGCTTCCTTTTTTGGCGATCATCGGAACAATACCCACTACCAGAGCGGTAAACCCAGCCGCCACGTGGGCAATCAGCATACTTTTTACCAGGAGATCCATAACAGGTTGGTTTTAGCCGTTTGAGAACGAAACAAACATACCACGGCTACCCAGAACGGATCAAATCAAAGGGGTATACAGCCATCTTTTGGGCTATTTGACAAATGGAGGGACAACCGGCAGCCTGTTTGGGACGTTTGACAACCCTCAGGCCGTCGCTTTTAGCCGGCTGATGAACGAGTCGTTATACTTGCGGGCGACGGGAACCACGTGCTGCGCGTTTAGCATATGGAGTTTATACCCCTGTGCGTTGCCGGTCACTTTCTCCACCCGGTCGAGGTTCACGATATAGGAACGGTGGCACCGCACAATGGCCGGATGCGTAATCTGGCCCTCCAGTCGGCTGAGGCTGCTGCGGAGCAAGGTCTTCTGAGCCCGTCCATCCTCATCCGTTACAATAGTCGAATAGTTGTCGCTGGACTCGATGTATAGCAGTGAAGACGGTTTTACCGTAACGGTATCTTTCTCGTTTTCGGCCAGCAGCACCAGCGGCTGCTCACCTGAAGGGAGTACCGGTTTCGGTTCGTGAACGGGTGCTTCGGCGGCTGTGCGGCTATATTTTTTTAGCTGAACAATGTAGTTGAAAATAATGGAGCCGGCTACCGGAAAAATGCCTACCAGAAAGGTAATAAGGATTGCGCTGACGAGATCCGTCACGTAGGCCGGATGGCCAATCATCCAGGTCATGTATAACATATTGCCCAGGGCAATGAGCAATATGTTTAGGAGGACGAGCGCGATCTCCCGTCCAACCGTCCAGCGCTCATCCGAAAACTGGCGGGGCCAGATAGCCGGCCAGACAAAATAATTAAACGCCGTAATAACAAAGGTAATCAGCCCAAAGCCAAGTATTTTCAGCGTCTTGTACTCAGTTTGCCAAAGACTCAGTCCAAACGGCTGAAAGAGCAGCAGAAATAAACCAACAAAAGCACCAATGCAGGCAATCCGGAACATCAGCCGATTGCCTGCCTCTTCTATCGGATAAGGCTGTTTCAGAATACGCAGCATAAAACACGCTACCTGATTTGCTTAAAAAAGCCGCCAGCCGGCAATTTGTTCCACAAAAGACGGTATTACGGGCGGGTACACAATGGCCATGCAAAGTACGCCGAACAGAGCCCCGTAGAAGTGCGCATCGTGATTGATAAAACCTGCCCCGCGCCGGGACTCATAGTAGGAGTAAATCAGGTAGAGGATACCAAAGATAAAGCCGGGCAGACAAAAAATGCCGTACAGACACAAATCCTGAAGCGGGAAAAACAGGATAGCCGCAAAGATGATAGACGACACTCCGCCCGATGCCCCCAGCGAATTGTACCGGCTGTTGTTGCGGTGCTTGAGCAGGGTCGGAATGTCGGAAACAATAATGCCGGCAATGTAAAAAGCCAGCAGAAACAAGCCTCCACTAGTCCCAAACAGCCCCAGAAAAATACGTTCAATCAGCCCGCCAAATATCCAGAAGCTGAACATATTGAAGAACAGGTGTCCAAAATCAGCGTGCAGAAAACCGGACGTAATCAGGCGGTAATACTGTCCCTGATGGGCTACTTTATAGGGATTCATCACCCAGCGATCCATGAGAGACGGATTTCTCATCGCCCACAAACTGATGATGACGGTAATGACAATTATTGCGATGGTGATACTCATGATGTCGGGGGTTAAATCAGCTTTCGCGCTCTACCAGTTGGTGTGTAAAAGCCAGCAGCATTTCCTTGCGGGTGGAATTAGCTTCCAGTTGTTCAAAATTAGCAAATCCCTCGGCAAAGTATTTGTTAATGCGGGATTCGGTGATTTCGCGAATGCCCAACTGGTCATAAATGGCCGTAACCGCCTGCACTTTTTCCTGCTTGTCGAATTCCGTACGGCTCAGCCAGCCGATCAGTTCGTCTTTTATGGTGCCGGTAGCTTGTTGAAGCGCTTCTATCAAAAGAAACGTTTTTTTGTTGGCAATAATGTCTCCGCCCACCTGCTTGCCGAATTTAGCCGGGTCGCCATACACATCCAGCAAATCATCTTTTAACTGAAACCCGATACCCATATCAATGCCTCCTTCGCGCAGCCGGGTCGCGTTGGTTTCGTCGGCACCACCAATAATCCCGCCCAGTTCGAGGGCAAAGCCTAACAGAACAGAGGTTTTCAGCTTAATCATCTCCAGGTATTCGGCTTCGGTGACATCCCAGCGGGTCTCGAAGTTCATGTCCCACTGCTGACCTTCGCAGACCTCGGCGGCCGTCCGGTTAAACCGCGCCAGTACCCGTTTCAGGTGAGGAGTCTCCACAGCCAGCAGCAGTTCGTAGGCGTTCACCAGCATAACATCGCCTGACAAAATGGCGATGTTATGGTTCCACTTTTCGTGGACCGTTGGCTGCCCCCGGCGCAGCGGAGCCTGATCCATAATATCGTCGTGCATCAGGGTGAAGTTGTGAAATACCTCCACGGCCACGGCGGGTTTGAGGGCCTTCTGCCAGTCGTCGGTGTAGAGGTAGGCGGCCATGAGCGTCATGAGCGGGCGCAGGCGCTTGCCCCCCAGATTCATTATGTACCGGATAGGGTCGTATAGCTCGGCGGGGTACTGGCCGTACCGGGTCTGGTGAATCTCCTGATGAAGTGCCTCAATAAAATTGGCTGGGGTCATGCCTGTGGGTTTTGGGCCAAAAATAACAAAAATCGCTTAGCCGGTAACCATTGGCTTACTTAGCATGGCTTCGCATACCTGTCTGAATAACCACTTACTATCCAGCCTGTCACAAACACTGCGGCAAACAGTACAGATGGCAGGTGGTTTTTATAGAAAACCTCAACGTACGTATTTATGCTGATGGACGTAAATGATATGGTGAAGCTGATTATGCAGCGGCTGGAATTATGGTCTAAACTGGCGATCAGTCACCTACCCAACCTGGTCGTCGCCATTCTGGTCATCCTTATCTTTAATCTCATTGCCCGGCTGGTCCGGCGGGTGCTGGTTCGCGTTCTTAGCCATGTTAACGGCAGTGCATCGCTCGAAGGACTGATTGAAACCATTGTGGTCATGGTCATTAATGTGGTGGGGCTATTTTTTGCGCTGGGCGTGCTGGGGCTCGACAAAACAGTTACATCTCTGCTGGCCGGGGCGGGGGTTATTGCCCTGGCGGTTGGCTTTGCCTTTCAGGACCTGACCACCAACTTTATCTCCGGCACCATGATTGCCATCCAGCGGCCAATTGAACTGGGCGATACCATTGAGACCAATGGCTTTACCGGGCGGGTTATTTCCATCAAACTTCGATCGGTGGTGCTGGACAATATGCAGGGGCAGGAAATAGAAATTCCCAGCAAAGACGTTTTTCAAAAACCCATCATCAACTACTCCCGATCGGGCGAACGGCGGCTGGAAATTGTGGCTGGGGTATCGTATCTCGATGATCTGGCAAAAGCGCAGGAGGTAGCCATAAAGGCGCTCAACACGCTACCATTCATCCGGAAAGACCGTCCTTTACAAATGCACTATAAAGCCTTTACCGCCGATATGGTGCAGTTTATGCTCTGGTTCTGGATTGACCAGACCTTAACCAGTGCGCCATTGGCTACCAGCGAAGCCATTAAAACGATTAAAGAAGCTTTCGACCGCAACCAGATCCTGATTATGTTCCCGCCCAGCACGTTCGACCTCAAAAACCGCCGACAAAACGAGACGGCAACCACAGAATAATAAAGCCGGGACATTAGCCCCGGCCTGGTTCATGTAGTAGTAGTGTTGTGAGTGGTGTAAAGACCTTAATCAGGAATCGTACGAAAAGCTATAGCGGTTGCCGACTAATTCGGCCGCCGGTATGTGGTGTGATTTGTGCAGCTTCTGCATGATAAAACCATGCTCAATCAGGTAGGTCAAACCGAATTTTCGCACTATACCGTGGTTGGACTGCAACTCATGCTCGACATGCACAATGACATAATTGCCAAAATACCGATCTACCTCATCCGGCGGAATGCTGAACGGCGGAGTATCCATAGTTGGCGCATATTCCAGCGTATTCAGGAAATAGACACAGCCCGGCTCGGTCAGTTCTTCCAGCTTCCGCAGGTAGTTTATCCGCATGGAGTAGGGGAGTGCTACCAGCGAGGCCCGGTCGTAGATTACGTCGATCTCACCGATTTCTTCCGTTGTTAACGAAAAGATGTCGGCGCAGTAAATGGTAATGTTGCCCGACACGAATTTGTTGCCAATGCGCTCGTACCGAAGGTCATTCTCGGCGAAGAACTGCAAGACGGCTTTCTCCACGATTTCGACACCGATTACCCGCCCGGCATAATAGCTAAAGTAAACCATGTCGACGGCTTTGCCGCAGAGTGGAACAAAAATGGTTTTGCCGGAAAGGACTTCGGGAGTCAGGTGTTTTATAACATAAGGATGGATGTCTTTGCGGTGGAAGCTGGTGTAGTGACCCTCCAGCTCCCACGATTTAAACCAGAATTGCTTTTCCATGTTTACTGTTCGTTTTTGGTGTGGATAATTTGCAGGACAAAGGTAGCGCCACCGGAACGACTGTGTATAGAGAAGAATCCCGCAATTTGCAAATTGCGTAGTTGTACTGGAATTAATAATGGGTAACAGTAGTTCGTAAACGGTTTGGTTTTCCGGCATCCGGATAACATTGTTCCCCCTCCTCAGCCAGGGCGCTATTTTTACGGAGCCGTATGACCGGTCAATGGCTATCGCGCTTATCTTAGCGGAAATATGAACCCTGTATGAATAACCGCAAAGTCTTTCTCTGGTCGATTGTTGTAGCCCTCGGTGGTTTTCTCTTCGGCTTCGACACGGCCGTTATCTCCGGTGCCGAAAAAGCCATTCAGCAGTACTGGAACCTGAACGTATTTGAACATGGTCTTACCGTATCCATTGCGCTGATCGGCACTGTGATTGGAGCCCTGTTCGGGGGTATTCCTTCCGACCGGCTGGGCCGCAAAACCACGCTTTTCTGGATAGCCCTGTTGTACCTGCTGTCGGCCGTCGGCTCGGCGCTGGCAACCGACTGGTATGTATTTCTCTTTTCGCGTTTTATTGGAGGGTTAGGTGTGGGCGCATCGTCCGTGGCGGCTCCGATGTATATCACGGAGATTTCACCCGCCAGATCCAGGGGTCGGCTGGTGGCTTTGTTTCAGTTCAATGTGGTGTTTGGAATTCTGATATCCTACCTGTCCAATTATGCGTTGCAGGGTATCGGCGCAGATGCCTGGCGGTGGATGCTGGGCGTAGAAGCGTTCCCGGCACTTTTGTTTTTGGTGCTGGTGCTGGCAGTCCCGGAAAGCCCACGCTGGCTCATTACCAAAAAAGGGGAAGTAGAAAAAGCGCGGGCAATACTGACTCAGATTGACCCGGCTAATGCCAATGCCATAGTCAGCGACATTATCACTACGCATCAGTTGGTGCAGGAGTCGCCCTCCGAATCGCTGTTTTCGGCCAAATACCGGACGCCGGTAATGCTGGCGGTGCTGTTTGCGGTATTCAATCAGGTATCCGGCATCAACGCTATCATTTACTACGCCCCCCGCATTTTCGAGATGACCGGGCTGGGCACCAGTTCGGCGCTGCTTTCGTCGGCGGGTGTGGGGCTCATCAACTTTATCTTCACCCTGCTGGCGATGAACTTCATCGACCGCTTTGGCCGGCGGGTGCTGATGCTCATCGGCTCTGTGGGGCTGATTGTTACGCTGGGCCTGGTGGCCCGGTCGTTTTACGCGCAGGACTTCAGCGGCATGACCGTGCCCATTTATCTGTTCATCTACATTGCCTTTTTCGCTTTTTCGCAGGGAGCAGTTATCTGGGTATTTATTTCCGAAATCTTCCCGAACGAAGTGCGGGCCGGCGGGCAGGCGCTGGGCAGCTTTACGCACTGGCTGATGGCGGCTATCATTGC
Source organism: Nibrella viscosa (assembly GCF_039541875.1). Taxonomy (NCBI): domain Bacteria; kingdom Pseudomonadati; phylum Bacteroidota; class Cytophagia; order Cytophagales; family Spirosomataceae; genus Nibrella; species Nibrella viscosa. Next base: position 56,146 of record NZ_BAABHB010000008.1, on the reverse strand, counting down.
CTTTACGTTCCCGTACATTGCTGATACCTTCGGGGGTGGCAATACCTTTCTGTTCTTTAGCCTGATGATGGTGCTGCAACTGCTGTTTGTCTGGCGCATCATGCCCGAAACCAAAGGCACCTCGCTGGAACAAATCGAGCGAACAATTGTTGCCCACTGAGGTTTACTTACTGAACACCCTGACGAGGAGCCGGTACTGCACAAATACCGGCTTTTTCATGTGCCCATTTTTGAGCAACTTAGGTCATCAACCCCCGCGCTACGCCTATGAAATCCGTAAAGATTGATTTTCGGAATAAAGACGGCCACGTACTCTCCGGCCGGCTCGAATTACCCGTCGACCGAAAGCCCCACGCGTTTGCCCTGTTTGCCCACTGCTTTACCTGCACCAAGAACCTAACGGCCATCCGTAACATCTCACGGGCGCTCAGCCTGAGCGGTATCGCCGTTTTCCGCTTCGACTTTACCGGGCTGGGCGAAAGCGAAGGGGAATTCGGCGAGACGACCTTCTCGTCCAATATTGCCGATTTGCTCAGTGCTGCGGAGTACCTCAAAACCGAATACCAGGCTCCGGCCCTGGCTATTGGTCACTCACTGGGCGGTACGGCGGTCCTGATGGCAGCCGGTTCACTGCCGTCCGTTGAAGCTGTAGTGACCATCGGCTCCCCCTGTGACCCCGACCATGTAAAGCATCTGCTGAAAGGCGACCTGACGCAGATTGAAAAGGAAGGGAAGGCTGAGGTAAATATTGGTGGCCGTAACTTCACGGTGCAAAAGCAGTTTCTGGACGACTTGAGCCGGTTTGAGCCGGAAAAAGACATTAAGACCCTGCGTCGGGCGTTGCTGGTGCTGCACTCTCCACAGGATAGAACGGTGAGTATCGACAATGCCGCGTCAATTTACCAGACCGCCCGCCACCCCAAGAGTTTTATCTCCCTCGACGGGGCCGACCATCTGCTCTCCAGGTCGGAAGATTCGCTCTATGCCGGTGAGATGATTGCCAGTTGGGTCAAGCGCTACATTCACATTCCGAAAGCCGAGCCCCTCAGTTCACATAAACGGGTGGCCGTGCGCATAGGGCCAGACTCCCTCACCACGGAGGTGAAAGCGGGTAACCACTCGCTGCTCGCCGATGAGCCGGTTGAAGTAGCCGGAGGCCACGACCTCGGGCCAACACCTTACGACCTGGTCACGGCTGGTCTCGGAGCCTGCACTGCCATGACCCTGCGCATGTACGCCGACCGGAAGCAGTGGCCGGTAACGAACGTAATTGTGCATCTGCAGCACGACAAAATCCACGCACAGGACTCGGAGGATACCGAAAAGCAACCCATGCTCGATCAGATTTCGCGGGAAATTGAGATAGAGGGCGATTTAACCGACGAACAACGTAACCGCCTGCTGGAGATCGCCGAGAAGTGCCCTGTACACCGGACATTACACTCCTCGGTTCAGATTGTATCAAAGTTGCTTGACCTGGAAAACTAAGAGGATTTCGGATTGGGGAATTCGGAACGGTCCGCCGTCTCGGTTGGGATTTAAGACTACCTGAAACGTCAGGTATAGGGGCGTTGCAAACTTTCTACCTGTGGCCTGCCCATTCCGAGCGTAATGTATGGTTTCCTTGACAGGGAAGCTAATAAAATATTACTGTCTTAAATGGCTCTGCCTAATTACGGGAAAGCTTTGCAATGAGCAACTGTGGATAGCTGGACGAACTCCAGAATATCCAACTGTAAATCTGGTGCTTCGTCTGTTGAGCTTATTGAAAGGAATTCGTGCCAATTATGGTCCAAGTCATCATCATTGTCAGGAAATTCTAACTTAGGAATTTTGCATTTCACGGGGTTGAAGTATTCCTCGTCAATCAGAGACTTTCGTATTCGAGTCTCCAACTCATCAACAGGTTTATGAAAACGATTAGTCAGTACACATGTATTATACAGCTTATAATTACCTGCGTCCCGATACATGTATTCAAATTTTATATTCATAAAAGCTAACCTTTAAAACGATTTAACCGGTATTGCAAAAATTCCTTGGACGGATGATATTCAATGGGTAAGTTGATAGTTTGATTCTCAAAACGGCCAAAGAATTCTTTGTAAAAATCCTTTGCAATCTCTTCTTTCAGACGTTTTGAGATTAATATTTTGTAGTTAGTATCAATACATATAAGGCCGTTTTCATAAGCCTTGTCATAGAGGTTCGATAAGCAAATTCCATTTTGAGGGTTTAGACGATGCTGAGCGTCCACTGCCCACGGAATTATATGTCCTGCCACTAACAATTCAGGCAAACATATTCCAGAAATGGCGCACTGATTCGTATAGGCTTTTAAAATCATTTGCCGAAAAACACTCTGATTAACACGAGCCTTTACAGTACGCTCGCGTACTTCACCTTGTAAATTTTGCCAATCAAACGTTATTTCCGGGTGAAGCTCTTCAAGTGTTTGATGCTGGTATCTAGCTAAAATCCGTTCACTCTCGAAAACCAAATTTTCCTGATTGTTGACAAACTCATTCCAAATGGGCTCAACTTGTTTCCTGCCACCATCCATACCTTTAACCCCTCGTTGTTGGTGATATGGATCAATATTAGCGAAGTTGACCAGTCGAATCGCGACTGAATCTGGAGTTCGTCTTCCTAGCAAAGTAGCCAGCTTAATGACCTCAGGATTACCTTTATGCATTTTCCCGAAAGGCAATTTTAAGTAGAGATTGAAAGCTAAAATCAACTCTTCTCGTGACCAATTAGGGCTTTTTGCCATTTTATTTATCTACAGTCTACTGCAATCATAGTTATAAAAAACAAGTTATGCAATACCTTTATAAATAGCGTTATAGTGTCTTTTTTTCAACTCTGGATTATTACGGCCGTCAAAAACATAGGGATACTCCAAAGAGCCGTTAGCTGTTTCTCACTTAATAAACCGTAATTTCGAGGTGTATTGTGAGACCATTGTTAAACCGTTGTTTCATTCTTTGATTGGCTGTTATCGGCTTATCCGGCTCTAACTTGACTGCAACTACCGAACGCGACCCAGCGGTAATCGTAGCCATAGCTTAAATATAAATCTACAATTTAAAGCCCAAAAACCTGGTTCGTAATGAAAACTTTTTCTGGTTCGTACGTACCCGGAAGCATAAGCAATCCTAACCAGTGTGTTCAAATCATCGCTCGAAGGCTAGAACTTTGAAATCTACAAGCGTTACTCGCGATACCTCCGTTCAATGCTTTCGGACAGCAGGCGGTAAATAGGCAGCCATTGGGGCTGATGAGCCGCCAGGTACTCGGCATGAGCGACCATAATGGTCTGGTCACCCCGGCGGGCGGGGCCGGTCTGCACCTCGGCCGGGTGGGCGGCACTCAGGGCTTTACGAAAGGTTTCGGCAATCAGCGGCTTCAGCAGATCGAACTCCAGGTTTTCGGCATCGGTCAGGTCTTTGGCCAGCGCCAGCAGGTGATTGGCGAAGTTGCAGGCGAATATGGCCGCCAGATGCAGCACTTTTCGTTCGGCCGAATTGACCAGATACACAATAGTGCTCACCTGCTGGCCTAATTGGACCAACTGTTCTTCTGTAGCTTTATCGCTAGCCTCGATGCAGAGCGGAATCTGCTCAAACTCCAGCAAAGGCTGTCCTTTGCTGAAGGTTTGCAAGGCATAGAATACCCCTGTCCGGACGGGTACGTCGCTGTACACCTCCACGAACTGCTGCAGGATGCTTAACGGTTTACTGCCCGAGGTATGGACCAGTATAGCATTTTCGGGCAGAACCATTTCGGTGCATATGGCCTCAATAGAATCGTCGGGCACGGCCAGGATGAATAATTCTGAGGAGCTATCGGCAAAGTTCAGGTCGGGTTGCAGATGCGCATCATACAGGATACCGACCAGTTGCCGGGCGCTTTGCTGCCGCCGACTGTACACTTCGTTGATTTGATGGCCGGCATTCTCCAGCGCCGGGGCCAGGTGCCAGGCCAGATTACCGGCTCCGATAAAGGATATTTCCATTGGGACAGGCTGTATGCGGCAACAGCAATCTAAATTTGTTCCAAATATGGTTAATTCGTCCAAATGTCGGCAACCGGACAGCTGATTCTGAGGGAGAAGTTGTAGTTTTGAACGGTGAATGAAGCATCGTTGATTTTGGAACAACCGATCATAGTCGTCATTATTCCGGCATTTAATGAAGAGAATTCGGTCGGCAATGTTATCCGCGAAATTCCGAACCAACTGGTGCAGGAGGTCATTGTCGTTAACAACAATTCCAACGACCAAACGGCGGTTCAGGCCGCTCAGGCCGGGGCTACAGTGCTGGACGAGCCGGTACAGGGATACGGCCGGGCGTGTCTGCGGGGCATAGCCTACGCTAACAATCGCCAACAAAAGCCCGACATTGTAGTTTTTTTAGACGCCGACTACTCAGACTACCCGGCCGAAATGACGGCTTTGGTCCAACCGATTGTTGAGGAAGGCTTTGATTTGGTAATTGGTTCACGGGCGTTGGGTAACCGACAACGAGGCTCTATGACCCCGCAGCAATTGTTTGGCAATTGGTTAGCCACCACCCTGCTGCGTTGGTTGTACGGCGTACGCTATACGGACCTGGGACCATTTCGGGCGGTGCGATTTGACAAACTGCTGGCGCTGGAGATGCAGGATACAACCTACGGCTGGACCGTTGAGATGCAATTGAAAGCCGCTAAGCTGGGGTTGCGGATTATGGAAGTGCCCGTCAGTTATCGAAAACGCATTGGTTTTTCCAAAATATCGGGAACCGTCAAAGGCACGGTATTGGCAGGCTACAAAATTATTACCACTATATTCAGATACTGGTAAGGCCAATTGACACCGGCATGAGGAGCGGCAAATAGACGCTATTTGTCCAACACATGGAAGCACTTATTTTAACGCTATACGGCCTTACGCTGGTGCTGTTGTTCACGTACAACCTCGGCCAGCTTAGCCTCATTATTATTTACCTCCGAACGAAGGTGAAGCGGAAGGCCGCTATCATTACACCCGATTCGGCAGACTGGAATACCCGGCCCCTGGTTACTATACAATTGCCGGTTTATAATGAGTTATACGTGGTCGAACGACTCCTGGACGCCGTATGTGAGCTGCGTTACCCGAAAGAAAAGCTGGAGATTCAGGTGCTGGATGATTCTACCGACGAAACCGTCGGCATTCTGGCCCGCAAGGTAGCCGAATACCAGCGCCAGGGCTATGACATTCAGCACATCCGGCGTCCGGAGCGAAAAGGCTTCAAAGCCGGGGCGCTCGCCTACGGGCTGGATTTTGCCAAAGGGCAGTTCATCGCCATCTTCGACGCTGACTTTATGCCTGAGAAAGACTTCCTGCTGAAAACCTTACCGCACTTTACCAATCCAAAAATCGGCATTGTACAGACCCGCTGGACGCACATCAACGAAGATTATTCGCTGATTACCCGGTTACAGGCCTTTGGGCTCAACGCCCACTTCTTTATTGAGCAGGGTGGCCGCAACGCAGCCGATTTCTTCATGAACTTCAACGGCACAGCCGGTGTCTGGCGCAAAGAAACCATTCTGGACGCCGGGGGCTGGAGCAGCGATACGCTGACCGAGGATCTTGACCTCAGCTACCGCGCCCAGCTAAAAGGCTGGAAGTTTGTGTACCGCGAAGACATCGGCTCCCCCGCCGAACTGCCGGTCGCCATGAACGCCCTGAAATCGCAGCAATACCGCTGGATGAAGGGTGCTGCCGAATGTGCCCGCAAAATTATGTGGAAGGTTTTGAAAGCACCGGGCGTACCCGTTGTTGCCAAAATACACGCGTTTTTCCACCTGTTCAGCAGCTCGACATTTATACTGGTGTTAGCATTGGCCGTGTTGAGTGTGCCCGTATTGTACATCCGCAGTATTCACCCGGAATGGGCTTCGGTGTACTACCTGATTAACTTCTTTCAAATCAACCTGATTATTTTGATGCTGTTCTACGGCATTCCGTTCTGGCTATCGGGCCACCAGAAACCGGTGCAGTTTGGCTGGTATTTCCCCATGTACTCGTCGCTGATGATGGGCCTGTCGCTGCACAATACCATTGCGGTTGTAGAAGGCTACATTGGCCGGAAAACACCGTTTGTACGTACCCCCAAGTTTAACGTCAACACGGCGCAGGATAGCTGGCAGCATAATATTTATCTGAACCGGGGCATTACGCTGTTAACCGTGCTGGAAGGGCTGATGGTGTTCTATTTTCTGGGTGGTATTGCGCTGGGTTTTTACCTGCACGATTACCGGATGCTGATGTTCCATAGCATGCTGACGATTGGCTTTGGCATGGTCTTCGTATATTCGCTGACCCACTCGATGCACCAACCGCCGGTAGCAGGCTCAACAGCCAGTGACCGGTCCCTGCCGAGTCCGGTGGGTTTGACCACATGACCCCAACCCCGTTCCGCATTGGCTGGCTTGCGTTATCGGCCGGTTTGTACATTTTTATCGCCTATGGCGTGCCGCGTGAGCAATTCGGCCTGCTTCTTTCGCTGTACGGCCTGTTGTTCTGGGGTTATTTACTGCGGGTACGTCCGCTCTGGTATCACCGAAATAGTCAGACTTCAGTATTCGGTTTTCCGGACGAACCCGACCGCCTGCTGTTTGCGGCCGCCATTATCTTCCGGCTGACGCTGTTGTTTGCGATGCCTAAGTTATCAGACGACTACGTCCGCTTCATCTGGGATGGCCGGCTGCTGGCGCATGGGTTTAACCCGTACCTCTATTTACCCACCGGGATTATCAATACACCGCTGGCTGGGCAGGCCGGTTTAGACGGTAATGTGTTTATCTACCTTAATTCTCCCAATTACTATACCGTTTATCCCCCGCTCAACCAAGCCATGTTCGGGCTGGCGGCTATGCTGTCGCCGGGTAATGTGCTGGGTAATGTGATTGCCTTACGAGTTTTCATTCTGCTGGCCGAACTGGGGGTTTTATGGCTGCTGGTCCGCTTGCTGACGCACGTTAACCGAAACCCAAATCTGGCGCTGCTGTACGGGCTGAACCCGCTGATTATTCTGGAGCTTACCGGCAATGTACATTTCGAAGCTGTGGTTATCTTCTTTGTCCTGCTTGCCGTTTGGCTGGTGTTGAAAAACCGCTGGGTGCTGTCGGCTGGGGCGTTGGCGCTGGCCGTTGGTACCAAGCTCTTGCCGCTGCTTTTTCTGCCGTTGGCAATTCGTTACCTGGGGTGGCGACGGGGCATAAGCTATGCTATGCTAACCCTGATACTGACCGGCATCCTGTTTCTCCCATTTGCCAGTGTGGCGCTGGTGCAGAACATCTTTTCCAGCATTAATCTCTACTTCCAGAAGTTTGAGTTCAACGCCAGCATTTACTACCTCATCCGGGAAGTTGGCTTCTGGATCAAAGGCTACAACATTATTGAGCAGGCCGGGCTATGGCTTTCGATTATTACCACGTTAGGAGTGTTATGGATTGCGTTTAGCACTAAACTACCCCACGCCCTGTCTACCCGCCTTCTGCTGACCCTAAGCTTTTATTTTGCGCTGGCCACCACGGTGCATCCCTGGTACGCTACCACGCTGGTGGCGGCATCGGTGTTTACCAACTTCCGCTACCCGCTGGTCTGGTCGGGCCTTATCTGGGTCTCTTATGCTACCTATCAGGGAGGACTGCCATACCGGGAGAACCTGCTATTGACGGCAGTCGAATACTTGGTCGTCGCAGGATACGGACTCTACGAAGTATGGACAAACAAAAACCCTCACCAGACACCGGAGCATCTGATGAGGGCTTGAGTAACCACAATTATTTCAGGCGTTCCTGCAACAGCTTTAGAATCACCTGCTGAGTGTCTTCAAACTTATCAAAGCGCTGCTCCAACCTTTCAAAGCGCTGATTTACATTCTGCTGCATTTCGGCTACAGTAACCGTCAGATTAGCTAAACCATCAGCAACCGTTTGGAGTTTTTTATCCATCTGGCCAACCTTCTGGTCGAGAGCACCTACCTTCTGGTCGAGAGCACCTACCTTCTGGTTCAGGTCACCTACCTTCTGGTTCAGGTCACCTACCTTCTGGTTCAGGTCACCTACCTTCTGGTTCAGGTCACCTACCTTCTGGTTCAGGTCACCTACCTGTTTCTCCAGGTTGTCAACTTTTCGCTCAACCGTTGTAACCCGGTCGTTCAGGTCGTCAAGCTTAACGGTATGCAGGGATACCTGGTCTACAATCATACCGATTTGACCGAGCATACGGTCCTGCTTGCGGGCCATATCGGCAATGACGGGTTCAATCTGGTCGAGTCGCCGTTCGGGGGTCATGTTCATCTAGGTTTGTACCGCAAGATTCAAAAGCTTACCGACTAATCCAAGCCATTACCATGGCCTCAGCAATTTATAAATGAATCGCTTCGCCGTAGGCTACTTCGGTGGCTTCTTTTACGGCTTCGGACATAGTTGGGTGTGGGTGCACGGCCGTTAAGATTTCATGGCCGGTGGTTTCCAGCTTCCGGGCGGCTACTACCTCGGCAATCAGTTCCGTTACATTATAGCCAATCATGTGGGCACCCAGGAACTCGCCGTATTTGGCATCGAAGATAACCTTGACAAAGCCTTCCGGTGCCCCGGCGGCCTTTGCCTTGCCGGAAGCAGTGAACGGAAACTTACCCACTTTGATGTCATAACCAGCTTCACGGGCTGCTTTCTCAGTGTAGCCGACGGATGCAATCTCTGGTGAGCAGTAGGTACAACCCGGAATATTGTTGTAATTCAGTGGCTCCGCATGGTGTCCGGCAATCTTATCGACACAGATGATCCCTTCGGCCGAAGCAACGTGCGCCAGCGCCTGCCCTTTGGTCACGTCACCAATGGCGTAGTAGCCTTCAACGTTGGTCCGGTAAAAATCGTCGGTCACAATTTTACCCTTTTCCGTCTTGATACCGACCTCTTCCAGACCAATGTTCTCGATATTGGACACAACACCGGCAGCCGAGAGCACCACATCAACCTCGAACGTCTTTTCTCCCTCTTTCGTCTTGACAAACACCTTACAACCGCTACCGCTTGTATCTACCTTGGTTACTTCGGAGCTGGTGTAGATGTCGACACCCAGCTTCTTGTACTGCTTCGCCAGTTCTTTAGAGATTTCCTCATCCTCAACCGGCACAATATTGGGCATAAACTCTACAATGGTCACCTTGGTACCCATGCTGGCGTACACATAGGCAAACTCCACGCCAATAGCACCGGAGCCAATCACCAGCATACTGGCCGGCTGCTTCTCCAGCACCATGGCCTTGCGATATTCAATCACTTTTTGGCCATCGATAGGTACGGCCGGTAATTCACGCGCCCGGCCACCGGTTGCGATGATGATATGCTTGGCTGAATATTCGGTGGCTTTGCCGTCTTTATCGGTTACGTCCAGCTTCTTGCCCGGCTTTAGCTTGCCCGTTCCGTAGATGACGTCGATTTTGTTCTTCTTCATCAGGAACTGAACGCCTTTGCTCATGCTCTCCGCCACTCCACGGCTGCGCTTTATCACAGCGTTGAAATCAGCATTGGAATCGCCAACGGTGATGCCGTAGTCCTTGGCGTGTTTGATGTATTCAAAAACCTGGGCGCTTTTCAGCAAGGCTTTGGTGGGAATACAGCCCCAGTTCAGACAAATACCGCCGAGGCTTTCGCGCTCAACAACGGCTGTTTTCATGCCTAACTGCGAGGCCCGAATCGCGGCTACGTAGCCACCCGGCCCGCTGCCTAAAACGATTACATCGTATGGTGATGCCATCTTTCAGATTGTATAGTGGTCAGAAATAAACTAGCTCAATTACCTGCTTGAGGAACGCAAAGTTAGGCCGAAAAGTTGATATGCCGCACCCACTGCCAAATCATCTTCGGCAGTGGCCGGTTAGGCAGATGGACCCGTTCACATAAATTCTGCCGGTTGCCGTAAACAAGGGCTATGCCGGGATTTGTTTTATCTTTGCAGCCTTGTAAAACCAAACAACGAGATGACAACAGACCAGTTGAAAGACTTGAAGGCCAGAGTTGAGGCCTTGAGGGGGTATCTTTGACTACGACACCAAGAAAGAACGCTTAGCCGACCTCGAACAGCAGACCTTCCAGCCTGAGTTCTGGAGCGATGCCGAACGGGCCGAAAATACCATGAAGCAGGTCCGCGCCCTGAAAGGCTGGGTCAACGGCTACGATAAGCTCGATGGCGAAATGGGCGACCTCGAGACACTCTTCGAATTCTACGAAGCCGGCGAGGTTTCAGAAGAAGAGGTGGACGAAGAAGGCCGGAAAGTTACGGCCACGCTGGAAGAACTGGAGCTGAAGAAGATGCTCAGCAACGAAGAAGACCAGCTTAGCGCCGTACTGGAAATAAACTCCGGGGCCGGCGGTACTGAAAGCCAGGACTGGGCCGATATGCTCTACCGCATGTACCTGCGCTGGGCCGAAAAGCACGGCTACACCGTGAAGCAGGTCGACTACCAGGATGGCGATACCGCCGGCATCAAATCGGCTACCATCGAGATTGAAGGACCACTGGCTTATGGCTATTTGAAATCAGAAAACGGCGTACATCGTCTGGTGCGTGTTTCACCGTTTGATTCCAATGCCCGCCGGCATACGTCGTTCGCGTCGGTTTACGCTTACCCGCTGATTGATGATACCATCGAGATTGAGGTAAATCCGGCCGATATTGACTGGGATACCTTCCGGTCGGGTGGTGCCGGTGGACAGAATGTAAACAAGGTTGAAACAGCCGTGCGGCTGCGGCATAAGCCATCGGGTATTATCATTGAATGTCAGCAGGAACGTAGCCAGTTGCAGAATAAGGAAGTGGCCATGCGCCTGTTGAAATCAAAGCTATACCAGATTGAGGTAGAAAAGCGGAATGCCGCCCGCGCCGAGGTAGAAGCCAGCAAGAAAAAGATTGAGTGGGGTTCGCAAATCCGCAGCTACGTCCTCGACGACCGCCGGGTAAAAGACCACCGCACCGGTTACCAAACCTCCAACACCGAAGCCGTATTGGACGGTGACCTGGACGAGTTTATCAAATCTTTTCTGCTGATGCAGGAATAGCCAATGTATGGGTCAGCCGGAGGCTGACCCATACATAACCTACGGTACAATCAAAATTTTCCCCATTACCCGCCGGCTGAGCATTTCGTTGAGCGCATCAGGAGCTTGCTCCAGCGGATAGGTGGCATGAATGTGCGGCTTTAGCTTTCCTTGTTGAATAAAGCTGAGCAGCTCCCGAAAATTTTTGACGTTATCCTTTGGTTGTCGCTCGGCAAAGGCCCCCCAGAATACGCCGACGATGGAGCAGCCTTTTAACAAAGGCAGGTTCAGCGGAATATTTGGTATCTGACCAGCCGCAAAACCCACGACCAGATAGCGTCCCCGCCAGTTCATGGAGCGCAGGGCGGGCTCCGCTAAATCACCGCCAACCGGGTCGTAAACGACATCGACACCCTTGCCGCCGGTGATTTCCTTTATCCGCTCTCGTAAGTCCTGCGTGCTGTAATTGATAGTCTCCGTGGCTCCGTATTGGCGGCAGAGGTCCAGTTTGTCATCGGTAGAAGCTGCGGCAATGACGTTTGCGCCCATGATGTGGCCCAGCGATACGGCCGCCAGACCAACGCCACCGGCGGCTCCCAGCACCAGCAGCGTTTCGGCCGGCTGGAGTTGCGCCCGGTCTTTTAAGGCGTGGTACGAGGTGCCGTAGGTGTACATCAACGAGGCCGCCGTCTGGTACTCCATCCCCGGCGGCATGGGGAAGGTCCGGTAGCCATCGGCCAGCACACCCTCGGCAAAGCCGCCCCAGCCGGTCAGGGCAAAGACATTATCCCCCGGCTTCAGGTGGGTAACGCCTTCGCCAACCTCCCGCACCACACCGGCCACTTCGCCCCCCGGCGAAAACGGGAATGGCGGCTTGAACTGGTATTTACCCTGAATAATCAGCGTATCCGGAAAGTTAACCCCGCAAGCGTTTACTTCCACCACCACCTTTCCCTTTTCCGCAACCGGCCACGGAACATCCGCCACCTGCAAACTCTCCGGCGGCCCAAACTGGCGACAAAGTACGGCCTTCATCTGTACAACGGGTTGGAAAACCGTTTTTAATGTTAATAAATCTACAATAGCTTACTACCCGACCAGCCCCCTCACTTACTTGCCGTAACCCCCGAATACGGCGACTTACTCACAAACCCACTCTCCCGCAAATCAATCTTCCGCCCCGTCTCAGCCGCCCGGTAGATAGCCTGCAACAGCCGCACATCGCGAAGACCCTCTTCCCCGGTAATGTGGTCGGGCAGCTTCTGGCCGTCCAGCAGTGTCTTACAAACGCCATCCATGTGAACGGCCTGGTGCGTGACAATGGGCTGCTCAATGGGTCCTTTGCTGGTATTTCCTTTCAGAGGGCCATACCCAAACGCTGGGCGAAGTTCAAACCAGCCGTTTTCTGCGGCTGCGTAGAGTCGCTCAACGCCGGCGCTGTAGCTGGTGGTGGAGTTGGACACCGCCCCGCTGGGGAGTTCAAACTGCCAGAACATGGTTTCTTCTACATCTTTAAACTTCTCCGGATTCGTCTTGGGGCCAAACTGCGCCGTTACTGAAATAGGCTCTTCGCCGGTTACGTAGCGAACGCCGTTTACGGCATAAATGCCCACATCCATCAACGGACCGCCACCGGCCATCGACTTCTTTAAGCGCCACTGATTCGGGTCACCGGCTTTGAAGCCGTCGCTAGCCTCCACGAATTTTACGGCTCCAAATACCTTTTGCTGGCCCAGCCGCATCATCTCCAGCGTAAAAGGCTCATAGTGCAGGCGATAGCCTACTGCCAGTTGCCGGTTTGCCTTTTTACAGGCATCAATCATATCCTGGCACTCCTTTACGGTAATGGCCAGCGGCTTCTCACAAATGACGTGCTTACCCGCCCGGGCTGCCCGGATTACATACTCGCCATGCATGTTATTCGGCAGCACCACATACACTACGTCGATGTCCGGGTTGTCGGCGATGCGGTCGAAGTTTTGGTAGTTGTAGATGTTCTTGTCCGGAATATTGTATTTCTGCTTCCAGGCTTCGGCTTTGGATGGCGTTCCGGTAACAATACCGGCCAGTCGGCAGTGCTGCGTTTTTTGCAGGGCAGGGGCCAGTTGGTTGGTACTGTAACTGCCCAGGCCAACCAGGGCGATACCCAGCTTTCTGTCCTGAAAAAGCGGGTTGGCCTGCGCAGCCTGGGCCATAAACGGCAGCGAGAGCGCCGAGGCACCCACGCCGGCCGACATTTTTTGCAGGAAATCACGACGGGAGAAAGCAAATGCGTCTTTCATGAATAGCGTTAGGGTTAGTTATCAGCGATAAACATACAAAAAATGTGGAGAGCCTCCATAGCTTTTCGTTTGTACCTGAGCTGGAAAAGAAAAAGTCGACCTGGTGGTCGGCTTTGGTTTATTCGTCGGGAAGGCGGGATTCAACAGGAAGCGTTCCCGGCGGGCAACTGCGAACGTCCACGACCTCTTGCACCCCATGCAAGCACGCTACCGGACTGCGCTTACGATTCTTTTATCGGGATCAGGTAGATTTTATGTTTCTGGAGTAAATTCTGGACTGAAAGGTACGCCAGACCCGTAAACCGGCTCCTACGGTTAACCAGCTTAGGCCTAACAAGTAACCGCCGGCCACATCACTCAGGAAATGAACCCCTAAATACAACCGGCTAAAGCCGATCAGCCCAATCAATCCCAAGCAAGCCAGCAGACCGGTCCAGCGCCACAAAGGCCGAATCTTCTCGTGGAGCCATAAATAAAGTAGCAGTCCATAGAATCCCAGCGCCGTGGCCGAGTGGCCGCTGGGGAAAGAAAAGGTTTTGACCGTATAGTAGCCCATATTTGCGGGCCGGACGCGGTGAAAAACAGGTTTCCCTATCTCAATGGATAAACCAATTCCGGCCAGTACAATCCAGATCAGCAGGGCGTCAAACCACCTTCGCTGCCACAACAGAAGCCCTGATACACCAATAGCCAGGGGCAACACGATGAGATTTTGCCCGGCAAAGGTAAGCCGGTATAAGAACTGGCTCAGAGCCACAGACCGGTGCTGAAACAACCACTGCGTGACCTGCTGATCTACCTTCACCATTAGTTCGGCATTGATTATGTTTTCGGTAATTTCGGAAAACAAATAGCCGTTGAATAACAGAATTCCAGCCAGCAGCATCAGCGGCAGCCCCGTAAAACGACTTCGGTCAAAGCGGTTCAGCAGCCACCGGGAAAGACGTGGATAGCGAGCCGCTAACCGGTGCAGCCGGGCTGGGAAGCGAAAACGATTCATGCGTCAGGTTGATTTCGTTCCTGGTAGGCCTTCAGCAGCAGCGTACCGATGACCAGGGCAACAATTCCCATAAATATGTATTCTACGTATTGACCGAGTTCGGGGAATAATTGACCTAGCCAATACCCGGCCAACACCAGGGTCGATATATACGCAACGCAACCCACCCCGGTTAGGCCTAAAAACCGGGACAAGGGCATACCGCTGCTAGCCGCCAGCAAGGGGTTGAAGGTGCGAATAATGGGCAGGAAGCGGCCCACCAGCAGCGTCCGATGGGGATGTTGCCGGTAATAGTTCTTGGCTTTCTCCCAGTAGCGTCGTTTAAATATAAACGTATTGGGCTGGTGCTCTAGCCGGTTACCTAGTTTCTGACCCAGCCAGAAGCCCGTCAGATCTCCTAACACGGCCGATACAATGAGGAGAGGAACCAATAAAGCGATGGGTATTTTTAGTTGGTCTACCCCGCACAGCAGCCCCGCCGTAAACAAAAGCGTTTCGCCACCCGGTACGACCAGGCCCAGCAAAAAGCCGGTTTCCACAAATACCAACACCGCCACCAGAGCGGTTCCACCCCATTCCAGCCAAGAATTTGTTAGCAATAGCATAGTCATACTCGTTATATAGGAAGTTTCTAGTTCTTGTCACGCTCTATTTCGCAGCCGATATAGCCATCAGGGTTCAGGGTGGGGTAGCGTCTCTTTGGAAATAGGCTGGGTAGGCTCGCGGCCAATCAACAGGATAGCCAGACCACCTAAGACATCACACACCACAAAGCCCGTGGTTAACCCGAACGTCTGGGAAATAAAACCGATAGAGATTAGTCCCAGCATATCACCTAACTCTTTGAAAGAACCCGCAGCACCCATAGTGGTTCCCAACTGTGCGCCGGCAGAGCCACCAGCAGCAGACTCAGGCCGGCGACAAAGGGAATGGCTAACAGCGTCGAGGCAGACAGCAGCAGCCCCAGGCGAATGGTCACGGTAACCGGCATGCAGTCGGCCCAATAGCCCGCCAGAGGGCCCAGCATCAGCGTCATTTTCATGCTGTTCCGGTCGCCAATCCAGTTAAAAACGGGTTTGGCCGCGATTTCGGCAAAAGCAAAGACGGCAATCAACAGCCCAATCAGGGTCAGGCCAATGCCTGCCTGGTTGGCATACACGGGCAGGTTAACGGCTATAATGTGAGCGCCCAAGGAGGTGACAAATCCGACCAGACCCAGAATGGCCGCGTACAGCAAACTTCTTTTCATCTTCTTTTGCGGGGCAGTATAACCAGATAAACCACCTGGCGTATGAATCGATTACCTTGCCTATCCCAGACAGTCTGTCATTACAGGGTGAATTTAAAGCCGCCATTGTAAATTACCCCTTCGGTGGGTGCCCAGATGTCAGCGAATTGCGGATTCTGAACCGAACCCGTATACACCGGCTCAAAACGGCTCTGGCGGGCATCCAGAAAGTTCTCGAAATTGACAAACAGGCTGACATGCCGCCAGCGCCGTTCGGCCGACAGACCCATCATCCAGTAGGATGGCTTGACGGTTCCGTTCCGAATGGTTTGCCGGCCAACATAAAACAACTCATACCCGATCCGAAGTTTTTCGTTGAGTTCGTACAGGAGCGTTGAATAGAGCCGGTGGCGGGAGGTAAACGGGTTGGGTCGGCTCCCGCGCTGCCCCTGCGGTAAGGGCTCATCCGTGCGGGCATTGATGTAGGTGTAACCCAGATACACCGCTACCTCGTTGTATGTCAACTTTACATTCGTTTCTATACCCGTCGATAACGTCCTGCCGTCTGCGTTGTAAAACCGATAGGTGCCGTCGGAAGCCGGCAGACTGCTCAGCCGGAGGGGGTGGTTCAGCCGGGTGTAAAAGAAAAGCTGGTTGACCGACAGGCTAACGGCATCAAACAACGGGGTTCGGTAATTTACATCCATGTTCCCCCCGATGGAGGTTTCGTTCCGGGTGGAGGCCCCATCAACGGGTCGGAGGTTCTGAAAACCCTGCTCCTCGGCCTCTTCGGTAAAGATGGTGAGAGCCTTGTAGCCCAGCCCACCGCCGGCCCGCACGGTTACCGAAGCCGATACCTTAACGAGGGCAGAAATACGGGGCAACACCAACAGGTTGCTCTTTCCCGACGAACCGCGCCGGACATAATCCAGGCGTAAGCCTGTTTCCAGGACAAATCGGGCCGAAGGTTTCCAGTTGCTCTGCCCAAAAAGCCCAATCGTATTCAGAGTATAATCCAGCGCAGGGCCACTGGGGTTGGCCTGTCGGAACGTATCGGTCCACAGATTAGCTCCGGCGACCCACTCCAGAACGGTAGCCGGATGGCTGTAACTGACCTCCGAGTAGCTGGCGAGCTGATGACCACCAAAGCGGTAGACCGGGCGGGTAATCTCCCTGGCGAAATAGCCGATGCTGTTTTTGACCGTGAACACAGCGCCGGTGGCCAGAATCTTATCCAGCTTAAACTGGGTAGAAAACCGGTCGGACTGGTTCCCTTCTATATAGCGGTGCGTAGAGTCGCTCCGGCCGGCAATCACCTGCATGTCTCCTCCCAGGCGGTCTTCTACGGTGCCGTTGAGGCCAAAGCTGACCGTAGTCGTTGGATTGAGGTAGAGGAATGCTTTCGGGCTGACTGTATACCGGGTGTACCGGGGCAGGTCGGAGAAACCATCCGCGTTGACATCGTACGCTACCTGACTGTTGCGGGCTGCGTAGAGGGTGAGGCCCAGTTTACCCAGCTTCTGGCTGTAGAAACCGCTTAAGTCCAGGGCTCTGGTCTGGTTGCCGTTGGCCAGCAGCATAAGTTCCCGCTCGCTGGTGGGCTCTTTGGTCACCAGGTTGATGAGCCCGGCGATGGCTCCTCCACCGTAGAGGGTAGACGAGGAGCCCTTGATCACCTCCACCCGCTTAAGGTTCAGCGGAGGAATTTGCAAAATGCTCAGCCCGCCGGCAAAGCCTGAGTACAGCGGAAAGCCATCCTGAAGCAGTTGGGTATACCGGCCGTCGAGTCCCTGAATGCGGATGGTGGCGTTGGCCGATGTAGCCGAGGTCTGCTGGGTTTGAATTCCCGTACTCTCAGTGAGTAACATGCGTATGTTACCCGGCTGCATTACGGCTTTCTCTTCCAGTTCACCGGCGGAGATAATTTCCAGGCGGGTGGGAATATCGCTGATGGTGCGGCTGCTGCGGGTGGCCGAGACGGTGATTTCACCCAGCTCTTCGCCCGACGGCACCAGTCGGATTTGCAGGGTGTCTGCGACTGGTCGGGGAAAGGCGTATCGCAGTTCCGTGGGTTGGTAGCCGATAAAGCGAAACAGCAGGGTATAGGTTCCGTCCGGAATATTAGCCAGAGTAACCACCCCCTGTTCATCGGCAGCGCTCCCCAAATTGAGCGGACTGATTTGCAGGGTAGCACCGGGTAGGGGAGCGCGGGATTGGGCATCTACGATGCGGGCATGGAAGGTGCTTTGGGCAGCCGCCGATGTAGTCACCAGCAGCCCCAGCCAGAGGAGTATTTTCATGGAGGAGATGTAACAGTGTAGCAAGGCTACTTCCCCAAATGGGAAAGAGTTGTAACGACGATGCTAACCGTCTAAATCCGCCACTGACACCATCGGAGGAATAACTCCTGGCATCGAACCCAATCGGCGGGAATTTTGGAAAGAGCAGGCGACAGAACCGCTGGTGTGTGAAAAGCGATTTGCCGGACCAGCCGGATGCTGGCTCCCGCCAGGCAATCATGGACCCCACTAACCGAATGTACCGGGTCGGGCATAAACTCAGCCGGCAGGTAGGTATCCCAGGCATCACCCCAGGTATTGACGATGCCACCGGTGTTCACTTCGAATATGGAAATGAACAGGCCGATCGTCAGGAGCGGTATAAGCCAATATCGCCAGTGTATTTTCACGGGATAAAGGTAAGTAAAAGCGGTATGTATCGTGATTAGTTTAGCTATGTGTGGCTGTTTTTAGGTAATATCATCAGATGGCACCACGTTACCATTCGGAAAACCAGGCAAAAAGAAAGGGAGCTACGTTACCGTAACTCCCTAAGATTGTTTGTCGGGAAGGCGGGATTCGAACCCACGACCTCTTGCACCCCATGCAAGCACGCTACCGGACTGCGCTACATCCCGAACAATGAGGAGACAAAAATAAGCGAATTACCGAAACGGAGCAAGGGCATAACCAGGTTTTGCGTTATTTTCCTGCAATACCGGCATCCTCTGCTCCGTTTGGTCATTGCACATCGGCGGGTTAGTTCTTAACCGCAATCTCAGACGGGACCCGCGATGGCTCCAACGCCTGATTGATCCGCACCAGCACATCATCCAGGTGGTAGCGGCTCATCTTATCGGTAGTACCTGGCAGGGCCGCCCTAATATCGCTCTGCAACGCCAGCAGGTGCGCCCGCGTTACCGAAACAATGTCAGACTTGCGGGCATCCATCGTCGGGCCGGCGTTGAAGCTAAAACCCGGAGCCGAAAATCCACCCGCCGTGGCAGAAGGCGTCTTCGGATCGAGCATGGAAATCAGTTTTTCCACGTGTACCTTTTGCAGGTTGCGCCGGTAAGTATCAATCGGCTTTTTGGCGCTTAGCTCAGTCCAGATACCGGTGCGGATGTCGGTGAAGAGATCATCGAGCGCGTAAGCACTGCCGGACCGGCTATTGGTTTCAATAATCCGGCTCAGGCGGCTAATGTCCAGCATACTGTTCAGGGTACTTTCCTGAAACGTCCGGATATAATCCACACCCTGATCCGGGCGAATACGGCTCATCACGTTGTTATCCAGCAGCCAGGTGGGTGTTTCAAACAGGTTGCGGTTGATAAACGCTACCGCATCTTTTTGCAGGGTGCCCGGCGTAGACTCATACACGACTCCTGACTGATCGTACGTTTTAGGCGTCTCATAAATACCACCCACGTATTTGGTTACGTGCCCGACATACCGGCGGAACTGCCCAACCACCTCGCCGTACATCGTCTTCAGGTTATCGTAGCCTTCTGCTTCTTCGCGGGTCCACTCGGGCAGGTTGGGCAGAATACGTTTCAGGTTTTTGATGCCGTATTCACTGGCCAGCATGGCATTGTCACCCAGGTCTTCGCTTTGTGAGCGGGGATCAAACGGGTTGATTTCTGTACCGAACCAGTATTTCGGATCCTGCTCATGAACTTTAACCCACCGGTTCAGTTCCAGTTTATCATCCTGAATGGTTTTGGTCCCGTAGATCGGCTTATAACCCCATTCGATAGCCCATTTATCGTAGACGCTGATGCGGGGAAACAGATCGGTAATGCCGTCTTCCGGCTGCGCCACGTAGTTGAAGCGGGCGTAGTCCATGATAGATACGGTATGGCCATACTGCTTGATGTAGTTTTTGTCGCGCAGTTTCTCCACCGGCGTTGCGTGGCTGGCTCCGAAGTTATGCCGCAGACCGAGGGTATGGCCTACCTCGTGCGAGGAAACAAACCGCACCAGTTGGCCCATCAGTTCATCGTCGAACTTCGGCTTGCGGGCGCGGGCGTCTACGGCGGCTCCCTGCACCATATACCACTTGCGGAGCAGGTTCATCACATTATGGTACCAGCCGATATGACTTTCGATGATCTCACCGGTGCGCGGGTCATGCACGTTCGGCCCGTAGGCATTCTCGATATCGGAGGCAAAGTACCGGATCACCGAGTAACGGGCATCTTCCAGACTCATGGTCGTATCTTTGGTGTCCCAGTCTTTCGCCATGATCGCGTTTTTCCAACCGGCTTTTTCAAACGCTTCCTGCCAGTCATCCACGCCTTGCTTCAGGTATTTCCGCCATTTGGTTGGGGTGGCCGGATCGATGTAATACACGATCGGCTTTTTAGGTTCAATGGCCTGGCCCCGCTTTTGTCGTTCGGCATCGGCGGCATTTTTCGGCTCTAAGCGCCAGCGTACTACAAAGGTTTCGCGCTCGGTCTTCTGCGAGTTATCATCGTAAACGGTGTAGCCATTGGCAAAAAAGCCTACCCGTGGGTCGAACAGCCGCTTCCGCATGGGTACTTTCGGCAGCATAATCATGGAGGTGTTGATCTCCATCGTTACCGCTCCGGCTGCGCTGCCGGCGGGAAGGGTGGTAGCAGGAGCAGGGGAGGGGGATGCTGCCGCCGGTGCCGTAGTGGCCGCATATGTTTTTACCACCCGTACTTCTGTATTGATCGGGTAGGAGCCGATGCGCTGAATGTACGAACGATCCGACGAGGGGGCACCCAACCGATAGCGGGTTTTCGTCTGCGGGTCCAGCGATACAATCTGGTTTTCGGATTTGAAGAAATCAGTCACGTCAATAACCACCGAGGTATCCTTGCGGATGGCCTTCAGATCAAAAGCGGCCGCGATAGGCTCGACATTGGAATTGCGGACGGCCTGGTAAATAGGCTGGAGGGTATCGGAGCCCACGTTCTGGTAAAGCACTACCCGTAGAAACAGCTTTTTGTCCGGGCCTTTTTCCCAACGCAGTACCTGCCGGTTGGCGAGTTCACCACCGTAGCCGGCTCCGGTTGGCGCTTTGGCAATGCGGGTAATGGCCATAAACTCCCGGTTCATCAGCGAATCGGGAATTTCAAAATAGTACTTATCGTCTACTTTGTGAACGGTAAAAACCCCTTTGGTGGTCTGGGCACTTTTGGTAATAACGTCCTTGTACAGCTTGGGACCGCTCCTAGCCGGGGCCGGTGTGCCGGTTCGGGAAGCAGGGGCGGTTGTTGTTGATGCGGGTTCTTCGGTACGGGTAGGTACTTCCTGGGCCTGAACCAGAGAACCCATGATGAGCATACCGCTTAGCAGACTGGCTATTCGCGGTGTTTTCGTTCGCATAAAGTATTATGAAGTGATGGTGAATTGTGAAAATGAAAGTGAATAATTCTGGAAATATACTGAAATCCCGCCGTTCTGCATCTGCAGAACGGCGGGAAACAAAAAAACCGGCTGTCGGCCGGTTTTTTTAAGCAAATTTAAGACGTTTAGTTTCGGCCGCTGCCCTGGGTAGCCGGGGAGGCACCGCTCTGGCGCTGCTGTTGCTGCATGGGGTTCTGCGGGCGCACCTGCCGCTGCTGCTGCTTGAACAACTGCAACCGGCTGGGCTCCGCCTTCCGCGGAAAACTGTTGTTCTCCGTGTCGATGTCCGCTATCTCATAGTAGGGGTCCAGCGTCCACTGCACCACCTTCTTGTCGGTGGCGATCACCTTCTGCAACTGCTGATCGTTGAAACGCCAGATCTCCGCCGGAAAACGCGCCGTTGAGTCGGTGCCGTCCTCAAACTCCATCCGCACAATCACCGGCATCACCAGACCGCCCCGGTTCTTCACCGTCAGCGTGTAGAAGTGCTGCTTGCTCTCCAGCAGCGTACGCTCCTCGGGCGTGAGCGTGCTGAGGTAGTCGTTGTACTGCTTGCGGTCAGCATCGGTAACGGCATAGGGATCGTAGCTGTTGTAGAAGTCGCGCATGGTGGAGTCCTGCGCCACCACGGTCTGGTTGCGGGTAGCCGCGTCGCGCTGTTTGCTGATGGTGTTGGCCCGGCGCTCAGCCTCAGCCCGCGCCTGAGCTTTAACCACCTCGGGGTTCTGGCTGTTGAGCTGGAACCACTTCACCTCGACCAGATCCTGATCGACGGGTTCGACCCCATAGAACCAGCCTTTCCAGAACCAGTCCAGATCCACGCCGGAGGCATCTTCCATCGTGCGGAAGAAGTCGGCCGGGGTCGGTGTTTTAAAGGCCCAACGGCGCGCGTACTCCTTAAAGGCATAGTCGAACAGGTCGCGGCCCATCACCGTCTCCCGCAGGATGTTCAGGGCAGTAGCCGGCTTGGCGTATGCGTTGGGTCCAAGCAGGATCACGTTTTCGCCGGAGGTCATAATTGGCACCAGGAGCGACTTATCGGCTTTCATGTAATCGACAATCTGCTGCGGCTCACCCCGGCGGGTCGGGAAGTTATAATCCCACTCTTTTTCGGCCAGATATTGGCAGAAGGTATTCAGTCCTTCATCCATCCAGGTCCACTGCCGCTCGTCGGAGTTAACGATCATGGGGAAGAAATTATGGCCAACCTCGTGGATAATGACGCCGATCATACCCGCCTTCACCTGCTCTGAATATGTACCATCCGGCTCCGGACGACCACCGTTGAAGCTAATCATCGGATACTCCATACCGCCACCCGGCACCGAATGGCACGAAATGGCTACCGGATACGGGTACTCAAATGTGCGGTTACCATACGAACGCAGGGTGTGCTCAACGGCACGGGTTGAGTACTGTCCCCAAAGCGGATTTCCTTCTTTCGGATAGTACGACATGCTCCAGATCTTGCGGCCGTTACTGTACACATCCGTCTGCATGGCATCCCAGATAAACTTACGGCTGCTGGCAAAGGCAAAATCGCGTACGTTGCTTGCCTGGTAGATCCAGGTTTTTTTACCGGTCGGCTTACCTTTCTCAGCCGCTTCAGCCTCGGCCTGTGTTACAATCACAACCGGCGTTTTAGACCGGCTGGCCTGATCCATACGCTTCTGCTGGGTAGGTGTAAGTACCTGCTTATAGTTCTGGCATTCGCCGGTAGCGGCTACCACATGGTCGTTGGGTACGGTAATGGCTACGCGGTAGTTACCAAAGATCAGGGTAAACTCACTGCCTCCCAGGAACTGCTTGTTCTGCCAGCCGCTTACGTCATCATACGCAGCAAGACGCGGAAACCAGTGGGCAATGAAGTAGTTGTAGTTACCATCTTTCGGAAAAAACTCATAACCCGAGCGGCCGTAGTATTCCGTAATGTAGTAGTTCCAGTCCACATTGAAGACATAGTTCTGGCCCGGCTTCAGGGGCGTCGGCAGATCAATGCGCATCATTGTATTGTTGATGGTGTAGCGCAGCGGCTTACCGGTCTTGTCCGTCAATTTCGTAATGTTATAGCCGTATGGTTTCTCCTTATCCAGCGTAGCACCACGACCGGTATTCAGCGACTGAATAGCCCCAATAGACATACCATTCTGATTGATGCTACCGGTGCGGGATAAAGCTCCCATTGCATCGTTCTTAAACAGGTTCTGGTCCAGTTGCAGCCAGATATACCGAAGCTCGTCGGGTGAGTTGTTGAAATACGTCACCGTTTCGGAGCCGATAATGCGCTGATTGGCATCATCCAGTTCTACTTTAATATCGTAATCGGCGCGGTTCTGGAAATAATCCCGACCGGGTGCACCAGCCGCCGTACGGAAGGTGTTCGGCGTAGGCAGCATTGGGCCAAGCTGTTCGAATCGCTCGTTAGCATTGTAGGTCGGCGAGGGGGAAGGAACCTGAGCCTGGGCAGCCACGCTCAGCAGGGCCATTCCCAACGCCAGCAGTTTTGCTCTCATAGTTGGTTATAGGTAATTTATTTATCGGTTTAATGGATACGTACTGGTGCGTTTCAGTTTCGGCCGCTGCCCTGGGTAGCCGGGGAGGCACCGCTCTGGCGCTGCTGTTGCTGCATGGGGTTCTGCGGGCGCACCTGCCGCTGCTGCTGCTTGAACAACTGCAACCGGCTGGGCTCCGCCTTCCGCGGAAAACTGTTGTTCTCCGTGTCGATGTCCGCTATCTCATAGTAGGGGTCCAGCGTCCACTGCACCACCTTCTTGTCGGTGGCGATCACCTTCTGCAACTGCTGATCGTTGAAACGCCAGATCTCCGCCGGAAAACGCGCCGTTGAGTCGGTGCCGTCCTCAAACTCCATCCGCACAATCACCGGCATCACCAGACCGCCCCGGTTCTTCACCGTCAGCGTGTAGAAGTGCTGCTTGCTCTCCAGCAGCGTACGCTCCTCGGGCATGAGCGTGCTGAGGTAGTCGTTGTACTGCTTGCGGTCAGCATCGGTAACGGCATAGGGATCGTAGCTGTTGTAGAAGTCGCGCATGGTGGAGTCCTGCGCCACCACGGTCTGGTTGCGGGTAGCCGCGTCGCGCTGTTTGCTGATGGTGTTGGCCCGGCGCTCAGCCTCAGCCCGCGCCTGAGCTTTAACCACCTCGGGGTTCTGGCTGTTGAGCTGGAACCACTTCACCTCGACCAGATCCTGATCGACGGGTTCGACCCCATAGAACCAGCCTTTCCAGAACCAGTCCAGATCCACGCCGGAGGCATCTTCCATCGTGCGGAAGAAGTCGGCCGGGGTCGGTGTTTTAAAGGCCCAACGGCGCGCGTACTCCTTAAAGGCATAGTCGAACAGGTCGCGGCCCATCACCGTCTCCCGCAGGATGTTTAAACCCGTTGCCGGTTTGCTATAGGCATTTGGGCCAAAGGCCATGATGTTATCCGAGCTGCTCATGATGGGCACCTGCGCAGTCGGATCTGTTCTCATATAAGGTACAATCGACTGCGGAGATATACCCTCAGCCGGAAAATCAGGATCCCACTCCAGGCAGGCCAAGCCTTCCAGGAAGGTATTTAGTCCCTCGTCCATCCACGACCACTGCCGCTCATCGGAGTTAACGATCATGGGGAAATAATTATGCCCCACTTCGTGAATAACGACACCGATCAGGAAATTCTTGGTGCTTTCCGGGTAGGTCCCATCCGGCTCCGGACGGGCACCGTTGAAGCTAATCATCGGATACTCCATACCACCCACCGGACCGTGTACCGATATTGCTACCGGATATGGATAGGCAAACGTCCGGCGCGAATACGATTGCAGCGTATGTGCAACCAACCGGGTCGAATATTGCCCCCAGAGCGGGTTGGCTTCTTTCGGGTAATACGACATAGCCCAGACCCGCTTGCCTTCTACCTCCGGCTGCATAGCATCCCAGATAAATTTACGGCTGCTGGCAAAGGCAAAATCGCGTACGTTGCTTGCCTGGTAGATCCAGGTTTTTTTGGCCGTTGACCCTGCTCCTCTCTTTTCAGCCGCTTCTGCTTCGGCCTGGGTAACAATAAGTGTCGGATTCTTGCCGGTCTTGGCCTGGCTCAGTCGCTTCTGCTGCGCGGCCGTCAGCACCTGCTGCGGATTTTGCAGCTCACCCGTAGCAGCAACGATATGATCGCCCGGAACGGTTAGCGCTACCCGGTAGTTACCAAAAATGAGCGTGAACTCGCCCTGACCCAGAAACTGCTTGTTCTGCCAGCCGTTAACATCATCATAGGCCGCCATGCGCGGAAACCACTGAGCAATTTCGTACAGGTAATTACCGTCTTTGGGGAAGTATTCGTAACCACCCCGGGCGCGGGTCGTTCTTACATCAACGATATTGAAATTCCAGTCGACCGAAAACACCACCGACTGCCCCGGTGCCAGCGGCTGAGGCAAGTCGATACGCATCATGGTCTGATTGATGGTGTACCGCAGCGGCTTACCAGCCTTATCCCGAACCGACGTGATCTTATGGCCGTAATCTTTAGCGGCCAGTGTCTGCCCGGCCGTTAACTGACCGGCAGCGGCACCCCGCTGCGGGTCGAGACCGCCGGTGCGGCTCGCATTACCGTCGGAACCAGGCTTGTACAAATTCTGGTCCAGTTGCAGCCACAGGTAACGCAGCACATCGGGCGATTGGTTAAAGTAGGTAATGGTTTCGGAGCCGCTGATACGCTGGGTAGCATCGTCCAGTTCCGCCTTTATGTCATAGTCGGCGCGGTTCTGGAAATAATCCCGGCCGGGTGCCCCCGACGCCGTGCGGAACGTATTGGGAGTAGGCAGCACAGGACCTAGCTGCTCAAAACGGGTATTGGCGTTGTAAGTTGGTGAAGTGGACGGTACCTGAGCCTGTACAGACAGACTCACAACCACCAGCGCAAGCGCCGGCATTAGGTTTCTCATTGCTTATGGTTAGGTTGATAACTAAAACAAGGCAGTAAATTTACAAAAAAGCAGCATATTATTTGTTATACCAGGCTGTTAGCCAAACAGATTTGCCAGATACGCATTCCCGATAATTAGCGATAACGCCATACCAACTACGATACCAGATACGACCAGCGTCCAGTCGTGCTTCCGCACCCGCAAGCGATCAATAGCCACAAATGCAGCGATCAGCACCAGCCCCACAATAAATAATTGACCAATTTCCAGCCCGATGTTAAACGCCAGCAGTTGGTTAACGATGTTAGTCTCCCGGCCAAGCAGGCTCCGCAGATAATTGGAGAACCCCATGCCGTGAATTAACCCGAACGCCAACGCCAGTACGTACCGGAGAATGGGGCTTTGCTCCCTAACTACAAACCGGTTATCTGCTTTTTTGCTGGTAAAGTTTGAAACCGCCGTAATGAGAATAGTGATCGGGATCAGCAGCTCAATCAGCTTCGTGTTATAGTCGATGATGCGTAGTGTCGCCAGGGCCAGCGTCATGGAATGCCCAATGGTAAAAGCCGTTACCAGGATCAGCACTTTTCGCCATTGGCGGATGGTATAAATAGCGCAAAGGGCGATTACGAACAGGATGTGGTCGTAGCCTTGAGGATCGGTAATGTGGTCAAAACCAAGGCTCAGGTAAATCAAAAACTCCTCCATGCTGCAAAATTACCAACGATATTGGTAGCCGCAACTCTTTTTATCAGCCAACCTAACACTGTTAACCTGGTGAGGAAGCAAGGTATTGAGCCTACGGGTAGCTAGTTTTATAAGAAGCATAGTACATTCGGGCATGAAATTCGGAACAAAAGCTATCCATGCCGGTATTACACCGGACCCTACCACTGGCGCTATCATGACGCCTATTTATCAAACCTCTACGTATGTGCAGGAGTCGCCGGGCAAGCACAAAGGCTATGAATACGCCCGGACACAGAACCCCACCCGCAATGTGCTACAGAATAATCTGGCTGCACTTGAGAACGGTAAACATGGCCTCTGCTACGCTTCGGGTCTTGGTGCCACAGATGCCATCCTGAAGCTGTTTAAACCGGGTGATGAGATTATTGCCAGCAGTGACCTCTATGGCGGCACCTACCGCATTATGGTCCGGGTGTTTCAGGAGTTTGGACTGAAATTCAAATTTGTTAGCCTCGACAATCCAACTGCTCTGGAAGAAGCCATTACCCCCGCAACCCGGATGGTCTGGATAGAAACACCCACCAACCCGCTGCTCCGCATTGTGGATATTCCGGCAATTGCCGCTATCACCAAACAGCACAACGATATTCTACTAGTAGTCGATAACACGTTTGCGTCGCCTTACCTGCAAAACCCACTCGATTTAGGGGCCGATATTGTGATGCACTCCGTAACCAAATACCTCGGCGGCCACTCCGATACGGTAATGGGTGCCATCATTCTGAACGATGATGCCATTGCCCAGCGCCTGGCGTTTATCCAGAACGCCTGCGGAGCCGTGCCGGGGCCGCAGGACTGCTTTCTGGTACTCCGGGGTATCAAAACCCTGCATGTGCGTATGCAGCGCCACTGCGAAAACGCCATACAGATAGCCCGCTTTTTACAGGACCATCCTAAAGTCAGTCAGGTGTATTACCCCGGACTGGAGTCGCACCCCGGTCATGAACTGGCCAAACAGCAGATGCGCGGCTTTGGGGGTATGGTCTCTTTCACGCTCCACGGCGACTCACTGCCCGAAGCGGTGAAGGTTATGGAAAGCTTTACCGTGTTTTCGCTGGGCGAATCGCTGGGTGGCGTAGAATCCCTCTGTACCCATCCGGCATCCATGACACACGCCAGTATCCCAAAAGAAGAGCGGGAAAAAAATGGGCTGAAAGATACCCTCATCCGCCTGAGCGTCGGCATTGAAGATGTAGAGGATTTGATTGAGGATCTGAAGCAGGCTATCGGGTAAAGTCAGGGCCAGCATTTCTGCTGGCCCTACTCGTTAAAAGCGCACCCTCACCCCAGCCAGGAAGTTCCGGCCGGCCTGGGGGTAATAAAAGTTTTTAGTAGCTACCCGCCCCTCGGCAATGTAGCTGAAGGTATAGCCGTTGGATTCATACAGCTCATTCAGCACGTTGTTCAGCAGTAGCGTAAAAGCAATCTCGTTCATAAACCGGGGCTTGATTGTGTAAATCACCCGGATGTCGTTTACAAAGTACGGATTCAGTTTCCGGTTTTGATTCGAGGTATTATCCAGATACTGCTTACCGACGTATTTCGACAGTAGCCCTACCTCCAGGCCTTTCACCGGCGTATAGAGCAGTTGTGAGCCGGCGATTAGGGTAGGGGAGAAGGCAATATCGGTGTTGGTATACACCCGCGTTTCCTGCACCCCGGTATCGTAATTGTCCAGGTATTCGGTAAAGCGCTGCACTTTATTCCGACTGAAGGTCGCATTTACA
This sequence comes from Nibrella viscosa, assembly GCF_039541875.1. Classification (NCBI taxonomy): domain Bacteria; kingdom Pseudomonadati; phylum Bacteroidota; class Cytophagia; order Cytophagales; family Spirosomataceae; genus Nibrella; species Nibrella viscosa. The sequence continues at coordinate 27,499 of NZ_BAABHB010000008.1, read as the reverse complement.
TTCCAGCGTAATTGACGGGCCAGCAAAGCGCCGGCTTCCAGCTCAATACCAGCGCGGTAGCTGTTCGGGATGTTTACGCGGTTATACGCACCCACATCGTTGATCTGCCCGGTCAGCACCAGTTCATTGCGGTACTTCATGTAATACAGGTTGGCGGTAAAGGCCAGCCGCTGGGTCTGCGATTTGTAGCCGGCCTCCCAGTCGTGCAATGTTTCCGCCTTCGGGCGACTTGCCGGAGTAGACTGGGTGTAATCGTTCCGGTTCGGCTCGCGGTTACCGACGCCGTACGAAGCATAGATACTGCTGCGGTCGTTCAGGGTATAGGTAAAGCCGGCTTTGGGATTAAAGAACGTCAGGTTAGCATCCTGCTGAACATTACGAAAATCATTGTCGAAGCCTAAAAAGGAGTAACCAACCGTCCGAACCTGCATATCGGCGTAGGCGTTCAGTTTGGGCGTAAACTGATAAAAGGCTTTGGCAAACACATTGAAATCGGTTTTTACCGCATCGTTGTCGTAGTACCGATGCCGGATAGTTCCGGTGCTGGCAAACCGCGCCCAGATCACCTCACCGAAATGCTTGCCTGTATACTGGTTCCACCCCCCGCCAACATTAGCCGTCAGTTTGCCGAAGCTATTATAGTCAAGCGAGAATACAGTACCGTAGAAGTCATTGTCAAGCCACCGCCGGCGAATCAGGTCCGTTACCCGAATGGTATCTCTACCGAAGATGACAGGCGGCAGTTTATACCGGCTCAGTTTATCCGCTTGCCGGAACTGCTCATAATACCCCCGGCCTTTGGTGTAAAACAGGGACGCATTCAGCCGCCAGTTTCGGCTTAGCTCATGGGCCGAAATAAGCTGGTAATTGTCCTGCTGGTAATTGTCTACTTCATTATCGTAGGTATATGGATTATACGTCCGGTTTGTTTTAAGCATATTTTCCGGCACACCACCCCAGGCCTGATACGTCCGCTCCTGACCGGAGAACATATTGAGCCGGATAAAACTCTTGTTGGTGTAATACCCTGCCGACAAGTAATACGATTTCAGATCCGACGAAGCCCGGTCGATATAGCCGTTGGAGGTAATTTTTGATAGCCGTGCGTCTACCACAAAATGATTGTTCAGCAGCCCGGTTCCCGCCAGTACATTAGCTTTGAACGTACCGAACGAACCAGCCGTGATATTACTTTCGGCATAGGGCTCTTTCTCCAGTGTATTGGTCTGAATATTGACCGTAGCCCCAAACGAACCGGCTCCGTTGGTCGATGTACCCACCCCGCGCTGTATCTGTATACTGCTCACCGAAGAGGCAAAGTCCGGCATATCTACAAAGAACGTACCCTGTGATTCGGCATCGTTGTACGGAATACCATTCAGCGTTACGTTGATGCGGGTCGCGTCGGAGCCCCGGATGCGGAAGCCGGTATAACCCACCCCTGCTCCGGCATCGGATGTAGCCACCAGCGAGGGCGTGTAGTTGAGCAACTGCGGAATATCCTGCCCCAGATTGAGCTTGTTCAACTCTTTGCGAGTCACATCCGTGTAGGCAATACCGGTTTTCTGGTTGGCGCGGGTAGCGCTCACAACCACCTCATCGACCATGACTACACTCCTCGGCAATTCAAAGGAGAGGATGGTATTTTTCTGAAGCTCAACTAGTTTCATCATTGGCTCAAAACCTAACAGTGTTACCCGGACCTGATAGGTGCCTGATTTTAAATTTGGTAAGCTGAAACTCCCGCCGGCATCCGTAATGGTTCCTTTATAGGTTCCCTCCAGGGTTACGGCTGCCCCCGGCAAGGCGCTGCCACCGGTTTCTCGTACCGTTCCCGAAATACTAAATTGGGCAAAGACTGGCAGGCATGACAGAAACGAAATTACTGCCATGCCAAAGCGATAGGTCGTACTTTTTTTCATACGAAAAATGACGAGAACAGGTAAAGGGGCTGTACCTATCCTTTGGTTTATATGATGGTTGATTACCGAAATTTACCGATGGCCACGGTGGCCTATTCGGATCGTTCCCTTCGCCGGCATTACCCGGTGCAGGTTCAATGGGTATAATCTCAGCCCGGTTGGTAGGGCACCCCTTAAATAAGATTAGCAGCACAAAATTACGAACTCCGTTACTTTTAAACGCAAGCTTTTTAAACTTTTTATCAAAATTAATTGTATATACATTAAATACAGCAGCATATAATTTCTGCGTTTGAACAATAATCTTGAAATTTAGCTTACAGAAGCCATGAACACACTAATCAATGGTATCCACCATGTCACCGCCTTAGCCGGTGATGCTCAGCGCAATGTCGACTTCTACACTGGTGTATTAGGGCTGCGCATGGTCAAAAAAACGATCAATTTCGACGCGCCGGACGTGTACCATTTTTACTACGGTGACGAAACCGGCACCCCCGGATCTATTATAACCTTTTTTCCCTACGGTGACATTCCACGTGGCCGAAAGGGTGGGGGACAGTTGACTTACACTGCCTTTTCAGTGCCAACAGCCTCACTTAGCTACTGGATGGACCGGCTGGCGGAGTACAATATCCCCTATGCCGGTCCGAATAAGCGCTTCAACGAAACCTACCTCCGCTTTGAAGACTACGACGGCATGGGGGTTGAACTGGTAGCGAACAATGAAGACAAGCGCCCCGGCTGGGAAAATGGTAAAATCCCCGTGGAGTATGCCGTGAAAGGCTTCCACAGTGCTACACTGAATGAATTCCGCGTTGATAAAACAATAGCATTGCTGACCGAAACTATGCAGCACCGGCTCGTTGCCGAAGAAGCCGATCGTTTCCGCTTTGTGGCCGGCAACGGCGGTCCGGGCACCTACATCGACGTTCAGCACGCGCCTAACGATGTTAGAGCGTTGCAGGGCGCCGGCTCAGTCCACCATATTGCCTTCGCCACCGACAACGATGAGACCCAGCTAACCATTCAGGAGAACCTGCGCGAAGCCGGTTTCAGCCCGACGCCGGTGCTGGACCGCAATTATTTTCACAGCATTTATTTCCGGGAGCCGGGCGGTATTCTGTTTGAAGTTGCTACCAACCCGCCAGGCTTCGCCATTGACGAACCGCTGGCAACTTTAGGCCAGGAGTTGAAGTTACCGGAGTGGTACGAGCCTCGTCGGTCACAAATCGAATCAGCATTACCCAAAATAACGAGCCTGGGCAACGCATTGGACTAAGTCTCCGGTAATTACCAATGCCGATGACGTTACCATTATCGCACCTCGGATTGATTTTGGTATTGGGTTAAAACCGTCGAACTATATACACCCCCAGGATGACAAGTAGAACACCCACCACTCGCTGCCAGCTAATGGTATGAACCGGGGAGTTAAGCAACCCGAACTGATCAATCAGGAGAGCGGCGATTACCTGCCCCAGTAATACCATTAGCGTTACGTTGCCAATGCCGAGTTTAGGAGCACAGATCACGATCAGCAAAATGTAAGTCCCACCCAGAATGCCTCCCAGGTAGCTCCACTGGGGGGCATTGGCAAACTGATTACTACCCGGCAGTGCCTGCCGACTCACCAGATTGTAAAGCGTCAGACCGATACCCGCTACTACAAATACGGTTAAAGCCGAATAATAAGGACTTTGCAAACTCTTGCCTAATTGTGTATTCATGGCACTCTGAAATGGAATCATGGCTCCGGCCAGCACGGCCAGAAGGATAAACAGAAACTGGGTGTTCATTTTCATAAAGTTTGCAGAATTAGTCCTCAATCAGTGAACACGGTTTTTACGGAGGTTATACGATAGCCCCACAGTCAACAGCTTGTCGTCCCGGCGAACTTTAAGGATGACAATGTTCTCATGCGTGTACGTATAAGCTACGTTAAGATTAAGCCCTCGCCAGATCGGAAAATCGACGCCCACATCGAACTGCCAGCGGTAATTGGTAGCGTCTGAGAAAGCCGGTTGCCAGAAAGCATCGTAGTAGAGACGCAGGCGATTATCAAGCAGATAATGCCAGCCACCCAGCCAGGTAGTGACTCGCCCCAGCACCATTGTTTGTGAACCGTTGTAGCGCTCGCTATTAAAGGTAGACCCCATAAAGCGAGTGCTTTCGTATACCCCGCCAGCCGACAGTTTGATTACATTCTGACGGGTACGCCAAAGCTGCACGGTAAGACCCCCTCCGGCAAAGTAGCTAAAGTCGATCTGCCGCCGATAGTTTTTGCTTATGTATGCAATGGCGAATGGATACACCTGCCCGTGCGGTCGAAAGTATACATAGTTACGGCTGAACAAATCATTATCTGCCCGGACGGAGTAAAATTCCTGATATAAACTTGCATTTTGGGACTTAAACACCCAGTTCTGACCGGACGAAGCGGTAAAATCCAGCCGACCGCGCAGGTTTATTATCTCTACGTTACCGGTCTGGTAATTGCCGGTCAGTGCGATTCGTACCTGCAACAGCGTCGTATCACTTTCATTTAGCTGCGCTTTCGCCCTGCTTCCACTCAGGCATAATACAGTTAGGCAGAGCCAGTGCTTTATGTACTTACCCAACAAACAGTTAGGTTGAGTCGATTTATTCACCCAGTGCGTCAATGATGGCTTTAGCTGTTTCAGCCCCGGAGAAGTTTTGCTGGCCGGTAATGAGGTTACCATCGCGGATGGCAAAGCCCCGCCATAATCCAACCTGCACGTAGTTGGCACCTAATTTTTTCAGTTCATCCTCAATTCGCCAAGGCATCACGTGTTTATCGCGTGCAAGCAGACCGTATTCCCAAACGGCGTTATCGGCAAAATCTTCTTCTACATTTGCAAAACCAGTTACGGTTTTCCCTTTCGCCAGGTACTCGCCATTAGAGAGCTTGGCATAGCGCAGAATGGCCGTGCCGTGGCAGAGGGCCGACGTAACCTTACCAGCTTCGTAGAACTCGACAAACTTCTTTTGTAAATCAGTCGCGTTTTCGAAAGTAAACATGGGTGCTTGGCCGCCCGCAACAACTATTGCATCAAATTTATCAACCTCCAGTTCAGAAATCCGTTTGGTAGCATTAACCAGCGCCCGAAGGTTTTCGGTGTGAATAAAGCCCTGTGAAATCAGGTCAGTTGACGAATAGCCACTGACGTCGTTTGGGTCACTCATGGCATCGGGTTCGCACTTACCGCCGTTCGGGCTAAACACCTCGACTTCATAGCCTTTTTCGATAAATTCGTAATATGGGTGGGTCAATTCGCTCCACCAGAAACCAACCGGCCAGCCGGTCGTGGTTGATACGGCGGGGTTAGATATAACAATGGCAACGCGCTTCGGGTGCTTAGGACTAACTACATTAGGATCTTTTAGGCTCATGATCACAAGCGTTATACGTTGGTTGGTAATTGTCTTATATGCTTGTGCTAAGCTAAGGTGTATTAGTATCTTTGTAAATATATGTACAACGAAGTATAATACTCTACTTTTAGAGAGTATCTGACTATCAGCACGTTAAACTATGCCTGATTTTATCTACAACGGAAAGCTATACTATAATCCTGTCGAACTGGCTATGGATCATATCGGCGGAACCTGGAAAATGCCTATACTCTGGCGATTGAACAAACAGGTAATGCGCTACAGCGAGTTAAAGAAATTCCTCCCGCACATCAGTCATAAGATGCTGACCACCCAGCTTCGCGAATTGGAAAAGCAAGGCTTTGTTAGCCGAAAAGTGTACCCGGTGGTACCACCACATGTAGAGTATAGCATTACCGACAAAGGCCGGCGGGTTATTCCAATTATTGAGGTAATTCGCACGTTCGGTCGCGAGTTAATGGCCGAAGCTGGTATTGACGAAAAGCCTAATGCTGGTTAGCTTATCTATGTATTGACGCTGAATAACCGCTTTGGCTTCACAATTCAACCTATTTTTACGCTTGCCCAATTGACAGAAACCGGTATGGCGAATTCCAACCTTAGAAAACGGTCAGAAACGGCTAGGGCAGCCTATCGGAGCAGGATAAAGCATAATTCTCCTACATCTTAGTTGGCAGCACTTTTCGTTCCTTACCTGAAATTATCCAATAACTAGCATAAGAGAATAGGAGGTTACAACAGAAAGTCGTTAACTCGGTTATCCGTAATACATTTTCCAACGTCTAAAGTCTAACATCGCACGTCCGTGAAACCGCATATTTATGATTCACAACCCAAATAATCTGTTTACGGCCGGAAAGCCGCTGGAAAAAGCCAATAAGGTTATGATTATGGTGCATGGCCGGGGAGGCAGCGCCCCTGATATTCTGTCCCTGGCCGAGCATATCCAGGACCCGGCATTTGCTTTTGTAGCTCCGCAGGCGAACCAGAATACCTGGTACCCGTACTCGTTTCTGCGGCCGATGGAGGAGAATGAGCCCTATTTGTCGTCGGCGCTACAGGTGCTGACCAGCGTACGCGCCCGAATGCAGTCGGATTATAATTTTAAGGCTCCGCAGATTTATTGGCTGGGCTTCTCGCAGGGTGCCTGTCTGATGCTGGAGTTTGTGGTCCGCAATGCCATGCCGTACGGTGGCGTTTTTGGTTTGAGTGGCGGCCTGATTGGCCCCGAAGGTACTTCGCGCCTGTATGAAGGTTCGTTTGAAAGCGCTCCGGTTTTTCTGGGTTGCAGCGATATTGACCCGCATATTCCAAAGCAGCGGGTGCTGGAGTCGGAAGGTGTGTTCCGGCAGATGGAAGCGAACGTAACGGCGAAGCTCTACCCAAATTATCCGCACTCAATTAACGAAGATGAACTAAAAATTGTTAATACATTGATTGCTGGTTCGCCCGTTATAAACTAAACACCCATTGTATGCTTATGAGTCAGTTCATGGTAGAATTTGACCTTCCGCACGAGATGCCGGAAGAGTTCATAATGAAGATTCCTCAGCAGCGCCTGAAGGTTAACGAGCTGATGGAAGACGGAAAAATTATGTCCTATGCGCTCTCTATGGACCGGCAAAAGCTATGGTGTGTGGTAAAAGCCGATACGGAGTTTGAAGTTCTGGAAATTATTTCCGAATTCCCGCTCATCGGTTATATGGAACCGGCTGTTTCCGAGCTGTTGTTTAACAACGTAATTGCAGCCCGCATCCCACTTTTTTCGTTAAATTGATGTTTTTGCGGCCAGTACTGCCAACTTTTGTAAAAATTTGTTCCTCTGTTTCTATGAACCGGGCTGGTATTAGCCGTTGGCTGCAATATGCCTTAGTAATTACGCAACTGCTCGTCTTTGGCCAGTGTCAGTCGCAAACGACCGGGCATGCATCTGCCTACCGTACTGAACAACACAATAATTCCGGCCGGAAACAGCAGCGCGACCGCCAGAAACAGACGCGTCGGGAACAAAATAACCGTCAGCAGGCTCAAACTACCGTTCCGGCGAAGGTGTATGAAGTGCTTCGCTATGTGCGGACCAACAACCGAGCCCCTGAAGGCTATATCGGTGGCCGCCGATTTGGTAATTTTGAAAATCACCTGCCACGCCAGGATGTATCCGGCCGACGAATTGAGTACCAGGAGTGGGATGTAAACCCGAAAGTGCAGGGACGCAACCGGGGTGCCGAGCGGCTGGTGACGGGCTCCGACGGCCGGGCCTGGTATACGCGTGACCACTATAACAGCTTTGTCGAAGTAAAATGAGCGTCAATATCTATGTTGCAACGTCAGCAGAGGACCTGAAAAAGTTTCCTGACTTTGCCATTGTTAAAATAGAAGGTCAGAAGTCGAAGACGCTTCGCCAGTTTTACGAGCATATTGCTGAGGTGCTGGAATTTCCCGACTATTTCGGGTTTAATCTTGACTCCCTCGACGAACTGCTCAATGACCTGGAGTGGATTGATGATCATAAACTGGCCCTCTATTTTTGCCATACCGAAGATTTTATCAGCCAGGAACGCAATCCGGAAAAGCTTAGCAACCTGCTTCATATGCTGGATGCGACGGCCGAGGACTGGAAATGGCTGGACGAGGATGAAGAGGTGTTTGCCAAGGAGTTAGTATTTATCTTTGAGGACAGTCCACGGCTGCGTGACTTGCTGAAACAGGAGGAAATTGGCTTTGCGTTTATTTCCAGGGATGCAGATTCGGCAGGCTGATAGAACATTGTAATAATCTAACACTGTTAGGAACAAAAAAAGATATAGTCAGTTTCTCCATAGGTGCCGCTGAGACTTTCTCTCTTTGCGGCTTTTTGCATGAATAGTCACAACCTGTTATACTTTGAAAATTCAGGAGTTTTTACAATTATATACGGAGGATAGTTTCGTCAGATCGCTGGCGGAGCCCCTCAGGCAGCGGGGTAAGGAGCCTTTGCGGCTACAGTTTAAAGGCGTTGCCGGCAGTCTGGATGCCATGCTAGCCTCGGCTATTTACCGGCAGGTAGGGGGTACCCACTTGTTTGTGATGACCGATAAAGACGAAGCCGCTTATTTCTTCAACGATCTCCAGAACATTCTGGAACAAGAGGTACTCCTGTTTCCTATGTCGTATAAAAAGCCTTATCAGTACGAAGAAGTAGAGAACGCCAACGTACTGATGCGGGCTGAGGTACTGAATAAACTAAGTCCTCCGCTTAAAGAAGGTACGCTGGTCGTTACCTATCCCGAGGCACTATCCGAAAAAGTAATAAACAAACGATCTCTACAGGCCAATACCTTTACCGTACGGGTAGGTGAACGTGTCGACTCCAACTTTGTCTCGGAACTGCTGCAAACCTATGAGTTTGAGAAAACGGATTTTGTCTACGAAGCCGGCCAATTTTCGATTCGCGGGGGTATTATTGATGTATTCTCGTTTGCCAGCGAATTCCCATACCGCATCGAATTGTTCGGTGATGAGGTAGAAAGCATCCGGGCCTTTAATCCGGAGTCTCAGTTATCTACAGACCAGGTAGATTTTATCAACATTATTCCGAATATTCAGACCAAACTGATTCAGGAAACCCGAGAGCCGTTCCTCGAATTTCTTCCCAAAGACGCCTGCGTTTGGTATAAGGATATTGAGTTTACACTCGAAATTATTGAGAACAGCTTCGAACGGGCCGAAAAGAGCCTGGCGGCAGTGCTCGAAGGGAGCGGGGGCATACAAGTCGTGTTTAACCCGGAGGACCTGTTTGAGACCCGCCGGGCGTTTTTAAATCAGGTAAAAGCTCTGCCTTCCATTGAATTCGGGCGGAAGTTCTACTTCAAAACCGAGAACCGGCTCACGTACTCATCCAAGCCGCAACCTTCCTTTAATAAAGATTTTAAGCGCTTAGCTGATACCCTGACGGATAATCAAACGAAGGGATTTACTAATATTATTTCCGCCGAATCTTTCAAGCAGCTTGAGCGGCTGCGCACCATTTTTGAGGAAATTGACCCGTTTGTTAAGTTTCAGACGGTGCAAATCGGCCTTCGGGAAGGCTTTATTGATGATACGCTCAAGATTGCCTGCTACACCGACCATCAGATATTTGATAAATACTTTAAATACCGTATCCGTGACAAGTTTAGTAAATCAAAGGCGCTGACCTTACGCGAACTGAAGACGCTTCAGCCGGGCGATTATGTCACCCACGTCGACCATGGCATCGGCCGGTTTGCCGGTATGGAGAAGGTAGACGTTGGCGGCCGCGAACAAGAGGCCATACGGCTCATCTACCGCGATAACGATATTCTGTTGGTAAGCATCCACAGTTTGCACAAGATCGCTAAATACAGCGGACGAGAAGGCGGTCCGCCGATGATGAGCAAATTAGGTTCGCAAGAGTGGGAACTCAAAAAATCACGCGTCAAAAAGCAGGTTAAAGACATAGCCAAAGAGCTGATCGCCCTGTATTCTAAACGGCGGCAGGCACCTGGCTTTGCCTACTCCCGCGATAGCTTCCTGCAGGCCGAACTGGAATCCTCATTTCTTTACGAGGATACACCCGATCAGGCTAAAGCTACCAACGACGTCAAAGACGATATGGAGCAGCCGCACCCGATGGACCGGCTCGTTTGCGGAGACGTGGGCTTTGGCAAAACGGAAGTGGCTATACGGGCGGCTTTCAAAGCCGTTACCGACAACAAACAGGTAGCGGTGCTGGTACCAACCACCATTCTGGCCATGCAGCATTTTAAAACATTCAGCGAACGCATGGCCGATTTTCCGGTGACGATTGACTATATCAGCCGCTTCCGGACACCTACGCAGATAAAAGAGATCCTACGGAAGGTATCGACCGGCGAAATCAACGTCCTGATTGGCACGCACCGCATTGTCAACAAAGATGTAAAGTTTAAAGATCTCGGTCTGCTGATTATCGACGAAGAGCAGAAGTTTGGCGTAAAAACCAAAGACCGGCTCAAAGAAATGCGCGTGGAGGTGGATGTACTCACCTTAACAGCAACGCCTATTCCGCGTACGCTGCACTTCTCCCTGATGGGGGCCCGTGACCTGTCGGTTATTGCCACCCCACCGCCCAACCGCCAACCGGTGACCACGGAAGTACATGTGTTCAATGAAGCCGTTGTGCGGGACGCCATCAGTTATGAGCTGCGCAGGGGCGGTCAGGTTTTCTTTGTTCATAACCGCATCAGCGATATTGAATCGATAGCCAACATTGTGAAACGGCTCGTTCCCGACTCTCGCGTAGCTGTGGCGCATGGTCAAATGGAGGGAGATAAGCTGGAGAAAGTTATGACCCTGTTTATTGAAGGCGAGTACGACGTATTGGTATCAACGAACATTATCGAATCGGGTCTGGATATACCCAATGCCAACACTATTATCATCAATCAGGCGCAGAATTTCGGACTTTCCGATCTGCATCAGATGCGGGGCAGGGTAGGGCGCTCTAATAAAAAAGCATTTTGTTATCTGCTGACCCCACCAGCCTCTTCGCTCAGCTCCGACTCCCGGAAACGCCTGCAAACCCTGGAGGATTTCTCCGACCTGGGCGAAGGATTCAAAATTGCCATGCGGGATTTAGATATCCGGGGGGCTGGTAACCTGTTGGGGGCTGAACAGAGCGGGTTTGTCAATGATTTAGGCTACGAAATGTACCACAAGATTCTGGACGAAGCCGTTCAGGAGCTACGCGAAAACGAGTTCAAGGATATTTTTTCGCCTAAAGCTGAAGACCTGAAACCTGCGCTGCCCGATACGGTAATCGAAACTGACCTGAATGTAGTAATACCGGAAAAGTACGTTGCCAATATTTCTGAACGACTCTCGCTTTATACTCGTTTAGATAATATTCAGACGACAACTGAGTTGGAGCAGTTCAGGCAGGAAATTATCGACCGGTTCGGGCCGATGCCGGAGGAGGTCGAAAACCTGATAAAAATGGTGAATGTGCGCTGGAAAGCAGAGCAGTTACACTTCGAAAAACTGACGCTCAAAAATAATATAATGAAAGGAACCTTCGTTTCTTCGGAGAGCGATGCGTTCTTTAAATCAGAACTATTTGGCCGGTTAATCGACTATATCAAAAAACATCCGGCTAAATGTTCACTAAAAGAGACGAAAAGCCGTTTGGTATTTACCCACTCCGACATTTATGCTGTTGATGAACTGAGCGGAATTTTGGGTAAACTGACGGACTTCAGCTAACTTTACTACCTTGGAATTTTTTGTACACAAAAAGCAATGATCAAGAAGTATCACCTGCAACAGATGGCTTATGTGCTTTTGGCAGTTGTAGCGCTTGCTGCCTGTAAATCAAAGCACCCGACCAGTGTGAAGCCTGGTAAGAAGAGTACGGCAACTGGTATCGCCTACAATGAAAAGGATGGCTTTCAGGTTTCCAAATTTAACGGGCAGCCGGTAGGTCCGAACCTCGTTTTTATTGAGGGTGGACGCTTCACGATGGGCTCTTTGGAAGAAGATGTGGTTAACTCCCGCGATAACCGCGAGCGTACCGTCAGCATCCAGTCGTTTTATATGGATGAAACTGAAATCGCGAACATTCACTATCTGGAATACCTAAACGCGATCACGCGTGATTCTTCCGAAGAGTTTGTAAAAGCAGCGCTTCCCGACACGACCGTTTGGGCTAATCCACTTTCGTTTAACGATTCGTACGTGACGCAATACCTGCGTTATCCGGCTTTCCGCTACTATCCGGTTGTTGGTGTTTCCTGGGTACAGGCAAATGATTACGCTGTTTGGCGGACAAATGCCATTAACGCTGATTTGGCGAAAAAGGGCACTTCGGGTAGTAAAAAGAAAGGATTTTCGCTGAAGCGTAAATCGAAGCAGGCCGAAGGGAATGCCGTTGCTACTGCTGAAACGGCGGCTCCTTCTCAGAAATTAGGCCTTGAAAGTGGCCTTATTCTGCCCGACTATCGCCTTCCGACCGAAGCTGAGTGGGAATATGCCGCTAAAGCGCTGATTGGAACCCAATATCTGGACGAAAACCAGGCCAACCAGCGAATTTATCCGTGGGATGGTTCTTCTGTTCGGAATCCAAAGAAAGGTCGTAAACAGGGCCAAATGCTGGCTAACTTTAAGCGTGGTCGTGGTGACTATGCCGGTATTGCCGGCCGGGCTAATGACAAAGCCATTATCACCGCCGAAATCTACGAATATCCGCCAAACGACTTCGGTCTGTACAACATGGCCGGTAACGTAAACGAATGGGTCTATGACGTATATCGTCCGCTGTCACACATGGATGTGAGCGACCTGAACCCGATCCGTCGGAACGGTTATATGGACGAAGCAAAGAACTACGATAAGAAAGGCAATAACTCAGTTATCGACGATAAGCTTCGTGTCTACAAAGGCGGTTCATGGGCTGATGTAGCCTACTGGCTGTCGCCGGGAACGCGTCGTTTCCTGGATCAGGATTCAGCAACAGCTACCATCGGTTTCCGGTGCGCCATGATTGCCGGTGGCCGGAATCGGTAAGAAATACTAAGAGGCTTACGCATACAGCGGCCGTTCGGATTTACCGGGCGGCCGCTAGTGTTAATATCCCTACTGACGCACAACCGGCATTCAGCAATTGCGTAGCGCAGGCTTCCAGCGTAGCGCCGGTGGTTAAAACATCATCAACCAGCACAACCCGCCTGCCCCGGATTGCTTCTGCATCGGCTACAGCAAACACATCGTGTACGTTCTCCCAGCGGGCTCCCTTGCCTTTTTTGGTTTGCGAGGCTTCAAATCGGGTTCGCTTTAAGGCGGTCGTATTCACCGGAATCTGTAGTGCTTCCGATAGACCGTTGGCAATCCATTCGCTCTGGTTAAAACCACGTTGGCGTCTTCTGACCGGGTGCAGCGGCACGCCAATGAGCAGGTTTGCCTCCGCTATTTCTTCACATTTTTCCTTTAGCTCATAGCCAAACCAGCGGCCCAATACCGCGCCGGCTTCTTTGCGCCCTTTGTATTTGATCTGGTGAATCAACCGCTGAACGATTCCTTTTTTGGAAAAAGTCAGGTACGAGTAGGCAAAATCGAGCGGCACTTTTCCAGCAAATTGCAACGCTACCCCTGAATTTCTTGTCTTTGACAGGTCGGTAACCGGCAATTTTACCCGGCACTGCACGCACAAAACTTCCTCGTTTGGGGTCAGGTTGTCGCCACAGCCGAGGCAGGAAACAGGATAAAGGAGGTCTACGAAATTATTCCACGCCCTCTTCATAAACTGTAGCAGGGTCTCCATCGTTATTGACTTAAATAGTGTAACTTAGCTATAATTTGGATTGGTGCGAATGGAGCAGGAAGAGAAGGTAAATATAGAGAAAGAATGGGAACAACTGTTAGATCATATTCAGCGAATCGTTGGTAAACGGCCGGCTGATCTAAACGGGGTTCTGTTTCTCATCGGCGTTCAGGAACTGGGCAAAGGCCCTCGTCACTTTACAAAGGAGCAAAAGCAGGATTTAATGCACATTGCCGTCTGTAAGGTTTTAAGTCTCGGAGGATATTACCAGCAGGTCGGCACCGACCCCGACGGCTGGCCGCAGTGGCAATTAGTGCGTCCTGTACCCCATGCCGATTTGCTGGCTCAGGAAGATATGCTGAAGGCATATGTGATTAAATATTTTGCATCCTAGCAAATTCAGTAAGCTATCCACATCTGTCTCTTTTACCAATACACATCCCATACTCATATCATGGAAGCTACCAACTCGTACGTTACGCTCCTGCAGCGGATAGAGGAGTATAAGAAGCGCTACTTTCTGAACCAATTGGTCAAAGGTAGCCTGATGTTTCTGGCCCTGGTTTTTTCGCTTTATCTGCTCATCAACACGGCTGAGTTTTTCGGCCGCTTTAGCACGCCCGTGCGGGCAACTTTCTTTTTCGGCTTCCTGCTTTTCATTGCCGGAGGAGCTTATTACTGGCTTGTGCAGCCGGTAATGAGCCTTTATGGCTTGCGGAGGCCGCTGTCGGACGAAGAAGCCGCCCGGCAGATTGGAGGCTTTTTTCCGGAAGTAGGGGATAAGCTGGTTAACACGCTCCAGCTAAAACACATGACTGCGTATGAGGGCGAACTGCTCACCGCCAGCTTGAATCAGCGATCGCAGCAGTTGCTCATCAACCGGTTTGCCAACGCCATTGAGCTCAGTAAAAACCGGCGCTTTCTGAAGTTCGTGATGTTACCGATGGCGCTGATTTTATTTATTTTGTTATTCAATCCATCCTTTTTTACTAACTCATCGGCCCGCATTGTTCAATACGACCGGGAGTTTGTAGAGGAAGCCCCTTTCCAGTTTGTCGTGAATAATGACAAGCTTCAGGCCTACCGAAATGAAGATTTTAAGTTGGATGTCCAATTAACCGGCAATGCTGTTCCGCAAACGGTCTATTTGGTAGTTGACGGTACCCGCTTTAAGCTGGAGAATACTAAAGGAAATAACTTCTCCTATACATTTGATAACGTTCAGCGCGATATTGATTTTTCATTGGAGGCATCGGGTTACAAATCAACCAAATACACCATTGGCTTAATTGATCGACCTTCTGTGCTCTCCTTTGATGTGAAGCTCACTTATCCGGCTTACCTCAATAAACCGGCCGAACAATTGTCTAACGTGGGTAATCTGCTTGTCCCGCAGGGCACAATTGTCACGTGGAACTTCACCGCCGACCATACCGATTCGTTGCTGCTCCGTTTCCATCCCGGCAACGCGGTAGGTGTGGCTCGGAAGATAGAAGATAATGCCTTCTCTCTGACCCGTCAAATCAATCAGAACATCAACTACTCAGTTGATTTAGCGAACAAGTTTGCTAGCAACAACTCGAATTTGCGGTATAACATTCAGGTCATTCCCGACCGCTACCCGCAGATAACGGTAGAGAAAAAGCAGGATACCGTCACATACAACTATATTGTGCTGGGAGGATCCATCAACGACGATTATGGCTTTACCCGCCTGCGACTGGTAGCTAATGTAACACGGGAGGGGAAAGAAAAACCTAACACTATCACCCGCGATATCCCAATCAACCGTAGCTCGTTATCACAGAATTACTCCTTTGGCTGGGCTCTTGATAGCCTGAAGCTCCAGGTAAACGACCGTGTGGAGTACTATCTGCAGGTTTGGGATAATGACGGCATTAACGGCCCTAAGTCTACCCGTACGGCCCAGTTGAACTTCACTGTTCCCTCTCCCGAGGAGGTACAGAAGCAGATTGATCAATCGGCACAGAAGGCAGAGCAGCAGATGGAGAATGCGCTGAACAAAACCCAGGGCATCAAGAAGGATCTGAATAGCATTGAAGAGCGTCTGCGCACCAAGAAGAGCACCGACTTCCAGGACAAGAAGCAACTAGCCGATGTACTGAAAAAGCGCGAGGAATTAATCCAGCAGATTCAGCAGTTGCAGGAGCAGTTCAAACAGACAAACGACATCCAGAACCGCTTCTCCGAAAATAACAAAATTCAGGAGAAAATACAGCAGCTTCAGAAGCTTTTTAATGAGTTGCTCGACCCGGAATCGAAGAAGCTTTATGAAGAATTGAAGTCCCTGCTGGAGAAGAAACAGGACGAAAAAGCTTCTGAATTGCTGGACCGCCTAAGTCGCAAAGAGCGCAATTTTGAGAAAGATCTGGAGCGGGCTCTGAAAATGTTTAAGCAGCTTCAGATGGAGCAGAAGCTGAACAACATCGCCGAGAACCTGGAAAAACAGGCCGAGAAGCAGGAGCAACTGGCAAAAGAAGCGGAGCAGAACAAGAACGCTGAAGATAATAAGAAGCAGGAAGACCTGAAGAATCAGCAGGAAAAAGCCGCGGAGGAATTCAATAAAACGGCTGAGCAGTTGAAAGAACTGGAACAGAATGCGGAGAAAGAAGATCTGACTAAGCCGGATACACAGGAGGATACCCAGAAGGAGATTCAGGAGCAGATGAAAGAATCGCAAAAGAATCTGAACCAAAAACAGAACAATAAGGCGTCGGAATCGCAGAGTAAAACGGCGAAATCGATGAAGAAGATGAGTCAGCAACTGGCCGAATCTATGGCAAATGCCGAAGCGCAGGAACTTCAGGAAAACATTGATGACCTGCGGGCGCTACTGGAAAATCTGATTTCGCTTTCGTTCTCGCAGGAGAAAGTGATGAAAGATTTCCGGGGTATTAATTCACAGGACCCTCGTGTTACGAAGTTATCGCAGGAGCAGCTTAAACTTCAGGATGACGCGAAAATTATTGAAGATAGCCTGACTGCCTTAGCCGGCCGAGTCCCTCAAATTCAGTCCTTCGTTACCCGCGAACTAACGGATATGAAGTACTATATGGACCAAAGCGTTCAGCAGTTGAAGGAACGTCGGTTTGGTCCGGCTACCGGTAAGCAGCAGTTTGCAATGACATCCATTAACAACCTTTCGCTGATGCTTAGTGATGTTCTGAAGAATATGCAGGCGCAAATGAACTCAATGGCTATGCCGGGTAAGAGCAAAGGCAATAAGAAAGGACAGCAGCCATCGATGAGCATGGGCCAGATGCAAAAGGAGCTGAACGAGCGCATGAAGCAGTTGCAACAGAGCGGTAAAGGTGGACGCGGTATGTCAGAAGAACTCTCACGTCTAGCGGCTGAGCAGGCCATGATTCGTAAAATGCTGAAAGAAATTGAAGAGCAAAGCAAGGGCACTGAACTCGGTAAGCAGTTAGGTAATCAGTTGAAGGAGCTTCAGGAGAAGATGGACGAAACCGAAACCGATTTGGTGAATAAGCGCATTAACCAGAACACCATGAATCGGCAGAGCGAGATTATGATTCGTCTGCTGGAATCTGAGAAAGCGATTAAACAACAGGAAGAGGATCCTAAGCGGCAGGCTGAAGCTGCCAAGAGCCAGCAGCGCAGTAATCCTTCTTACCTGGACAGCCTTGTTCCACAGCAGTCGAAGCAAACGGAAGTGTTGCGAACAGTGAATCCGTCTTTCAATCAGTATTACAAGAAAGAAGCAAATAAGTACCTACAAAAAGTGACACGCTAATGGGCTGGTTTGTTTTAGTTTATTTAACAGAACTTCACGAACCTTTTCTCCTTTTTTGACATTTTTGTAAAAGTTTCCACGTGAAACATTTTTCAAAAATCGTCAAAAATGTTTGCAGCATACGATGTAATTGTAGTAGGAGCAGGACACGCCGGTTGTGAAGCGGCAGCAGCCGCAGCCAACATGGGATCACGGGTCCTTCTCATTACTATGAATATGCAAACCATCGCGCAAATGTCCTGCAACCCGGCGATGGGGGGCGTAGCCAAAGGACAAATAGTAAGAGAGATTGATGCCCTGGGCGGACAGTCCGGTATCATCAGCGACAAGAGCATGATCCAGTTCCGCATGCTCAACCGCTCCAAAGGACCCGCCATGTGGAGTCCCCGCTGCCAAAGTGACCGCATGCTTTTTGCGCAGGAATGGCGCAACACTCTCGAACAAATATCCAACGTAGATTTCTGGCAAGATACCGTAAGCGAAGTCATCGTGAAAGATGGCCGCGTGCGTGGCGTCAGAACAGCTATGGGTATGGAAATCGAAGCCAAAGCGGTTGTCCTTACCAACGGCACGTTCCTAAACGGCAAAATCTTTATCGGCGAAAAAGTATTCGGTGGGGGACGCACCGCCGAACGATCTGCTACCGGATTAACCGAACAACTCCTCAGCTTAGGCTTCGAGTCTGGCCGGATGAAAACCGGAACTCCACCCCGCATCGACGGGCGCAGCTTAAACTACGGCGTGATGGAAGAACAGCCCGGCGACGAAAATCCTGGCAAGTTCTCGTACCTCGATACAAAGCCACTCGACAAACAACGTAGCTGCTGGATTACCTATACCAGCGAAAACGTACATGAGGTTTTACGGGAAGGGTTCGAAAAATCGCCCATGTTCACCGGCCGCATCAAAGGCTTAGGTCCACGCTACTGCCCGTCTATTGAGGATAAGATAAACCGCTTCGCCGACAAAGACCGTCACCAGATTTTCGTGGAACCGGAGGGGTGGGAGACCGTAGAGGTGTATGTCAATGGCTTTTCAACTTCGTTGCCGGAAGATGTTCAGTATCGGGCTTTGACCAAAATTCGGGGCTTTGAAAACGCAAAGATGTTCCGTCCTGGTTATGCAGTGGAGTACGATTTCTTCCCGCCGACACAATTAAAGCTCACGCTGGAAACCCAACTCGTCACTAATCTCTTCTTTGCCGGGCAAATCAATGGGACAACCGGATATGAGGAGGCCGCCTGCCAGGGACTGATTGCCGGTATAAACGCCCACAACAACGTCTACGAAAAAGAGGAGTTTATTATTAAACGCTCCGAAGGATACATTGGAGTTCTTATCGACGACCTAACCACAAAAGGCACAGAGGAGCCCTATCGGATGTTTACCTCCCGCGCCGAATACCGCACACTGCTTCGTCAGGACAACGCCGATATTCGGCTGACCGAACGAGGCTACAAGATTGGGTTGGCTACAGAAGAGCGGATAACAAAGCTGCGACAGAAGAAAGAAAATACAGCCCGATTGTTGGCAGACCTAAAAGAAACTAAAGTAAAACCAGAGGATATCAATACCTGGCTGGAGGAAAAAGGAAGTGCGCTGTTACGGGAAAAAAGCACCTTGCTCTCACTCTTGAAGCGCCCGGAAATTGGCTTGGAAGAAGCGCCAACGCTCCTGAATTTTATACCTGACCTGCCGGCGTTGGATACCGAAGCCCTTGAACAGGCCGTTATAGAAATAAAATACGAGGACTACCTGAATCGGGAACGCATCAATGCCGATAAACTATCGCGGTGGGAGGGACTGGAGATCAACCCAGCTTTTGATTACGACCGCCTGAAGGCATTGTCTCACGAAGGACGGGAGAAGCTGAAAAAGCAACGGCCCGGTACCATCGGACAAGCTACCCGCATTAGTGGGGTTAGTCCCTCCGATATTTCTGTATTGTTAGTTTACTTAGGCCGCTAATCAATGAGCCTCGAAACCGTTACTGAGTGTCCGGCCTGTGGAGACCACGCCTTCACCGATTACCTTACCTGTCAGGATTACCTGGTGAGTAACCAGCCATTCCAAATTCAGCAGTGCAGCACGTGTAATCTGTTGCTGACCAATCCACGGCCGGATATTGGCTCCATCGGACACTACTACAAGTCGCAGGACTACATCTCGCACACCGACGGTAGCGCCGGACTAATCGACCGGATGTACCGCACTGTCCGGACCTACACGCTTCAGCAGAAGGTAAAATTGATTAAAGGAGTTAACAAAGGCCAAGGTTCCATACTCGATGTCGGGTGTGGAACCGGCAGTTTTCTGGAGCAGTGCCAGGCAGCGGGGTGGGAGGTAAGCGGGGTAGAGCCTGACCAGGATGCCCAGATCATTGCGGAAAAGCGATTGCAAAAACACATCAAAGAGAATGTTCATCAGATAGAAGTCCGGCAGCCTTTTGATGTGATTACCATGTGGCATGTGCTGGAACATGTGCCGATGGTAAACGAATCGTTGAAGCAGATCCATACCCTGCTGCGGCCGGGTGGATTCCTCATTATTGCCGTACCCAATGCTGAATCCTGGGATGCCGGGTACTACAAAAAGTGGTGGGCCGCTTATGATGTTCCGCGCCATCTGTATCACTTCTCCCCAGCTACACTGCGGAAGCTAGTCGAGAAAAATGGCTTCAAAGAAGTGGGTCGCAAGCCTATGCTGTTCGACTCGTTTTATATTTCCATGCTCAGCACCAAATATCGGGATGGGAAAATCAATTACGCCGAGAGTGTCATCAACGGTTTAAAATCCAATCTGAACGCCCGTCGCACCGGTAACTACTCAAGCTTAACCTATGTCTTCCAACGCCAGTAACACTTCCCGGCTGAGTTTTTGTAACGGCTCAATCTGGTATTTTTTGTTTCTGATTACCCTTCCCATTCTCTTCAACCAGTGTGCGCAGGTGGCGCAACCACCCGGAGGAAAGAAAGACTCACTGGCGCCTGTTTTGCTAAAAAGTACCCCTACTAATAAACAGATAAATTTCAAAGGAAGGGAAATTGAACTCTTCTTTAATGAATACATTTCGGTAGAAAACCTGCCGCAAAAGGTTATTGTCACGCCAGGCACAGGCAATACATTTAATTACAAAATTCGGCCCACGAGCGTTTACCTGAAGTTTAATGAACCCTTTAAGGAGAATACAACGTACACGGTAAGCTTCACTGATGCGATTAAAGACGCTACGGAACGGAACCCGGCCACCAATCTGAAACTGGTTTTCAGTACCGGCAGTCAACTCGACTCCCTCAGCATAAGTGGCAAAGTAACCGACCTGAAAACCGGAAATGCGGTAGCCGATGCACTGGTAGGTCTGTATGCCCGACGGGATACGCTGAATGCCACAAAAGAAAAACCCATCTACTACAGCAAAACCGACACCAGCGGAAACTTTGCGATGGAGAATATTAGAGCCGGCGGTTATGAGATACTAGCGTTCAACGATGCCAACAACAACTTTCTGTTTAATCAGCAAACCGAACGTATCGGCTTCTTAAAGGATAGTATTAATCTCACCGGCAACATCAGCGGTATCGAACTGCAATTATTTTCCCAAAATACCGCACCCGCTAAAATCAGCCGGACCGAATCCCGCCAGGACAGTTATGGCGTAACCCTGGACAAAGGTATCGAGAACTATCAGGCAACCTTCCGCCGGAAAGAAGACAGTATTCCATCTTCACTGGCCTCAGCGAATCAGCTAAAATTCTTTCGTAACCGCGCTACCCCAGATACGATTCCGGTCATTATTACGGTGACCGACTCAATAGGTACTACAACGGAACTGAAACAAACCCTTTCTTTCCGGGGGCAAAGCCGGCGGGATAGACCGGAGCCCTTTACCGTAACACCCGACCCGGCACAAAATGAAGCCGTCGAAAAGGCGTTTGACTGGACACTCACCTTCACCAAACCCGTAGGGCGCATCAACAAACAATTCATTACCATTTTAAGTGATAGTACTAATACGGAACCATTCGACGAGAGTAAAATTCAGTGGAGCAACGGCCGGTCGATTCTCACGTACCCCATTACTAGTTCAGCCCGCAAAGACATCCGGATTACCCTGAACGATGGCGCATTCATGAGTGTCCTGGAGGACTCGTTGAAGAAGACCACCCTAACGTACCGGATTCTCAATGCCGAAGATTTTGGTCTGTTGAGGGGAGAAATAATTACCGATGCTCCGAATTATATTGTAGAACTGGTCAATGAAGCCGGCAAGGTGGTAAGCCGAGTATTAAACACCAAAGCCTATACCTTCCGCAATGTTAAACCCGGACGCTACCGCCTGCGACTTATTATCGACCGCAATAAAAACGGCCGGTGGGATACGGGTAATTACCAACTGAAACAGGAAGCCGAGCCAATTATTTATTACCCCGCCATCATACAGGCAAAAGCCGATTTCCAACTGGAAGGCTTCGATCTGGAGTATTCGGAAAAGGTCAATTCAAAATAAAAAATAGCCAAATTTTGTGTGTACAACCATGTGGATAAATCCCATTTCTATGTGCATAAATTCGGCAGTTATCCCCACCAATTGTTCATGAAAGTTAGTATATTCACTTATCCACATTTTTATCCGGTGGATAAAAGCATAAACTCCAGTTTCTGAACGTTCAATAAACAGGTTATCCAACCATCTGGTTGGTGCATAATTTTCGTCCACATGTCAACCATTGAATAAGTAGAAAAATGTGGACAATTTATTAAGTACCTATAAGACAACTTGTTGTATGTGGATAACTAAAGTAGCACTGTTGATAAGCATGCAACTTAATCCACAATTAAATGTTAACTTCGGTGGATAACCATAGTATGCACATTTCCACAGTGGTAATGGTTTATAATAGCTTTTGTTTAAAAAGATAGTTTATTATAAAATGAATAAGGGGATACTCACATATCTGTTGCTGTTGGTGACCTCACTAACGGTGTTTGCGCAAAGTGCCGATGATTTGGCGGGCGAGTATTACAAGAACGGCGACTTTGAGAAAGCTGCCCTGGAATATAGCAAACAGATCAGGAAGGGGGCGGCCTGGCAAACGCTCTTCCGGTATGTGAATAGCCTCAAGCGCGTCAACAAGTCGGACGAAGCGCTCAAATTTTTGAAAAAGCAAGGCAAGGCCGATGAGGACAACAAGCTGTACTACGATGTACTGACCGGCTATCTGCTGAAAGACCAACCCGACACTACTAAAAGCTACAGCGCCTTTGCGGCTGCCTTTGCCGACGCCAAAAATTCGGGCGATCGACTGGCCCGCCTGGGTGAAGTGCTTAAAGAGGTAGATGAGCCCCGCTGGGCAATTAAATCATACGAGACGGCCAGAATGGTGTCAAAAGAAGAAAGTGCCCACAGCGAAGAGTTAGCGGCCTTATACCGAAGTACAGGTTCAACAGAAAAGTACATCGAGGAAATGCTGAATGTACTGCAGCAGGGGGAGAAGAAGGAGGTGGTTTACAATAGCCTGCAAAGCGTCGTAAACTCCAAAGATGAAGCCTTACTGGAGAAAGTTGTGTACGAAAAAATCCAGAAGAACCCGAACGTACTTGCCTACAACGAAGTGCTGAGTTGGTACCTGCTCCAGAAGCAACGCTTTAGCCGGGCCCTTGTCCAGGAAAAAGCAATGGACCGCCGGATGAAAATGAACGGTTCGCGGGTGTACGACCTCGGCCAGATGGCGCTCAACAGCAAAGACTACAAAACGGCCGCCGATGCATTTGAGTACATCGTGACTACGTATCCACAAGGCCAGCTTTACCCAATTGCCCGCCGGATGGTTATCAACGCCCGCGAAGAGCAGGTTAAATACACATATCCTGTGGATAAGTCGGAAATTCACAAGCTAATTGGGGATTACCAGAAAATGCTGCGGGAGATCGGCCTGAACCCAAGAACGCTGGAAGCGCTGCGCAATACCGCCAATCTGTACGCCTATTACCTCGACGAAAAAGATTCGGCCCTCACTGCCCTGAATACGGCTATTGAAATGGGCAGGGCTGATAAGAACTTTGTGGATAAGTGTAAAATCGATAAGGGCGACATCTATCTGCTGATGGGCGAGCCCTGGGAGTCAACATTGTTGTACTCACAAGTTGAAAAGTCGCAGAAAGAAGAACTGCTGGGATATGAGGCCAAACTGAAAAATGCCAAGCTGCATTACTACAAAGGCGAGTTCGTCCTGGCCAAAGAACTGCTGGACATCCTGAAAATGGCTACTTCCCGCGAAATTGCCAATGA
The DNA here is from genome assembly GCF_039541875.1 of Nibrella viscosa. NCBI lineage: Bacteria > Pseudomonadati > Bacteroidota > Cytophagia > Cytophagales > Spirosomataceae > Nibrella > Nibrella viscosa. The sequence continues at coordinate 3,803 of NZ_BAABHB010000008.1, read as the reverse complement.
TGCCGAATCGCTCAGCCTTCTTATTGTGGATAACACCGGATTGGATAGTACCGAAGCAGCCATGCGGGAATACGCAGCAATAGACCTGATGCTGTTCCAGAACAAAACAGACCAGGCCATTGCTGAGCTAAACAAAATGCAGGTGACGTATAAAGACCACAGCCTCGTCGATGAAATCATCTGGTTACGCGCCAATACGTACCTGAAGCAGGGCCGCTATGACGAAGCCATTGACGACCTGAAAAAAATTATAGCAGGCTATTCGCAGGACATTCTTGGCGACGATGCACTCTTCCTGTACGCCACCATTATGGAAGAACGCAAGAAAGACAAACCGGCGGCTATGGCCCTTTACCAAAAATTACTCCAGGAGTATCCAGGGAGTATTCATGTGGCCGATGCCAGAAAACGTTTCCGTATACTCCGGGGTGACATTATCAACTAAGCTACCGTTTGTAGCAGGCTTTCCTTAAACGCGAAGAAATTCGCCGGAATAGCTACGGCCTGTTTAGTGCGTTCGGCCAGACGGGCTAATCGCTCCGGTACGTCTACCGGCCGGCCTAATACCGATTCAACCAACGGTTTGAACTTGGACGGATGGGCCGTAGCTAACGCAACACCACAGGCCTGACCGTCGTTTTCAAGATAATGCTCCAGCCCCTTAATACCAACAGCGGTATGCGGGCAGGCCATATAGCTATACTGTTGATAAATCTGTTGCATCGCCATTTTTGTCTCGTCGTCTGTATAGAAATACCCGTCAATATTCTGCTTGATCGTATCCAGGTCATTGCCGTAAAGGTGACAGAGTCGAACAAAATTGCTCGGATTACCCACATCCATTGCATTTGAAATGGTGCTAACCGATTCTTTAGGTTCATATAATCCCGACACCAGGAAATTCGGCACCACGTTATTCAGGTTGGTAGCGGCCACAAATTTCCGAATGGGTAATCCCATACGCTGCGCCAATACGCCGGCACTCAGATTACCAAAATTGCCGCTCGGTGTAGAGAACACAATAGGAGTACCGACCTGCTTAAGTTGCCCATACGCCCGGAAATAGTAAAAACTCTGCGGAATAAGCCGGAAAATGTTGATGGAATTAGCTGAAGAGAGCGACAGCACTTTATTTAGCTCTTCATCCAGAAAAGCCGTCTTCACAATCGCCTGACAATCGTCAAAAGAGCCATCCACCTCAAACGCCTGAATATTTCCACCAAGCGTAGTAAGCTGTTTCTCCTGTAGGTCACTCACCCGGTTCTTCGGATACAGAATAGAGACACGCACACCTTCAACATTGTGAAAACCCATCGCTACAGCGCCACCGGTATCACCGGAAGTAGCTACCAGAATGTTGATTTCCTTATCCGTTTTCTGCGAGAAGTACGACATAAAAGCCGCCATATACCGCGCACCTACGTCTTTAAAGGCGAGAGAGGGCCCATGAAATAGCTCAAGCACATACTTCCGTGCTTTTTCAAGCTCATACACCGGCGTATCAAACGGAAAAGCCTGCTGCACTAAATCAGCCAGGGCATGGTCAGGAACCGTATCACCAAAATACAGGCGGCTAATCTCAAACGCTATGTCCGCTAAAGAGCCTTCTGCGATATGATCGACGAAAGAAGCATTCCGGTAGGGAACAACAGCGGGCATATAGAGCCCATTATCAGCGGGCATACTATGAAAAAGAGCTTCTTCTGCCGAAACCGTTACATCCGGATTGTTTGTACTGTAAAAGCGCATGACAAGTGTTGGAAAAGTTAAGCAAATTACGGCAAAACCTGCTGAAACATAAATGCTGATGGGGTTAAAAGTAATCCTACTCGCGAAAAGAGTGAACGAAGACATCGCCTAATCTGTATTTTTGTTAAAACTAAAAACCAGCTATGACGTACGGATTTTACAATGTTCCGACGCCGGTCAATGAGCCTGTCAAGGAGTATCGACCCGGCTCACCGGAGCGGGAGAACCTCAAAAAAACACTGACCGACATGCGCTCCAGAGAAGAGGACATTCCCATGTACATAAATGGAGAGGAAGTTAGGACCGAAAAAACCATCCGGATTGCTCCCCCACACGACCATCAACACACCTTGGGGTATTTCCACGAAGGCGACGCAGAACACATTCAGCAGGCCATTGATGCCGCATTACAGGCTAAGGAGGCCTGGGAAACCATGTCGTGGGAGCACCGGGCCAGCATTTTTCTGAAAGCAGCTGATTTGATTGCCGGACCATACCGGGCTAAAATAAACGCAGCCACAATGCTCGGCCAGTCTAAAAATGCGTACCAGGCAGAAATTGACTCTGCCTGCGAACTAATAGATTTCCTGCGGTTTAATGTCTATTTCATGACGCAGATTTACCAGCAGCAGCCAAACTCATCGCCAGGTGTCTGGAACCGGCAGGAATACCGCCCGCTCGAAGGATTTGTTTTTGCCTTAACACCTTTCAACTTCACGGCTATTGCCGGGAATCTGCCATCGGCTCCAGCAATGATGGGGAACACCGTCGTCTGGAAGCCTGCTTATCAGCAAATCTATTCAGCAAAGGTGATTATGGAAGTACTCCAGGAAGCTGGGCTCCCTAAGGGTGTTATTAATCTGATTTATGTAGATGGTCCCGTAGCCGGCGAGATTATCTTTAATCATCAGGACTTTGGCGGCATCCATTTCACCGGCAGCACCAAAGTGTTTCAGACAATTTGGGAGATAATTGGCAGCAATATTCATAAGTATCATTCTTACCCACGTATTGTTGGCGAAACAGGCGGTAAAGACTTTGTGCTTGTGCATGAATCAGCCGACATAGATGAGGTTGTGGTAGCCCTGATTCGGGGTGCTTTTGAGTACCAGGGACAAAAATGTTCGGCTGCATCACGAGCATACGTGCCCACAACCATGTGGCCGCAACTCAAGGAAAGGCTTGTTACTGAACTGGCTACCTGCAAAATGGGTGGGGTGGAAAACTTTACCAACTTCATCAATGCCGTTATCGATAAGCGCTCATTTGATAAAATAGCTCAGTACATTGAAGAAGCTAAGAACAGCGAAGGGGTTGAGGTAATTGCCGGTGGCAGCTACGACGACTCAAAAGGCTACTTTGTCGAACCAACAATTCTGCGCGTAGATGATCCGGCCTACCGCACCATGTGTGAAGAAATCTTTGGACCAGTGCTGTCTGTGTATGTCTATCAACCAGAGGAATTTGAGCAAATCAAAAAGCTGGTAGACCAAACGTCACCGTATGCGCTAACGGGTTCTATATTCGCTAAAGACAGAGAAATAATCGAGAAGGCTACCACACAATTAAGGCACGCTGCCGGTAACTTCTATATTAACGATAAGCCGACCGGGGCCGTAGTGGGCCAGCAACCATTTGGTGGTGCCCGAGGTTCAGGAACTAACGACAAGGCGGGTTCGTTGCTCAACCTGCTGCGTTGGGTATCTCCACGAACAATCAAGGAAACCTTTGTGCCGCCGAAACAGATAAGTTACCCTTTTATGCAGGCGGAATAAAAAACCAAAAAACTTTTGAAGCGGGTCTTGACAAAGGAAAAATAACCTACTACCTTTGCAGTCCAATTCAATGAAACAGGCCAACAACGGTTGGCCGCCGACCCGAAAGGGAAGAAGTTCTTTGACGTATTGACATCAGCAATAAGCACTAATTTAGGCAATAAGACAGCCCCTTATGGGGCAAGCAGTCGTGAGACTGTGATATATATTTACGATGGAGAGTTTGATCCTGGCTCAGGATGAACGCTAGCGGCAGGCCTAATACATGCAAGTCGAACG
>NZ_BAABHB010000007.1:0-277443 GCF_039541875.1 Nibrella viscosa | reverse complement strand
TTAGTACTCAACAATGTACGCAACAAGATTGTCCAACGGATTTTTGCCTGTGTTCGCCAGAACAGAAATTATGACGAAAATTATACGATTTCACTTGTTTAGATCATAGAAATCGATCCGATCCGGGGTACACTTACAACCTCAAAAAATTCTCCAATATTCGTTGCCCAACATTACCGCTGATTTCGCAGTGAAACTGGGCGGCATAAAAGTTTTCTTTGTGCAGCATGGCACTGAACGGGCGAACGTATTCGCACTCGGCGATGGTATAGTCGCAAACATCAGCCGCGTAGCTGTGGACAAAATACATATAGGCCTGCTCCGGCAGACCGGCCGTTAGCGGACTACGCAGGTTGCTGATGCTGTTCCAGCCCATGTGCGGTACTTTATAACCCGGAGTAGTCGGGAACCGCCGGACATCAATATCGAAAATGCCCATGCAGGTCGTGTTGTTCTCCTCAGAGTAGCGGCACATGAGCTGCATACCGACGCAGGTACCCAGCACCGGCTGCTTCAGCGACGGAATCAGCGTATCCAGCCCCCGTTCACGGAGGTATGCCATCGCTGTGCTGGCTTCGCCCACGCCGGGGAAGATAACCTTGTCGGCGGAACGGATTTCGGCCTCGTCGTCGGTGAGCAGGTAGCCGGCGCCCAGCCGGTCCAGCGCGTACATGACGGACTGGACGTTGCCGGCGTTGTATTTGATGATGACTGTTTTCATAGCAAAAAAGCCCGGCTCATCGACAGAACCGGGCTTTGTGTGTATCGGAAAGTAATTTCGTTCAATACGGGTCACAAAAACAAAAGCACCGGTCTGTCCTCATTGGCAGACGTGATGATGGTGCTGATGAAATGCGATTGCTAAAATCATGAGGCAAAGGTACTCTCGTGAGGGGAAAATTACAATGATTTCATCGGCTATAATCATGCCGCTGAACCGTCGATAACTTCCTCGTTGGCCAGTACCTCAGAGGCATACATCAATGCAGCCAGAATATCAGCCTCTTCCAGATGAGGATACATGGTGAGTAAATCGGGGATAGTAGCTCCCTGAGACATCTTACGCAAGAGAAGTTCTACAGTAATCCGGGTTCCTTTGATAACCGGCTTACCTAACATAATCTGGTGGTCAGAACTGATTCGGTCTTTATAGGTCATATCCTGCTGCCTGTGCTTGTAACAAGTTAGCAAATTTTAAAACAAACTCCCCTGCACGACCTTCGGCTGCAAGGTTGGCTCTTTGAGGTTCAGGCCGCAATGCTCGTTTAGCTGCCGTACCCAGTGGAGTACCAGCTCGGGTGTGGTGTCGTTTTCGGCTCCGCCGTGGATAAAGAGGTAGGCGGTTTGCAGGCCACGCTCAAACCAGGTCTTCAGTCGCTGTACCCAGGCATCGGCTCGGGTGAAGTCGGTGGGGTGGCCGTCGTTGGCGATGAACCGCAGCACCAGCACGGGGCTTGATACACTCATGTGCAGCACGTCGCGCCGACCGGCTACGTCGGTCATCACCACATCCCGGCGTAGAGTGTGCAGGCCTTCCAGGGTCCGTTGCCAGGTCGAACCGCCATCGGCTTTGCGGAACCAGTCGGGGTGGCGGAACTCGACGGCGACCTCTAAGTCATCCGGCAGACTTCTGAGGTATCGCTCCAGGACTGGCCATTTATCAGGACCGAAAGCAGGAGGCAGTTGCAGAAAGGTGGTGCCTAAGAACTCTTCCAGACCCAGCACGGCATCGACAAACTCTTCCGTCAGCGCTTCACAGCCGACCAGCATGCGCTCGTGGCTGATGACCTGCGGAAACTTCGGGCAGTAGACAAACCCCTCCACGGCATCGCGTTTCCACTTGTCAATCATGGCTGCGGTCGGAATCTGGTAGTGCGTCAGGTTCAGCTCGATGGTGTTGAACTGCCGGGTGTAGTAAGAGAGGAAATCTTTTTCCTTCGCCTGGGAAGGGTAAATCTTGCCGACATAGTTTTTATTGGCCCAGATGGGGCCGCCGATGTAGACTTCCGGGTGCGATGCAGGCTCTGTTGTCTCCCAAACTTTCAGGTTATAGGGGTGGCCGGGCGGCAGCCTGAAATCGACGGTATGGAGGTTATGTACTTTGCCGAATTCCATGGTGTGCAGGAGTGAAGTGTCTTGTTAAAACTACGAAAAAAGGCTTTCGTTTTCGCGCCCGTTCTGAATTAACTAATTTTGTGGCACTTTATTGAGAACGTTCTGTTTGCTGCTAAAACGTATTGCCTCTGTTGTAGATTTAACCGCAAAGGCGCTAAGGTTTCGCAGAGGACGCAAAGGATAGCTGAGCATGATTTCGAAGACGTATAATCCGAAAGACATTGAAGAAAAGTGGTACCAGTATTGGCTGGACAAGCAGTTCTTCAAATCCACTCCTGACGACAGGGAGCCGTATACCATTGTGATACCGCCCCCGAACGTTACGGGTGTGCTGCATATGGGTCACATGCTGAACAACACGATTCAGGATGTGCTGATCCGGAAAGCCCGGATGGAGGGCAAAAACGCCTGCTGGGTGCCCGGTACCGACCACGCGTCTATCGCGACCGAAGCCAAAGTGGTGGCCATGCTGAAAGAGCAGGGCGTCAGCAAAAAAGACATTGGCCGGGAGAAGTTTATCGAACATGCCTGGGAGTGGACGCATAAATACGGCGGTATCATCCTGCAGCAACTCCGCAAACTCGGTGCGTCCTGCGACTGGGACCGGACCCGCTTTACCATGGAGCCGGCCCTGTACGATGCTGTTATCGAGGTGTTCGTCGACCTATACAACAAAGGCCAGATTTACCGGGGTGTCCGGATGGTGAACTGGGACCCGCAGGGCCGCACGGCCGTCTCCGACGAAGAGGTAATTACGAAAGAAGTTCAGCAGAAGCTTAGCTATATCCAATACCCGATAAAAGGGCAGGAGGGTGAGTTTGTAACGATTGCTACCGTTCGGCCGGAGACGATTATGGCCGATACCGCCATCTGCGTGAACCCCAACGACGAGCGGTACAAGCACCTGCACGGCAAAAAAGTGCTGATTCCGTTGATAGACCGGGAGATACCCATTATCACGGATGAGTACGTAACCATGGACTTCGGAACGGGCTGTCTGAAGGTAACGCCCGCTCACGACCCGAACGACTACGAGCTCGGCGTGAAGCATAACCTGCCGGTGATTGACATCCTGAACGAAGACGGTACGCTGAACGAGCAGGCGCAAATCTTCGTGGGTATGGACCGCTTTGCCGCCCGCAAGGCCATTATGAAGGAGTTGGAGGAGAAAGGGTACCTCGTTAAGACGGAAGAGTACAAGTCGAATGTGGGCTTCTCGGAGCGTACCAATGCGGTGATTGAGCCGAAATTGTCGCTGCAGTGGTTCCTGAAAATGAAGGACCTCTCGAAGCCGGCGCTGGAGAACGTCATGAATGATACTATTCAACTGCACCCGGCTAAGTTCAAGAATATGTACCGCTCGTGGATGGAAAACCCGCACGATTGGTGTATAAGCCGTCAATTGTGGTGGGGGCACCGGATTCCGGCGTTTTACATGAAAGACGGTACCATTATCGTGGCCAAGAACAAGCGGGAAGCCTTGCGGAAAGCGCAGCGTGAGCGGCTGCTGTTTGCCCTGACCGAAGCCGACCTGACGCAGGACGAGGACGTGCTGGATACCTGGTTCTCGTCGTGGTTGTGGCCCATGTCGGTGTTCGACGGATTCAAAGACCCGGACAATACCAATATAAACTACTATTACCCGACGAATGACCTCGTAACTGGTTTTGATATCATCTATTTCTGGGTCGCCCGGATGATTATAGCTGGTTATGAATTTAAAGGTCATCTGCCGTTCCGGAATGTGTATTTCACGGGTATGGTGCGCGACAAGCTCGGTCGTAAGATGTCGAAGCAGTTGGGTAACTCGCCCGACCCGGTTGGCCTTATAGAACAGTATGGTGCCGACGGCGTGCGGACGGGTATGCTGTTCAGTTCCCCGGCCGGCAACGACCTGCTGTTCGATGAAAAGCTATGTGAGCAGGGGCGTAACTTCTGTAACAAAATCTGGAATGCTTTCCGGCTCGTAAAAGGCTGGCAGGTAACCGAGCAGCCGGCAAATGGCGGCAATGAGTTGGCTATTCGCTGGTTTGAGGCAAAGCTGAGCCAGACGATAACCGACTTGCAGGACCATTTCAGCAAGTTCCGGATGTCGGATGCGTTGCAGACCATCTATAAACTTATCTGGGACGATTTCTGCTCGCAGTACCTGGAGATGATTAAGCCGGGTTTCGAGCTTCCCATCGATAAGGCAACATACGAGAGCACCATTGATTTCTTTGAGCGGCTGATGAAGCTGACGCATCCGTTCATGCCGTTCATCACCGAAGAAATCTGGCAGGACATCCGCCCCCGGCAGGACGGCGAAAGTATCTGCGTAGCCGATTACCCCAAAGCAGGCTCGGTGGATATGCAGGTTCTAGCCGATTTTGACCTCTTGTTCGAGCTGGTATCCGGCATCCGGAACATCCGCAACAGCAAGCAGATTGCGCCGAAGACGGAGCTGCCGCTGGCCATCCGCACCGAAACGCCGGACCGGTTCCGGCCGCTGGAGAGTCTGGTTCAGAAACTGGCGAATGTGTCGGAGATACAGTACGTCAGCGATAAGGCCGAGGGTATGTCGTTTGTGATTAAAGGCAATGAGTTTTACATCAACATCGCCGGCGAAATTGACGTGGATCAGGAGCGGGCCAACCTCGAAAAAGAGCTGGAGTACACCAAAGGCTTCCGCGATTCGGTGCAGAAAAAGCTGGCCAACGAGAAGTTTGTCGCCAACGCCAAGCCCGATGTAGTGGAGCGGGAACGGCAGAAACTCGCCGATGCTGAAGCCAAAATCAAAACACTGGAAGAGAGTCTCTTGGCACTTTCCAGGTAAAGCCAAAGGGCTGTTGCCTCAGAAAAGCTGGTCGCGAGGCCGGCTTTTTTTATTGTCAATGACTATCTCCGTGCCGGTTACATGTCCGTGCTGAGGCCATCCTGTTGTAAAACCCCTTTCACTCTCATACTCAAGTAAGCTGAAACATTGTAAAACCAGCGAGGCTGCCACCATAAAGCTACCGTTTAATAAATCTGTAAACTAAATCTCTACTGATTATCAAGACTTTATACGGGATTAAGATTTTTCTAATATTTTATATGGTTTTAATAACTAACTATATGTGACTTTAGATTACTCCTCTAAATCTTGAAACGTTATGAAACCGTTAGCTCCAGATTAAATTAATCCGTTTCCTGTGTGTATTTGTACTACTGAGGTGTTTGTTCAGCACATGACTTGTTTCTCAAAAAGGAACACTCAATACCAAACTTAATAACATCCCGCCAGGGATTGGCTGAATAGTGGCATCTATAGTTTAAGGTCTGCACCGAACTGCTTCATAGCAAACATTTCATTTTTTCACATTTAATCACTTCATAATTATGAAATTTATGCATTTACTAACCAAAACAAGTTTTGGCCTATTTTTAGGCACACTTCTTTTCATCCTGTCTGGGCTATATGGTATTTCAGTAAAAGCCAAGAGTACTATCAATGGTAGAAATCTTATAAGGTTAACTTCCTTAGCCAATTCTACCTTTAGAAACTCACCAACATCGCCTGAGGATAAAAAAAGACCAGCTAGTGATTACAAAAAAGCACGAGTAAAATCGAGACCTTTAAAAGTTGTAAAAAACGCCAAAACTAATAAAGCCAAAACATTTACCTGTACCAATCCGCCAAGTCCAGGTGTACCTAACGGTGGATTAGTCGTTGGATGTTCCCTGGGAGAAAGTATATCCATCAGCGCAGTTCCTACACTGCCTTCCTCTCCTTCTGACCCGTGTTACTTTCACTGTGGCATCCAATGGAACGGACCATCTAATTGGTTATTTACTGTTGGAAATTATAATTCTGGATATGGTCCATTTTGGGGCTCACAAGGCGGCCCTGGTTTGGACCCTATGATAATAACTGTACCAAGTAGTGGGGTTTCCAATGGTCAGGTTGGAACTGTGTCGATAACGGCGTATTACTCCGATTGTAATGCACCTTATAATACGTCAAGTTCCGCCATTCTCTGGTATGGTCCTGCATCGGTAAGTAATGGAACTATAAACGGAAATTTCTGGAATGGTGGTACCTACTACGTACCCAGTGGTTACTGCAATTTAGCTGCCACTATTGGCGGTGCATCGTCTATCAACTGGTACGTAGCCAATGGTAGTGGCTCGTTGTATACTAGTGGTAGTAATTGTAGTGTAAGTTTTAGCAATTTTGTTCGGGTCGTTGTCGAGGCAAGTAACCGGTGTTCCGGTGGCGGGTCATGGACTTTTTACCTGAGTACACAAGAAGGCTATTCAGGTTATCGAGTTGGTCCTAATCCAGGCAAAGATGTCGTGAGTTTATTGTTGGATTATGATGATATGGCAGGTACTGTCATACAAGGGATAACCTTATATGATGAAAGCAGAAAAGCGTGTTATCAGGCAGATGCACAACAACTAACGCAGTCTTTTAGTGGCAAAAGTTCAATTGAAATCTCTACGAAAGACTTAGCCAGAGGTACTTACTACCTCCATGTAAAAGTTGGCAACGAAGTTGAAAAGCATCAAATAATTCTGGAATAAAATAGTAATCTAAGAACAGCAGACTATACAAATGGTCTGCTGTTCTTATTTGTTAATAGACCTTAAACGTTAAAAAGACTTCATTTCACAACCTCCAAATTGTTGGTCAGCAAATCAGTAGTCGAGTTAAGTCTACAAGCTAACGATTAAAAGTACCATGGCCGTCTTTCGCTTATTAATTTGTGTTTTTATAACGGTTGCTTCTCAATTTCGCTTATGTGCCCAGAATCTGGTTCCAAATTCGAGTTTCGAATCTATTAGAAGAACTCATTGTGGCGGAATCTTTTCCCCACTTGATAACATTAAAAATTATGTTTATGACTGGGTAGCGCCTACTGGCGGAACCAGCGATATTCACTTTGTTACAGGTATAGCTGACACATGTACCAATAATTTAAGTAGATATAGCTTTCAACCCCATACAGGTAATGTATGTGCGGGCCTTTATACATTAGGGAATTCTCCCAGGCTAAGTGTAATATCGGGGGCACAGCCGTACCGGGAATATATACAGGTTAAATTAACCAGCCCTCTCACAGTTGGGCGGACCTACTATGTAGAATTTTACGTTTCTCCATTCGATGTTAATTTTGGCTCTATAGCCTCTTGTTACAGTAATAATTTGGGTGCCTATTTTTCAGTAGATTCAATCTACAAGCCTGTGGGGAATACTAATCAGTTTTCTGAATTTTTGTATCTCCCCCAAATCAACGAATCTCGTATTGTTAGTGAAACAGGTCGATGGCACAAGGTAAGTGGCTGCTTTCAGGCAAAAGAAGCCTACCAGTTTTTAACCATCGGGAACTTTTTTAGTGACCAACAGACCAGCTACATAGAAGTCGACAGACGCGGACGAGGAGCTTATTACTTCATTGATGATGTACTGGTAACCGAAACAAATCTTACCAATTACCCTCTGTTCTCCCTGCGGGATACCATCCTGTGCCCGGCCCGGTCTATCGACCTATCACTGCCCGATGATTCACAAACCCAGTACCGCTGGCAGGACGGTTCTACCGCCCCAACCTACACTATCCGTCAGGCCGGGCTGTATTCGGTTACCGCTACCTCCGGCCTCTGTACGCTGACCGACTCCTTTCGCGTGGCTCAGGAAGTGACCCTGCGCCTGCCGGCCGATACCACCTTGTGCCGGGGCATTCCTTTCGCCATAACACCGACGAGTGCCCCTAACACAACCTTGTTGTGGAGTAACGGCTTCCAGGGGTCCACCCTGTCGGTGGCCGAATCCGGCCTGTACTGGGTGCGCTCGGAATCGGCTGCCTGCCGGCAGGCGGATAGCATTCGTATCCGGGTTGTCGACTGCCCTGGTAACATACCCAATGTGTTCACCCCTAACAGCGATGGGGTCAATGAAACGTTTTTTATCGAGGGCATCAGCCTGCTTCCCTGGCGGCTGGAAGTCTTCAACCGCTGGGGAGGGCGGGTGTACCGAAGCGAGGCTTACCGGAACGAGTGGACCGGCGACGACCTGCCTGCCGGAACGTACTACTATGTACTCTCCAGCGCCCAGATTGACCGGCAGTACAAAGGCTGGGTACAACTGATTCGCTGACCCGCGCCCCCGCTCGCGATACAATCCGCTCCGGCGGGCCGGCGGACGAGCGAGAGATAACACAAAAGGGCTGTTGCCTCAGAAAAGCCGGTCTTATTGCCGGCTTTTTTGTTAATAAATTATAATATTCACTTCGTGTGCTAATTTAATTTATAAAAATTAGCAGAAAAGTATTACTCTTGAGCAAAGTTTACAAAGGCTCACTCACACCGTTGACAATTTTACAGAGATGAAAAAGGCTATTTTCCTGGACCGGGATGGCGTTTTGAATGAAGACCGGGTCGATTATGTCTACCGAACCGAGGATATGGTAATTCCGGATGGCGTAGCCGAGGGGCTACAGATGTTGAAAGAAGCCGGTTATTTGCTGATTGTGATTACCAATCAGGCAGGCATTGCCAAGGGACTGTACACCCGCGACGATGTGATGCGCTGCCACCACTATATTCAGACGAAGTGCGGCAACGTGCTGGACGATATCTACTACTGTCCGCACCATCCCGACTTCACCTCACGCTCGCTGGCCCGCAAACCCGAATCGCTGCTGCTGGAGAAGGCCATTGCCAAATACAATATCGACGTGAGCGGCTCCTGGATGTTTGGGGATGCCCTGCGCGACATCCAGGCCGGTCGGCGCGTGGGTGTCCGGACGGTATACATCACTCACAATATACCACAGCCCCCGGTAGGCGACGGTCATGCCGCCAGCCTACTGGAGGCCTCGCGGTATGTATTAAGCGTTGGTTGATACAGCGCGTTCGGTTTGGTGGTAAGCGCTGTCGTAGGCCGGACACGCACCCCGGCGGGCGCATGAACTAAGCGATAGCAAGGAGATGACACCGCAAAAGATAAGTAGCTTCTTCATGTTCATTCGATAAAAATACCGTTAATAGACAGACTAACTGTCTATTAACGGTAAAGATACTAATTTTCTTCTCTTACTAACTCCGCTTCCGGCTGACTTTCTTTTTCGGTCTCCGCTGTAGCCTCAGACTCGGCGGCAGCTTCGGCCTCAGCGGCTTCTTTTTCGGTAGGAGCCGGCTCGTCAGACGGGTTGAAGCCCAGGATACGCAGCATCACATCGCTGTTCTGTTCCGGGGCAAACAGCCGGGTTTTGATGCTCCCGTTTTCGTCTTTCTCCACAATCACGTGCTGCGGGGCCGGAATCAGGCAGTGCTGAATACCGCCGTAGCCGCCCAGCGATTCCTGGTAGGCCCCCGTATGGAACAGACCCACGTACTGGTCTTCCATATCGGTGTCGAAAATGGGCAGGTACAGGTCGGCGCTGTGCGCTTCGGTATTGTAGAAATCGTGCGAGTCGCAGGTGAGGCCGCCGAGGTTGACCTTCTGGTACGGGTTGTCCCAGTTGTTAACCGCCAGCATGATGTATTTCTGCCCTAAGCCCCACGAGTCGGGAAGCTGCGTGATAAACGAGCCGTCGATCATGTACCAGAGCTCCTTATCGTTCTGCAGCTTCTGGTCGATTACCTTGTAGATAACCGCCCCGCTTTCACCCACCGTGTAGCTGCCGAACTCCGTAAAGATATGCGGCACCGGCACGTTGTTTTTGTTGCAAATCCACTGGATACTCTCGATGATCTGGTCAATCATCGCCTGGTAATCGTACGCAAACTGAAACGACGTCTGAATCGGCAGGCCACCCCCAATGTCGATGGAGTCGAGATCCGGGCAGAGTTTCCGTAGTTCGCAGTACTTGTACATGAAGCGGCTCAACTCACTCCAGTAATACGCGCTGTCTTTGATGCCCGTATTGATGAAGAAGTGCAGCATCTTTAGCTTAAACTTCTCGCTGTTGGCAATCTTGGTTTTATACAGCTCGTTGATGTCGCTGTAGCGAATACCCAGCCGCGAAGTATAAAAAGCAAAATTCGGTTCCTCATCCGTCGCAATCCGAACACCCAGATTTACCGTTTCGGCGCTGACATTTTCATACGCGTCAATCTCACCCAGATGGTCAAGCACCGGAATACAGTTGGTAAATCCATCCTCAATCAGCTCCCGGATGTATTGGGTGTACAGGGGCCGCTTATAGCCGTTGCAGATGATGTAGGTACTCTGGTTCACCTTACCCAGCTTATACAATTCCCGGATAATGGGGATGTCGAAAGCCGAAGAGGTCTCCAGGTGAATATTATTTTTCAGTGCTTCTTCCAGCACGAAACGGAAATGGGATGACTTGGTACAATAACAGTACGTGTACGTTCCCTTGTAATTATACCGCTTTATCGCGTTCTTGAAAAGCAGTCGGGCGTGTTCAATATGCTCAGTGATTTTCGGCAGATACGTCAGTTTGAGCGGTGTACCGTACTGTTTGATAATGTCCATCAAGGGTACATTATTGAACAGCAGTTCATTGTTTTCGACGTGAAACTCCAGTGTAGGAAATTCAAAGGTCTGTTCGATCAGGTCGGTGTAAGTCTTCATCCCTTAGTCCGGCGCATAAAACGTGTTTGGTTGGTCAAAAAAAAAGTGTGCGAAATTGGCACAAAATACAATGTCAGGCAACTGAACATCATACCCAAGTTACACAACGCAAAACTGCTGGTTTTTGATTCTGAATACCCATAAATTTTACCGCTCCGGCAGATTATCGGCCCGGTTTCGGCAAACCGAAAAGTTACCGTAATTTTGCACCCATTTCCGACCAGACAAATCAGCGAATGAAGCCGAAGGCTATTCATTTTATTTCCATTGGTGGCAGCGCCATGCATAACCTGGCGATTGCCCTTTATCGGCAGGGATATCAGATCACCGGTTCCGACGACGAAATCTACGAACCCTCCCGCACGCGGTTGCAGCAGTATGGCCTGCTGCCCGAACAGGATGGCTGGTTCCCGGAAAAAATTCATAAAGACCTCGATACCGTTATTCTGGGTATGCACGCCAGAGCCGATAATCCGGAACTGGCCAGAGCGCAGGAATTAGGCCTGCCGGTGTACTCGTACCCCGAATACATCTTTCAGGAAAGCGAGCAGAAACAGCGGGTCGTTATCACCGGCAGTCATGGCAAAACCACTATTACGGCCATGATTCTGCACGTGCTGAAGTATTTCAACCGGAATTTTGATTACCTGGTGGGTGCCCAGATTGAGGGCTTTGACACGATGGTGCGACTGACCGAAGACGCTCCGCTCATCGTCATCGAAGGCGACGAGTATGCCACGTCACCCCTCGATCAGCGCCCGAAGTTCGTGCATTACCAGCCCCATATCGCCGTTATCAGCGGCATTGCCTGGGACCACGTCAACATTTATCCGACCTACGAAGAGTACGTCGACCAGTTTGAACTGCTGGCCGAAGCGATGCCGAAGGCGGGGGTACTCATCTTCGACGAAACCGATGATATGCTTGACGTCATTGGTCTCAAGGAACGTCCCGATGTGCATAGTGTCCCCTATCAAGCGCATCGGCACCGGATTTTGCATGGTCAGACTGTACTGGTTACCGACACCGGAAGAGATGTGCCGGTGCTGGTGTTCGGCGAACACAACATGAAGAACATCAGCGGAGCCATGGCCGTCTGCGACCGACTGGGTGTCACCAGCGAAATGTTCTACGAAGCCATTCAGAGTTTCAAGGGAGCTGCCCGTCGACTGGAAAAAGTGGCCGAGAACGACGGCCGGATATTATACCGCGATTTTGCCCACGCCCCCTCCAAAGTTGAGGCTACCACGCAGGCCGTAAAAGAGCAGTATCCCGACCGTAAGCTGCTGGCAGCCGTGGAACTGCATACGTTCAGCAGCCTGAACAAAAATTTTCTGAGCCAGTACAAAAACCGGCTCGACGCGGCCGATGTGGCGGCTGTGTACTTCAACGAACACACGCTCCAGCAGAAGCGCCTGGCACCCATCTCCGTCGACGATGTAAAAACCGCCTTCGACCGGCCCGACCTGAACGTATTTACCGACACCGCGGACCTGGAGAATTTTCTGTTGCAGCAGCGGCAGGCCGCCAATGTATTTTTGCTGATGAGTTCCGGCACCTACGGCGGACTGGACATCCTGAAAGTAGCGAACGAGTTGGTGTAGTGTTATTTGAATTGTATATGCAAAGTATAGTAGTTTACTGCGGTTCCAACCCCGGAACCAACATGAAATACCGGGATGTTGCCGTTGAACTGGGGCAAAAACTGGCATCCCGCAAAATCCGGCTCATCTACGGGGGCGGCAACCTCGGCCTGATGGGTACCGTGGCCGATGCGGCTTTAACGGCCGGCGGTCAGGTAACCGGCGTGATCCCCAACTTTCTGGCCCAACTGGAAGTGGCCCACAAAACTCTTACTGAACTGCACTTTGTGGAGACCATGCACGAGCGGAAGTTCAAGATGGTGCAGCTTTCCAAAGGCGTTATTGCGCTGCCCGGTGGTTACGGTACACTGGATGAGCTATTCGAGATTCTGGCGTGGCGGCAGCTAAAGCTGTACGATGGTCCGGTGGCGGTTCTTAACGTCAACGGCTTTTACGACCTGATGCTGAAGCAGCTCGATCGTATGGTAGAAGAAGGCTTTCTGAAGCCGGAAAACCGGGCATTGCTCATTGTGGCAGAAACCATTGACGAGATTCTGGCGGAGTTCGAAGCTTTTTGGGAGGAGGTTATATAACCGGGGGCCAGTAGACTAACAATAGCGTATCTTCGTTTTTTGTAAAACCACCTGAGCGTAAAGCGAATGAACTGTAAAGGCGCTATTCTGATAGGTCTTTTCTCTATTATGGCCGGCAAAGCCATTGCCCAGCAGAATACCCAGGCCAAAGCCGAAAACCTGGGCGGGCAGGTCAATACGGAGTACAACGAAATTAATCCGGTAATCTCGCCCGACGGCAAAACGCTCTATTTTGCCCGCATCAGCCACCCACAGAATACCCACGGGGCCAAAGGCAGTCAGGATATCTGGTACTCGGAACTGCAACCCGACGGGAAGTGGGGCACCGCCCGGCGTATGGGCTTCCCGCTCAACAAGGACGAGTATAACAGCGCCTACAGCATCACGCCCGACGGCAATACCATGCTCATTAAGGGGGCCTACAACAACGGCAATTACGAAACCAGAGGCTTTTCCATCAGCAAGCGCACGGCTAACGGCTGGTCGGCTCCGCAGAAACTGGCTATTCCGGGTTATGAAAAAATGAGCCAGGGGCAGTTCGATTGCGGCTTTATGTCGGCCGACGGCAAGGTGCTGGTTATGGCGTTCAGCGAGAAGAAGAACAGCAAGGAGGATGATATTTACGTCAGCTTCCGGCAAAAAGACGGCTCCTGGAGTAAGCCGATGAACCTCGGCCCGGATGTCAACTCCAAATTTACCGAGACAACGCCTTTTCTGGCTCCCGACGGGGCTACGCTGTACTTCTCCAGCGACCGTGAAGGTGGCCTGGGCAGCAATGATATTTACGTGACCAAGCGGGTTGATAAAACCTGGAAACGCTGGTCGAAACCGGTGAACCTGGGCCCGGCCATCAACACCGAAGGCTATGATGCCTACTACTCCGTAGCGGCTTCCGGCGAATACGCCTACATGACCACGTTCAAGAACACGATGGGAAAAGGCGATGTGGTCCGCATCAAGCTAATCGACACCAGCCAGCCCGATACCCAGGCTCCGAAAGAGACGCTGCCCGACCCCGTGGTGCTGATTAGCGGCAAGGTAATAGATGAGAAAACCGGCAAGCCTATTGAAGCCCGCATTGTGTATGAGACGCTGCCCGACGGTGCCGAAGCCGGGGAGGCTATCTCCAACCCGCTCACGGGTGAATACAAGATTGTGCTGCCCTACGGCAAGAAATACAGCATGAGAGCCATTGCTAAAGACTTCATCGCCGAAGGGGAAAACATAGACCTGACCGAAACCAAGGGCTACCAGGAAATCAAAGGCAAAGAGCTGAAACTGGTACCCATCGAAGTGGGCCGCTCCGTGCGTCTGAACAACATCTTCTTCGACGTCAACAAATCCGAACTGCGTCCTGAGTCCTTCCCCGAGCTTGACCGCGTTGTCGTCACCCTGAACGAGAATCCCAAAATGACCATCGAACTCGGCGGTCATACCGACAATACCGGCTCCGACGAGTCAAACCTGAAACTCTCGCAGGACCGCGCCGACTCCGTGCGGGAATACCTCATCGGCAAAGGTATCGAGCCCGACCGCGTCGGCAGCAAAGGCTACGGCGAAAGCAAGCCCGTTGCCACCAACGACACCGACGAAGGCCGCCAGCAAAACCGGCGGGTGGAGTTTGTGATTGTTAAAAAATAGAACGAGAACGTTCCAAGTTCAATGTTCCAGGTTCCAGGTTCCAGGTTAAGGCAGAGCAACCTGAAACCTGAAACTTAAAACCGTCTCAATCTAACCCCGGTCGTCTGAACGCCCGCGCATCCGGAAACAGCGCTTCGACTTCCCGGCGGAGGGTGTAGAGGAGGGCGAGCATATCCAGTATATCGTCGGTTTTGTCGGGGAAAAGGGTGATAACCGTCTCCCAGGCAGCCATGGAGTGATCGATGCTGACCAGCAACAGTTTGGCTTTGCCGTTGTAGTAATCCAGTAAGTGGCTATCGGTGGTAGGTTCCGTCAGGATACGCAGGGCCGAAGTGGTTTTTACCGGAATTAATGTACGGTACCAGCGGATGATTTCACAGGCATCTTTAAGGCTGTTAAGGATGGCAAGTGCTTCATCGTCAGACCGAATCTCCAAACTTACTTCCTGCAACTGCTGCCGGCCGGCGTCTTCCAGCAGGCTCTTCTCCTGGTGCAGCCAATGGCCGGTCGAGGTCAGGTAGCGATTCGCCAGCATGGAAACCGGATGCTGTTTAGCCTGCTGCCGACGAAAAGCGGCCTGAATTTCCAGGGCCTGTCTCTCTGCTTCGCGGGCTTCATCTGCGCCGGCTGATTCTTTTTCCTGCTGTAGTTTACCCAGGTATTGTTTCGTCAGGTTCAATGCTTCGGTAAGCTGCTGTACCAGCGATGCGTTGGGGTCGGCGTTTTTTGTATCTTCGTCTGTTTTTTTCTGAAGGTAACTCTGGCAACGCTGCGTGAACAGACAACGCTCACACCACGAATTACAATAATTGTATATTCCGGGGATTACATCAGGGCGCGTATTCATAGGTTGTTACGGTAAATTGTGCAATAATGTTCTGTAAATATAACGAAACACAGAGATGTGTTCTGTTTAAAATGCAATTAAATTTAAAAGTATTCGGTGGGACTTCTACTTGTCTGTTCATCATTTTTGGCAAACCTGAAGCAATGTTCACCTATTTTTGTGCCATGAATTATTCCTGCTAAAAGCCAATATATCACTTCTGCATGAGACACTTAACCCTCGCAGTAACAGCCCTGGCTGTTGCGTGTGCCCTCCCACCAGACGCTGTTGCTCAGAAAAAAGTAAAGAAAATCGCTACTACGCCCGCAGTAATTTCAATCACGGCACCTGCCGAACGCATGGCCGGCGTACAGCAGCGCCAAAAACTGGCCGATGCCTCGCTTATCAAGAATATCCCCTTCCGGTCGGTAGGGCCAACGGTCATGAGCGGCCGGGTGGTGGACCTGGACGTTAACCCGGATAATCCGACGCAGTTTTATGTCGCCTACGCTAGTGGTGGACTCTGGCGCACCGATAACAATGGCATTTCCTTTACGCCCCTGTTCGATAATGAGGCTGTAATGACCATCGGTGCTATCGCCGTTGATTGGAAAAACAACACCATCTGGATTGGCACGGGCGAGTCGAACGCCAGCCGGTCGTCGTACGCGGGCCTGGGTATGTACAAGAGTCTCGATGGGGGCAAAACCTGGCAGCACCTGGGCTTAGCCGATAGTCACCACATTGGCCGCATTGTGCTGCACCCGACCAACCCGAATACGGCCTGGGTGGCGGCTGTCGGCCACCTCTACACGCCGAACCCGGAGCGGGGTATTTACAAGACGACCGACGGCGGCAAAACCTGGGCAAAAACATTGTATATCGATGATAAAACCGGCGCTATCGACGTTGATATTGACCCCGCTAACCCGCAGGTGCTCTACGCCAGCATGTGGCATAAAGAGCGTCGGGCCTGGAATTTTGTGGAAGGTGGCAAAACATCCGGTATTTACAAGAGCACCGATGGGGGCACTACCTGGAAGCTGATCACGGGCGGCAGCAGTGGCTTCCCGCAGGACGAGAACAGCGGGCGCATCGGGCTTAGCATCTTTCCAAAGAGCACGAATACCCTTTACGCGATTCTGGACAACCAAACGGCCCGCCCAAAAAAAGAGCAGAAGAACGACCCCCACAAGCTAACCAAAGACCAGCTTCGGGTGATGTCGAAAGACGATTTTCTTAAAGCCGAAGATGCGGTACTGACGGAATACCTCGATGAGCAGAACTTCCCCGAAAAGTACACGGCCAAATCGCTCAAGGAACTGGTACAATCGGATAAGATTAAACCCATTGCCGTGCTGGAATACACCGACGATGCCAATTCACGAATCATCAACACGGATGTTATCGGCGCCGAAGTGTACCGGTCGGACGATGCCGGGCAGTCGTGGCGCAAGGTCAACGCCGATTACCTCGACGGCCTGTATAACACCTATGGCTACTACTTCGGGAATGTCTGGATTGCACCCGACAATGCCGACAAGATTGTGATTGCGGGCGTACCCGTCATCCGCTCCGAAGATGGCGGAAAGACCTACAAGGGGATGGACAACGGCAACGTTCATGCCGACCACCATGCGCTCTGGATTAATCCGAAGAACAATAATCACATGATTCTGGGGAATGATGGAGGGGTGAACATTACCTACGATAACGGCAAAACCTGGTTCAAGGCCAATACCCCGGCGGTCGCCCAGTTTTACGCCATTGCGGTGGATATGGCAAAGCCGTACAACGTGTACGGAGGCTTACAAGACAACGGCGTCTGGTTCGGGCCGGGCAATTACAAAGCCTCATACGACTGGTTCGATGGCGGTCAGTATCCATACAAGCGCCTGCTCGGCGGAGACGGTATGCAGGTGCAGGTCGACTGGCGGGACAACAACACGGTCTATACCGGCTTCCAGTTCGGCAACTATTTTCGCATTAACAGGCAAACCGGCGAAATGAAGCGGCTGACGGTGCCGCAGGAGGTAGGCGAGGCAAAACTGCGGTGGAACTGGCAGGCACCTATTCTGCTGTCGCGGCACAACCAGGATGTGGTGTACTTCGGATCCAACCGATTCCACCGCAGCATGAACCGGGGCGATGAATTCAAGACCCTTTCGGGCGACCTGACCAAAGGGCTCAAAACCGGCGATGTCTCGTTTGGTACCCTGACGACCATCGATGAGTCACCCCTGAAGTTTGGCCTGCTCTACGTTGGCAGTGACGATGGGCTGGTGCATGTCTCGCAGGATGGCGGCTATACCTGGACGCGCATCTCCGACAAACTGCCGCAGGACCTATGGGTTAGCCGCGTCACGGCCTCGGCCCATGACGAAGGCACCGTCTATGTCTCCCTGAACGGCTACCGCGACGACCATTTTAACGCCTATGTCTTCCGCTCCACCGACTACGGTCAGACGTGGCAACCCATCGGGACCGATTTGCCGATGGAGCCGGTGAACGTAGTGAAAGAAGACCCGAAGAACTCAAACATTATGTACGTTGGCACTGACCACGGAGTGTATGTATCACTTAACAAGGGGCGTACGTTTATGCACCTGAATGGTGGTATGCCGGCTGTTGCCGTACACGACCTGGTAGTACATCCCCGCGACAACGATCTGATTGTGGGCACGCATGGCCGTTCACTGTACATCGGCAGCGTTGAGCATCTCCAGCAACTGACGGATACGCTCACCAATAAGCCCATCCATATCTTCGCGCTGAAGCCGGCTTCCTACAGCCCAAACTGGGGCCGCATGTACAACAAATACGAAGAAGCACCAGCGTATAAATTTGAGTTGCCGTTTTACGTGAAAACGGCCGGCAAAACAACCGTTCGCCTGACGACCGACAAAGGGTTAACACTGAAAACGCTCACCGACGACAGCGAAGCCGGCCTGAACTACCTCACCTACGACTATTCGGTAGATGCATCGGTGGCCGAGGGGTATCAGAAATACCTGAACGATACCCGGAAAAAAGACGAAAAAGAAGTAGACCTGAAGCCCGCCGACGACAAAAAGGTGTACCTGCGGCCGGGCAAATACACGTTTGTGTTTGAAACCTCCTCAGGAGCCAAAGCCGAAAAAGAGTGGGAGTTGAAAGCACCCGAGCGCCGGAGCCGCCGGGCCATTACGCTGCCCAACGCCTATGGCTCGCCCGGTGAGTTCGAAGAGTGGATGGAAGAAATGAGCGTAGAGGAGACGAAGTAGCGCGGCACAAAATAAGTTATATGACGGTTGCTTTACCCATGCTATGAAAAAAATTGCACCTTCATTTTTGCTTTTTTTTATCGTTTCATCAGCCGCCAAAGCCGGGTTGTGGCAGATGCGATCCACAACGAAAGCCGTTCAGGAACTGCGGCAGAGCCGATGGCCGGGTCAGGAGGACGAAATAGTCAGGGGAGGAGAGACGCCGGAACATGTAGTTCTTCAGAAGCGACTGCTGCCCACGTCGAACCCACTGCGGACTGTGCTGGACAAGCGGCTCGACGATGCTGTTACCCGGTTTGTGCAGGAGCAGGGCAACGTGGTGGGTCTTTGCGTGGGTGTGGTACGCAAAGACAGCGTTTTTGTGTACGGCTACGGCGAAACGGCCAAAGGTACTAATCGTCTTCCCAATGGTAACACCGTGTTTGAGATTGGATCGGTGAGTAAGACGTTTACCGCTACGCTGCTGGCGGAGGCTGTGCGGGACAATAAAATTAAACTGGAGGCTCCGGTAAACCGTTACCTGCCCGATTCAATTCCGATATTGCAGAAAAATGGCGTGCCGGTAACGGCTAAAATGCTTTCCAATCATACCTCAGGTCTGCCCCGCTTACCTGATAATTTGTTTAGCGGTTCCATCAGCCTGATCAACCCCTACAAACATTACACCCACCAGGACTTATTTGCCTGGCTGAAACGGGCACAACTTTTGCGGCAGCCCGGCACGCAGTATGAATACTCCAACCTGGCCGTTGGCCTGCTGGGCGTCATTCTGGAGCGGGTGCATGCCATGCCCTACGAGTCGCTGGTAAAAGACCATATTACCCGGCTCCTGGGTATGCAGCATACAACCATCACCCTTACCAAAGCCGGGCAGGCAGATATGGCCCAGGGGTATAATGACCGGAAAGAACCTGCTTCGGTTTGGGACTTTCAGGCATTAGCCGGGGCCGGAGGTATCCGGTCAACGGTCAACGATATGCTGATCTACCTGAAGGCACAGTGGGGCAAAGGCCCTAAGCCATTGGTCAAAGCTATGGCCCTGGCGCATAAGCCGACTTATACGCAGGAGGGGCGCGTTGTCGGCCTGGGGTGGCATATGGCCACTGGCGACATTCAGGGCTGGTTATGGCATAACGGCAAAACGGGCGGTTATTCCAGCTTCGCCGGATTTCGGAAGGACCGGCAAATGGCCGTAGTTATCCTGGCAAACTCCCTGACCGATCTGGATAAGCTGGGTGTCGAGCTGGTGAAGGTAGTGGGGCAGTAGCCGGAGGGAGAGAAATTTTTTGTACCTTACAACCGTGTAAGCAGAAGTCGGGTCTTAGCATCAGGAGTTTACCTTAGATGGACTCATTATGAAACACAGACTTTTACTGTTCGTCATTACCGGGTTGCTGGCTGCGTGTCGGCAGGAGATTGAGCCGGAGTCGGCTACCCTGGCGGGCCGGCTGGCGGGAGCCTACCAGACTAACAGCTTTCTGGATGTGCTGTGTATTGCGCTGCCGGCTGATAAAATGCCCGTAGCAGAACTGAAGGCCGAATCGGACAGTGAGGTGACCGTAACGCTGCGCCGGTTTCATCCGGATACCAATACCCAAACGCTGACGAACATTACCTTGCAACCTCAGGCCGACAAAAGTATCCGCCTGCTGTATAACGGCGAGGTAATCGGCACCTATCAGACCGACCGGGTATTTACCAACAGTGGTATGGAAACCCAGGGGAATGTGCTGCGGATAGCCAAAGCAGACAACGACTCCCGGAACAAGCTGTACTTTATCGGCTACAAACGGTAAAACAAAACGGCGCGACACCCTCGGATGCCGCGCCGTACTTAATAATGACCAGCTTGCTTATTTGATCGCAAATTCGCCGTTGCCAATCTTATAACCTTCTGAGTACAATTCAACCGTGTACTTGCCCGGCTTATACGGGATACCACGAGTGTAGAGCAGTTCGACACTCTGGTTATTGTTGGTGTAATTAATCGTCTGCTTCGTCGTGTAAACCGTTTCGTTGCCGTTTACCGTAAACATGCCGGAACCGTTGGCCATGTCTGATACAACGGCACCGTCCGGATCAAGCACCCGAACATACACTTCTTTCGGCTCTTCTCTCGTCAGCGGGTTATCCAGCAGCGTATACATAAACTTCAGCTTATCTACCCGACGCGCTTTAAAGCTTTCACCTTCCCTAACTTTACCACGGGGATTAACGGCATAAACCCGAACGTTCTGCGCTTTCAGTGCCGAGGCACGCGTTACTTTGTCCGCCAGTTCTTTATTGACCGTCGTAATCGTCGCTACCGTATCCCGCAGGCTTTGCTTCTCGGTTTTCAGGGTTGTATTTTCCTGATTCAGCGTTTCGTTATTAGTAGCCAGGGTTACATTTTCGCGCTGTAGACCGGCAATGAGCGTATCTTTCTCCGAGAGGAATCGCTCATACTCCTTGATCTTCGCTTCGTATTTGGCAATAGATACCCGCTGTCCCCGACGTAAAGCCGCTTTATCGACTTCCAGTTGCTCTTTTACTTTGAGCAGTTCGCTTACATCGCCACCCAGCTTCTGAACTTCAGCAATCTTGGCATCCAGCGCGGTAGAGATCGAATCCAGCTTTACCCGTGTGGCCGACAGTTCTTCGACCCGCTGCGAAATGGTAACTTCCTGGTTTTCGGCTACCTTCTTCTGGTCAAAGTACAGGTAGCTGGTAATACCGGCCAGACCCGTCATGATGATCAGAGCGGCCAGCAATGCGCCGTTCGCTTTCGACTTAGGCTGATTGTTTTCCATAAAAATTTAAATTAACAGTTAAACATACACGAAAAGGGATGTGTAGAGTTTGCTGCATTTTGTGCGAAAAAATTGGTTAAGAAAACAGAACTAGTGCTATGAAGAAGTAACGGCTCACAAAACATAAAGCTTTAACGAGCTCTTTACTAAAATATTGCATCTGCAACTGGTACAGCAGGAAAATGTTTTTTGCGGCATAAAAGTTTCTTTTCAGTTTATTTTAATGTTGACAAACAGGCTGTTACCCAAACAAAATATAGACGTAAACTGCTTTTAACGTCATTAAACTCAAATTATGCCTGAATTACCAGAGGTTGAAATTTATCGTCAATACCTTGAAACATCCTCGTTAAACCAGCCCATCGAAACCCTTGCAGTGGAGGACCATAAACTGCTCACTACTGATTTCGCCACCCTGCACGAAAGCCTCGCCGGCCGCTCGTTCACGGATACCCGGCGGGTCGGCAAGAACCTGTTTGTGCTGACCGATCACCCTGGCATTATACTACACATGCACTTTGGCATGACCGGCGATCTGGCGTATTATCACGGGTCGGTCGAGCGTCCCCGCCACGCCCGCATTGTGTTCCACTTTCGCAACGGCTTTAACCTCGGCTTTATCTGCCCCCGTAAGTTTGAGCGCATTGGGCTAATCGACAGCATAGATACATACTTGCAGCGAAAGAAGATCGGGCCGGATGGGCTGGCTATCACGCTTTCTGAGCTAACGGCCCAAATCCGCCGTCGGAAGTCGCTCATCAAACCGGTGCTGATGGATCAGCGTACGGTAGCCGGGCTCGGCAACTGGATCGTGGATGAGGTCCTGTTCCAGGCCTGTATCCACCCCGAACGGTCTACGCCTACGTTGTCTGACGAAGCGATTAGGCAGCTGCACGTTGCCATCCGGCGGGTACTCGAAACCGCCATCCGCCACGAAGCTACCTACCGGGACTTTCCTATGGGCTTTCTGATCCACGTTCGCAACTGGGACGACTCTCCCTACGAGGATGTCGAAGCCCACAAATTCTGCCCCCGCTGCGGCACCCGCATCGCCAAAACCGAAGTCGGCGGCCGTACCACCTATTTTTGCCCAAAGGAGCAGATTTAGTACCCCGGAATGTAATTCCGGGTGTCGCCGGTTTTGAGGAAAGTAGTACATTCACGAAATAGTTAGCTTTGTTTTTTTAAAGCCGGAGTTAACCGCCCGGCAGCCCGGTCCGGTCCGGGGTACACGCAAAAGCCGGAATTACATTCCGGGGTACACACATGACCCACTACGTGCTTCCCATTCTACTATTAGCCACCTTCGCCCAGATTACTTTGGCACAGACTCCTAAACGTCCCCGCGACTACGGCATCAAAATCGGTGTGTTGCCGACCGGTACCCTCAACGCCATTACCGATGTGCCGGGCGTAAAGGTTGGGCAGGTGACGCTAAAACAAGGCGACAACATCCGTACGGGTGTTACGGCCATTCTGCCGCACGACGGTAACCTGTTTCAGCAGAAATGCCCGGCCGCTATCTACATCGGCAATGGCTTCGGCAAGCTGGCGGGGTATAGTCAGGTGGAGGAACTGGGCACGCTGGAAACGCCGGTTGTGCTGACCAATACTTTGAGCGTTCCCACGGCTGCCGATGCGCTTATCGACTATACCCTGCGGCAGCCGGGCAATGAGCAGGTGCGGTCGGTGAATCCGGTGGTGGGTGAAACCAACGATGGTGGCCTGAACGACATTCGCGGGCGGCACGTGACCCGGCAGCATGTGCTGGACGCCTTGCAGAAAGCAACGACCGGACCCGTGGAGGAAGGAAATATTGGTGCCGGTACCGGCACCGTTTGCTTTGGCTTTAAAGGTGGTATCGGAACGGCTTCGCGGAAGCTACCGGCTCCCCTGGGCGGTTACACGGTGGGGGTGCTGGTGCAGACTAATTTTGGTGGGGTTTTGCAGATAGACGGCGTACCGGTGGGCGAGGAATTGGGCAGGTATTCGTTCAAGGAAACCCTTGACCGCTCCGGCGACGGCTCCTGCATGATGGTGGTGCTGACCGATGCCCCACTCGACGCCCGCAACCTGAAGCGGCTGGCCAGGCGGGCCTTTATGGGTATGGCCAAAACCGGCGGCATTGCCGCCAACGGCAGCGGGGATTACGTCATTGCTATATCGACAGCCTACCGGATTCCGCACGAATCAAAAGCTACCGTTGATGCGTTAAAGCTGCTGCGCAACGACAATGTATCGCCCTTATTCATGGCTGCCATTGAAGCTACGGAAGAGGCCATTATCAACTCCCTGTTTGCCGCTCAGACGCTAAAAGGGGAGCAGGGCCGGGTGGTAGAAGCGTTGCCGGTAGAGAAAGTGCTGGAGATCATGAAACAGTACGATAAAAAGTAAATACAAACAAAAGACGTCGGCTGCCGGTATTCAATAAAAGGTATCTGATTACTAACCAGCCTTGTACCGTGGATGAAGTCAGTACTGCGTCGATTGTTTTCCGTAGAATCGGAGCCGGCCCCCTCTCCTGTAGCTGGCACTGCCCCGGACCTTCTCGCGGCTGAGGTGCCACGCAACGCCGAAGAAAAACAGCCACCGGCATCCCGTCTGTACGTGAAACGGGTAACTCTTGCTGTCGGGATACTGGTTGTCACGTTTCTCTTGCTTACGTTTTTGTGGGGTAGCCGCTCCATTCTGTTTCTGAGCTTCGGCGCTATTCTGTTCGCTCTGATGCTCCGGGCTATAGCCGACTTGCTGTGCCGGGTGTTGCCGGGTTTTCCGGAAAAGGCCGCCGTTGGTATCGCGCTCTTTCTGCTGGTTGCCCTATTCGGTATATTTATTTACAAAACAGCGCCCAGCATATCGGCAGAGGCCGAAAAGCTGGCCGAAGAAGTGCCGGCATCCCTACAGGATATCGAGCAACGCCTGGAGCGCTCCGGCGTCGGACGTTACATTCTGAAAGAGTTTCGCGAAAATACCCCCACTCCCGATCTGGCCACCGGCTTCGGGCATATAACGGGTCTGTTCGGCGCGGTGACAAATGCGCTGGTGTTGCTCTTTGGCGGACTTTTTCTGGCTCTAAGTCCCACGCTTTATACCAAAGGTGTGGCCAAACTGTTCCCGCTTAGCCGTCGGCCCCGTGTGTATGAGGTGTTAGGGTGCATGGGTAAACAACTACGAGGGTGGCTGTTGGGGCAATTTATTTCTATGCTGGTGGTGGGTGTTCTGGTGTGGGCCGGTCTGGCTTTTCTGGATATGCCCCTGGCGCTGGTGTTGGGCGTAATTGCTTTTCTGACCGATTTTATCCCCTTTGTTGGCCCTATTATTGGCGCTATCCCGGGGATTCTGCTTGCTTTTTCCCAGGGGCCGCAAATGGCGCTGTATGTCACGCTGGTTTACGTAGCCGTGCAACAGATTGAGAGTTACCTGGTAGTGCCGCTGGTGCAGCAGCAGACAGTTTCGCTGCCTCCCGCGCTGATTATGATTGTGGCGCTGCTCGGAGGTGCCTTGTTCGGGCTACCAGGCATTATCATTGCTACTCCGGCACTGGTGGCTATAATAACGTTTATCGAAGAAGTATACGTGAAGGATTTTCTGGGCGATCGTCCGGAAGAAAGTCAACCGGAACAGGCGTAGCTACAGCACCTGCCAGATACCATAGGTACCTACGCCCAGAATAGACAGTATGCTGACCCAGAAGCAGAAATCGTAAAAGAGCGTTGGCTTCAGACTGGCCGGCAGTTGGTGGTATCGGAACTGCCAGGCCGCCCAGACGACTACAATCAGCAGCACCGACGTAGCCACTCCGCCCAGCAGAATCATCAGCACCGGCACCTGCAGGAATAGGAAAGAGACACACCATAGCGCCGGAAACAGCCAGGCCAGGACTGCAATGACCCGCTTCCGTTCGGCGGGCGTACTAAACCGTACCCAGCCGAACTGCCCGAAGGCATCACCGAAAATACGCGCCCAGCTGGCGTTGGCGGTAAACAGGGTGGAATACAGCACAAAAAAAGCCCCGATCATGAAAATAATTTTGGCCCCCGGCCCCAGCGTGGCAGTAAACAGCCGCGATAGGGCTTCGATCATGCCGTAGCCGTCGGGTATCTGCCCCTGCTCGTGCAACAGCGACGCGCCTAGCAGGTAGAAAGCCGCCGTAACGGTGGTGTACACTAGCATTGAGCAGAGGGCATCGAGGTACATCACCCGTATCCAGCCTTTGGCGCGTTCCGCCCAGGCGGGGGTGTTGTCGTTCGGCCCAACATAGGCGGAATAGCCTTTTTCAATGCACCAGTAGTTGTAATACATGATTTCGTCGCCCCCCACGCCGGTAATGCCAAACGCACCCAGCGCCACACCAACGGCCGTCGGCGGCAGCGAGAAGCGTAATCCTTCGGCCAGTTGATCGGCGGTAATGGCGTATTCGGTTTGCTGCAGTAGGAGCAGCGACACTAAAATCAGGGCGGTAAAGGCCATAATCATCAGTAGCGCTCCTTTTTCCACCCATGTATAGTAGCCTTTGTAAATCAGCAGGGACGCCGACATTGCCGATAAAGCGGCCCATACACCCGTGGGCAGCACAGGAAAGTTCATATGCAGCACGATGGCTACCCCGCCTACAATGCCACCAACCTGTAACACTTTTAGCCCCTGTAGCGACAGCCACAGCCAGAGGGTCCAGTGCGTATTCCGGAAGCGTAGTCCCGGCAGCCGGTTCAGGGCCTGCATGGTGGGTATGCCGGTATAGATGGCGTTTTTGCCAAACTCCAGTTGCAGGGCAACTTTTACCAGACAACTGACCAGAATGACCCAGAGCGTAACAAAACCGGCTTTGGCTCCCAAAGCCGTTGTAGCTACCAACTCCCCGGAACCGACAATTGCCGCCGACAGGATGAACCCCGGCCCCAGATGCCGCAACTGCCCGAACAATGTAGTAGGAGCCGACCGGATTCGCTCTGACGACGGACGGTACGGGTCGGTCGCAGTGGTTGGATTGCTAACTGGTGTTTCCGGACCAGGGCGGTTGATACGTTCCATAGGGTTCAGGAACCTGAAAAAAGTAAAGGTTCTGCCGGTAAAAGTCAATAAGGGCCGGTCAATACTCTCTTTAGCGTCGTAAATGGGGCACAGAGACTAAATAGTCGTCAGAATCTCCTCCGTGAGCGTGTCGGTCGTATTTAATCCATTCAGCCAGCGAATCGGTATCCCGTCGCGCTCCATTTTGCGGAAGAAAGTCATCTGGCGTTTGGCAAACTGGTGAATGGCCGTTTCGAGCCGGTTGACCATGGTGTCGTAGTCAAGCTGCCCCTGGAGGTAATGGGTAATGAATTTGTACTCCAGACCGTAGAAAACCAGCTTTTCGGCGGGTACACCACACGCCAGCAACTGCTCTACCTCTTTAATCATGCCGTTTTGGAGTCGTTCGTGCAACCGGCGGGTAATACGCTGCCGACGCACCTCGACAGGCAGGTCAATACCGAAAACCTCGTACTCCGGTAGCACAGGCATGGCGGGTATCTCTGTTAGCTTATGCCCGTTTAAATACCGGTTTATTTCTATGGCCCGGATTACTCTTTTTCGGGTAGAGGTATCAGCTACCGCCGTGTAGGCCGATGCGGTTTGCTGAAATAAGAGTAAAAGCTCTTCGTCCGTTTTACGGCTTAACTCCTCCCGGAAATCCAGGTCGATAGGAATGGCCGTAAACTGGTGACCTTTCAGCACGGCTTCAATGTACAGGCCAGTGCCTCCACAGACAATAGGCGTATGGCCTCGCGCCAGTATTTCCGGTACCTCGCGGTAAAAATCCTGCTGATACTGGTAGACGTTGTAGTCGCGGCCGGCATCGGTGATGTTGATGAGGTGGTACGGGATTGTCTCGTCGCCAAACTGATATTCGGCCAGATCTTTGCCGGTGCCAATGTCCATATTGCGGTACACCTGCCGGGAGTCGGCACTGATGATTTCGCCACCCAGCCGGTGCGCTACCTGCACGGCGAGCCGCGTTTTGCCACTGGCAGTGGGGCCAAGGATGACGATGAGTTTGTTCATATTAAAAGCTTAACAAACTTAATACTCCCCGCATTATAAACCGGCAGCAACTGATCTGCCGATACCTCCGTCGGTAGCCGGTGCGGGTAATATCGAAGCATTTCCTCCGGGTGCAGCCAGAACTGCTGCGGCTCAGTCAACTCGATGCGGGTGAAGCCCAGTTTTCCGTAGCTGCGGCCGTCGGACCAGTCGCGGTCGGCGTAGGTCATGATATCGTCGGGCTGGTGTTCGGTGATAAAGCCTTTCAGTAGTTTATCCAGACCACCCACGACCGTACAACCCAGCCGGTTGGCAAACCGCACCAACTCCACCGACCGGTATTGTTTCTCCTCCCGCTCGATACGACGTGGCAGGCTGAACGTCGCCAACGCTACCAGCAATTCGGTTTCGCCGACTGGTAGCTGTGGCCGGAACTCCGGTGACAATACCCGAAAGTACCGCTGAGGCAGGTACAAGCCATACCGGTACTTCGATAAGGTGACTACCTGCAGGTGATTGTCTTCCAAAAATTGAGTTGCCGTAGGCCGGTCGACCCGCCGGATTTGGGTGAGTCGGGCCGGGATCCGTTCCGACAGGCCAACCAGGGCGTTCAGGCGGGACAGGACAATGGCCGGTTTTTGCCGCCAGACATCTTCCCACAGGTGAATCACCTGCCGGCCTGCTGTTGCCAGTGTCTCTGAGAACTGCTGAAAGAAAAAATGGGAATCGTGTTGGTGCCGAAAGCGGACATACGTGTTGATGTCAATCAGGTGAAGCAGGATTTGGGTTTCTGCCAACTGCACCACCCGAAAAGGCGTAATAAAACCAGCCTGAATCGGTACGGTACTAATGGGGCGTTGATGCAGCGCAGAAATCAGCTCGTCCGGAAACAAAAGACAGAAGGTTTATTACGGATACAAATCTACAACGGGCTTGCTTATCTCCACCTACTGCCGTTCATTAGGGGTCAGGTTGTACACCTTAATCCGGAAACTACTCCTATGGAAGCGGAACAAAAGGGCGAACGTCGCTGGCAAAGGCGGCTTCACGAGATCATCTACGAAGTAGATACGGTGGAGGGAAGGGCGTTTGATATTTCGCTGATCTGGGCCATTCTCCTGAGCATTCTGGTCGTTGTCATTGATAGCGTCGAGTCAATTGCGCAACATTACGGCGACTGGCTGTACCGGGCCGAATGGTTCTTTACCATCCTGTTTACCATCGAGTATGTGCTCCGGCTTATCAGCATCCGGAAGCCGCTGCGGTATATGTTTAGCTTTATGGGTTTGGTGGACCTGATGGCCATTCTGCCCACCTACTTCAGCCTTTTCCTGACTGGTGCTTCGTACCTGCTGGTTGTGCGGGCGTTGCGGCTGCTGCGCATTTTCCGCATTCTGAAAATGTGGCATTTCATTGCCGAAGGGCGGATCATTGCACAGGCGCTTTACCGGAGTTATATCAAAATCAGCGTCTTCCTGCTGTTTATCCTAATCATGGTGACGATCATGGGATCGATCATGTACCTGATTGAAGGGGGCGAAAACGGCTTCGACAACATCCCCACCAGCATTTACTGGTCCATTGTAACCCTGACCACCGTCGGCTACGGCGACATTTCACCGGTAACGCCATTGGGCCGGTTTTTCGCAGCGTTTATCATGTTGTGCGGTTACGGCATCATTGCCGTGCCAACCGGTATTGTCACCACCGAATTTATGTCTGCCGTTCAGAAAGGGAACTCATCGCAAAGCTGCCCCAACTGCGGCCGCGAAGGCCATGATGCCGACGCTGCATACTGTAAATACTGCGGCTCTCACTTGTAAACCAGGGTGACTATAGTTCGCCTATATCCTCGTTCCAGACCTCCGGTTTCCGGGCAATAAACTGGTCCATCATCGCCACGCACTCCGGCAGATCCAGTTCAATCACCTCCACGCCATGCTGCTCCATAAACTCGCGGGCACCGGCAAAGGTGCGGGATTCGCCGACAATCACCTTTGGAATTTTGAACTGCACAATGGTGCCGGCGCACATGTAGCAGGGCATCAGCGTGGAGTAAATAACCGTGTTCCGGAACGAGCCGACGCGCCCGGCATTGTTGAGGCAGTCCATTTCGCCGTGCAGGATGGGGTTGTCCTCCTGTATACGCTTGTTATGGCCTGAGGCCACCAGTTTGCCGTCTTTTACCAGCGCCGAGCCGATCGGAATACCGCCTTCGTCGAGGCTCTTGCGGGCCTGCCGAATGGCCTCTTGCATAAATTCGTCCATAGTGTAGCAGATGTCAGGCCGGCAATCTATGGAATTGCCGGCCTTATGTCAACGCTGATTAAGTTTTATCGAGCTGCTGGGATAGCAGATGTTTGATGCTTCGCAACCTGCTCCCGAACAAACTCTTCGATGGAAGTCAGCTCTAACGGAAAATCGTTCAGGGTTTCGCTCATATCCATTGTTACATCGATTTCATCCATCAGGGCACTCATGTGCATGATGCGGCCGATGCCGGGATGGAACGGTTTAATGACTTTGGATAACAGTTTCAACGTACCCCGTGGCATATGTCCGACTTTGGGAGTAACCCCTGCCAGGCGGCCGTATAAGCCGGCAACTTCGTTTTTGGTGGGGTTCGTCGGCCCACCAATGTTAATGATCCGGTTGCGGGCCTTCGGGTCGTTCAGGGCGAGGGTGATCAAACGGGCAATATCGCGGGTAGAGACAAAATTAGTCGGGTTATTACCCTGACCAAAAATAGTGACCCTGCCCTTTTGGAGAATGTCTTTTCCCAGCAGGAAGTGCGCATGTGTTTCCATAAAGGCCGACGGGCGCAGAATGGTGTAGGTTAGCCCGCTGTTGATCAGATATTGCTCAATCTGATATTTTATACGGTCAAAATCAATAGGGTGGTCGGGACTGGCGCCATAGATGGAGGTATAAATAAAGTGACTGACACCGGCCTGTCTGGCGGCATCGATCAGGGAGCGGTGTCCGGCATCGTCAACATTTTCGGAGCGGTATTTGCCCCGGCCCAGCAGGCTGTGGGCGGCAGCCAGCACAATATCTACGCCCTGGCAGGCTTTGGCTACTGAAGTTGGGTCGGTCAGGTCACCCTGTACAATCTCGGCACCTAATTGCTGCAGGTCGGCAGCTTTTTCGGGGGTGCGGACCATCGCTCGCACTGAACGGCCGGCGGCCAGCAGTTGCAGGGCGGTCTCGCGTCCGAGTACGCCCGTGGCTCCAACGATGAGTATCATAATGAACAGAGGTTTAGGTGATTAGGTTGCTAAGATAAGCATTACTACTTAAACCTCGTTTTTCGTTCATTCTATCGCCCACCAAAATTTGTTATCTTTGATAAGCCAACCGAAAGCCGTTTGTATGGAAACTGCCCTGCTCGAACAAACCCTCCGCCGTCCGGATGCCTTCCTGTTTATCGAGAAAATGCAGGCTGCCCTGGCGCATGAACGCGAGCAGCGGCAGCATTTTTACGAGACCATCGAAGAAAACCGGAAGATGGAGTTTATTAACGGCGAAAACTATTTTCAGGCGCCCGTTAAGCGGCAGCACAATGCCACCACTGTTCATGTTTATAAATTACTCGACAATGGATTACAACAACACTCCATCCCAAAAGCTGCGCTGAAAAGCAGGATTGATGTGCATAAGCGGGAAAACCGTTAATTTGCTAACCTATGGAGAAGCACCTGCCCCTGTTTCCGCTAAATCTGGTTGTGTACCCTGGCGAAGATCTGAACCTGCACATCTTTGAGCCCCGTTACCGGCAGTTGATCAACGAGTGCCTGGATGAAGACAAACCGTTTGGCATTCCGGCTTTCATCAACAACAAAATGCCGGGCTACGGCACCGAAATGCAGGTGGCCCTGCTGCACAAACGCTACGAAGACGGACGTATGGACGTTATGACCAAAGGACTTTCCATTTTCCGGCTGGTCAACTTCGAAAATCCGGTGCCCGGCAAACTCTATGCCGGCGGAGAGGTGCAGCCTGTGGAGCCGGGCGATCCGGAAAGTGCCTATCTGAACACCCTGCTGGAAAAGCTGGAGCGGCTATACGACCTGTTGCAGATCGAGGTGGACTATGACGCCACGGCCGAACAGTTTTCGTACCGGATTGCCCACAAGGTTGGCCTGTCTATCGAGCAGGAATACGAGCTGCTGACACTCGACAGCGAAGCCGAGCGCCAGCAGTTTCTGATCCGTCACCTCAATAAGGTGATTCCAGTGGTGGCCGAGATGGAGCGCACCAAGCAGCGCATCCGCATGAACGGTCATTTTAAAAACCTAGACCCGCTCACCTTTTAACGTCAACCTCACCAATCCGCTTCAGCCGCTGCGGGAGTTTGCGTTTCAGATCAGAGAAGTTACGGATCGGCGGAGCGGGTCGTTCAGCTTCACCCAGCAGAAAGCCATAGGGCTTCAGGGCTTCGATGGAATCGAAGATTACTTTGACTATGGCGGTCATGGGCAGGGCCAGAATCAGGCCGGGTAGTCCCCACAACTGCCCCCACATAATCAGGGCGATAATGGCCGCCAGCGGATTGATGCTTACTTTGGAGCCGACAATCATGGGCGTGATGAAGTTGCCCTCCAGAATCTGCACGAACAGGAATACACCGATCACCCCCAGGGAAATAAGCGGGTTATCGGCCGTTATGAGCGTAAACAGGGCCGGCAGCAGCGAACCGATGGCTATACCGAAATACGGAATCAGGATCAGCACCGCGCCGAAGAAACCGAAAAATATAGCATAATCGATGCCCAGGATAACCAGCCCTACGGTATTCAGAATGCCTACGATGATAATGACCAGCACCAGCCCGACCATATAGTCCCGCACCACGGCATAGATTCGCTGGAAAATGCCGTCTATCTTTGACCGGTGCGTATCGCTGAACACTTTGTAGAAAAAGGACCGGAAAAAATCGCGGTACAGCAGAAAAAAGAAAATAAACAGCGGCAGCAGCGAAATGGTGGTTAGGGTGTTGGTGGTGGCCAGCAGGGTAGAGGTCAGGATGGTGCCGCTTTCTTCCATTAGCCGGTTCAGGTACTTACGGGCTTCGGATACCTGCCGCTGCCGGTCGATGTTCAGGTGTTCATCGGCAAACGTTTGTAGTTTATCCAGCAATTCGTTGCCGCGTTCCATGAGTTTCGGCGCTTCCTGCGTAAAATTGCCGATCTGGAGTGATACCAGGTAAATAAGCCCGGCCAGTACAGCTACGGCTAGCAAAATACAGATCACAATGGCCCAGATACGTGGCATATGAACCCGTTCGAGCCGGTGGCATAGCGGGTACAGCACCATGGCCAGCAGAATGGAGAAGATCAGGGGAACCAGGATTTCCTCCAGCATGTACAGGCCGTACACGACAATCAGTACCGAAATGAGAATGCTGGTTAATTTAACGTAGGATGGTAATTGTACTTTGGGTGCCCGGCTATCCATGGTTAGTAGACTCTATTCGTCAGATGTATTCGTTGTTAAAACTGTTGCTGGCCATTAAAGTGGCGTTTTGTTCCTGCCAGCCGGAAATCCGCAAAAGCGGCTTCGAGCGCGGTCGCCCGCTGTACCACGTTGTCCGCACCGGTCGCCTGCCCCGCGTGGTCAGCGAAAGCTCGGGCCTGGCCTACCGCGCCGGCCGGCAGACCTTCTGGACGCACAACGACAGTGGCGGCCGCCCCACCCTCTACCAGGTTACCCGGAACGGGACGCTGGTGGATTCACTGCCGCTGCCCGGCCTGACCAACGTCGACTGGGAAGAACTGGCACAGCAGGACTCCACCGTGCTGTTTATCGGCGATATTGGTAATAACCAGCAGACACGCCGGAAATTGACCATTTACCGCGTAGACCTGACCCAGCCCGGCCCGGCCGATGCGATTGTGTTTCACTATGCCGACCAGGCTGCGTTTCCGCCCCCGCCCAGCCAGCACT
Source organism: Nibrella viscosa (assembly GCF_039541875.1). Taxonomy (NCBI): domain Bacteria; kingdom Pseudomonadati; phylum Bacteroidota; class Cytophagia; order Cytophagales; family Spirosomataceae; genus Nibrella; species Nibrella viscosa. The sequence goes on along the minus strand of NZ_BAABHB010000007.1, from coordinate 244,100 downwards.
ATTTCGACTGCGAAGCTATGCTGTATTCGGCTAACCGGCTGTATCTGTTCTCAAAAAATCGTTCGCTGACTAATCATTATGTTAAGCAATACGCGCTACCCGCCCGTGCCGGAGAGTACGCGCTGTTGCCGGTTGATTCGGTATATATCCGCTCAATGGTGACAGGTGCCGACATCAGTCCCGACGGTCGCCAGTTTGCCTTGCTTACCTACGGAAAAGTCTTATTATTTGCGGTGGAGAATAATCAGGTGAATTTCCGGCATCCGCTGCACTGCATTCGATTACCCAGAGGCCAGACCGAAGCCGTCAGCTTTGTATCACCGACCGACTTTGTCATTACCAACGAGAAAGGTAAAATGTTTTTGGTGAGTCGAAAATGACGACTTGTCTTGTTAACTTTATGTTAAGAAATTAGCCACGCTCATAAAATACCCGGTAACCCTATCTAACTTGGGGGTACCAAATTAGCTAAACATCACTGATGAGTGCCGCCAAAGCTGCGCAACAAACTCACCGCATTCTGGTAGTCGACGACGATCCGGATATTATTGAATTACTAGAGTATAATCTGCAAAAGGAAGGCTATGACGTTCGCACTGCCACCGATGGCCGTAAGGCGCTGGAGGTCGCCAAAGCCTTCCTGCCCGAACTGGTGCTGCTGGACATTATGATGCCTCAGCTCGACGGCATTGAGACCGGTCGCCAGCTTCGCGAAATTCCGGAACTGCGGCAGGCCTACATCCTTTTCCTGACCGCCCGCTCCGAAGAATATTCTGAAGTGGCCGCCTTTGAGATTGGAGCCGACGATTACATCACCAAGCCCATTAAACCCAGAGCGCTGATGAGCCGCATCAATGCGCTCTTCCGGCGCGAAGCCCAGAAGGCCGATCCGGGTGAGAAGATCGAAATTGCCGATCTGGTTATTAATCGCAAAAACTATTCGGTCAACCAGGGCGAACGGTCGGTCATTCTGCCCAAGAAAGAGTTTGAACTCTTGTTTTTCCTGGCCCAGAATCCCAACAAGGTATTCAGCCGGGAAGAGTTGCTGCAAAAAATCTGGGGAGCCGACATCTACGTGCTCGAACGGACGGTAGATGTACATATCCGCAAACTGCGCGAAAAGGTAGGCGAAGGCTACATCAGGACCCTGAAGGGGGTGGGGTATATGTTTGAAGTCGAATAAGTTTCCGAACTTTGACGCATGTCGCTGAGTCCCCGCATTATTGCGTTTTTACTGGCCTTCCTGATTTCGGTGCTGACGGTCGTCTTCCTGACGTTTGTGGAGGGCGTTACTAACAATATGCTGTTTGTAGTGGCCGTGTCGTCGTTTGCCGTCTCTTTCTTTCTGGTGCTGTACGCCATTGAACTGCTGGTTTACCGGGAGGTTAATAAAATGTACAAAACCATCCATAAGCTGAAGATCCGTGATTTTAATATTTCGCGGAAAACCATCATCAAGAACAACAATCCCTTCAAGAAGCTCAACGACGAGATTTTTGTGTACGTTGCCCGTAAGCAGAAAGAGATTGAAGAGCTAAAACGACTCGAACTGTTCCGGCGCGAGTTTCTGGCCGATGTTTCTCACGAACTTAAAACGCCCATTTTTGCCGCTCAGGGCTTTATTCATACCCTGATTGACGGAGCCATTGACGATGAGAACGTCCGCGATAAATTCCTGGCCAAAGCTGCTAAAAGCTTGGATGGGCTGGATGCGCTGGTCAAAGACCTGGTAGCGCTTTCGCAGCTTGAAACGGGCGAACTGAAGATGCACTTCGAGCGGGTTGATATTCATCAGGTTATCACCGAGGCTTTTGAGCAGTTGGAGAAGAAAGCGCATACCAAAGGCACCACGTTGCGTATTAGAACCGACCGGCCAGGTTCCTACTGGGTCAAAGCCGATCCGCAGCGCATTCATCAGGTAATGACCAACCTGCTGGAGAACGCCATCAAATACGGCAATGATAACGGCAAGGTGCTGGTGACGCTGGAAGAAGAAAAAAAGCAGGTGCTGGTATTCGTCAAAGACGACGGCCCCGGTATCCCGCCCGAACACCTCAGCCGCATCTTCGAGCGTTTTTACCGTGTCGACAAGAGCCGCTCCAAAGAGCGGGGCGGCACCGGCCTCGGCCTCGCCATTGTGAAGCACATCCTGAATGCCCACCGCTCCAAAGTCTCCGTTATGAGCAAGGTAGACAGAGGAACCACGTTCTCGTTCAAGCTGGATAAGGTGGAGTAAGGCAAGGCCTCTACTTGTAAAAAAAGAATCGAATGCTAAACCGCCTGTTCTGGGAACCTGCTTTTTTTGTAGATTGGGGACATAACCCCTTAGTGCCCTATGGCTCAAACCTACCTTCGTTTGGTTTTGCTGCTCAGCTTTGCCGGTTGCATTACATCCGTTACAGGCCAGACAATTCCGCAGCAACTCGACTCCCTCGACCAATACCTCCGAACCCATACGCCAACCGATACCAGCTATGTCCGCGCCCTGAACCGCACCGCCTGGAAGCTCCTTTTTGAGCGGGCTGATTATACCCGTGTCGATTCGCTGTTAGACCACTCGGAGGCACTGGCCAAAAAATTTGACTGGTGGCTGGGCTTAGCCACTTGCTACAACAACCGGGCAACCCGCTATCACCTGTCTGCCGAACACCGGCGCTCCCTGCTGTATTTTCAGAAAGCCGTGGAGGTGACAGAACAGTATAACTTACCCAAAGACCAGTTATACGCCTATCTGGGCAATGTGGCCGTGGCGCAGGGAAAACTGGGGCAGTGGGAGCCGATGATGCAAACGGCACTCCGGGCCATCCGGCTGCAGGAGCAGTACAAGTTGCAACCCCGCTACGCAAATACGTACATGGCCGTTGCCGATGCGCTTAAAAAGCTGGGTAAGGCCCGGCAGGCCCTGCCTTATGCCCGGCTGGCGCTGGCGATAGATCAGCAATCGGGCAATAAGCAAAACGAATCGGTCGACGAAAATAAGCTGGGTAACCTGTACGATGACCTCGGACAGGCCCGTGAAGCGCTAAACCACTACCGGGCCTCTCTGAAAATAGCCCAGGCCATCGGCTTTGAGTTGTTACAAACCGATGGCCTGGTCAATATAGCCCGGATGCTTGATGACCTGAAGCAACCGGCAGCCGGCCTGCCGTATGTGCAGAAAGCCCTGTTGCTGGCCCGAAAACAGGACAACAAAGAGGCTATGTCTACGGCGTACAACACCATCAGCCAGTTATACCAGTCCCTTCACGATACAACTCAGGCGGAAGCCTATTTAAAAAAAGCGCTGGCGCTGGCGAATACGCTACAGGACAAGGAGAAAATAAAAACATACTCGCAGGAGCTGGCCGACCTGTATGCCGGACAAAACAAGTACAAAGAAGCCTACGCGTTTCAGCTTCAGAAGAACCAGCTGATCGACTCAACCGTTACGGTACGGACCAATGCGGAAGTGCAGCGGCTGCTGGCCCGGTACGAAACCGACAAAAAAGAAGCGCAGATCCGCCTGTTGCAAAAAGAGAAGCAATTACAGCAGAAAGAAGCCGACCGCGCCCGCTGGCAGGCCAACGCCCTGCTGACTGGTGCCGTGCTGTTGTTGCTGCTGGGAGCCGCCGTGACCGCCTGGCTGCTCAACCGCGCCAAACTCCGGCGTTTGCAGGAAGCGCAACGGCTCCGGAAGCGGATTGCCCATGACCTGCACGACGAGGTAGGCAGTACGCTGAGCAGTATTTCCCTGTTGAGCGGAATGACCGATAAGCTGCTGACCGATAACCGCCCGGAAACGGCTCACCGAATGGTACAAAAAATTTACACCGATGCCCGTCAGATCCTGGAAGCGATGGATGAGATCATCTGGACTATCAACCCCGGCAACGATTCGCTGCAGCGCATAGCCCTGCGGTTGCAGGAGTATGCCCGGCCGCTGATGGAGTCGAAGGAGATTCGCTTCCTGTTTGCCATTGATCCGGACCTAGAGAACATGCCGGTATCGATGGAGGTGCGCCGGAATCTGTATCTGATCGGCAAGGAGGCTATCAACAACCTGGTGAAATACTCGGAAGCTACGCAGGCAACGGTCAGGTTTGAGCGCCGGAACGATCAGCTGACGGTTCTGATTGAGGATAACGGCCGGGGATTCGATCCGGCACTGCCCAGCCTGCGCACGGGGCAGCAGAGTATGCAGGACCGGGCCAAAGCCATGGGCGGCAACCTGACCATCCGGTCGGCACCGGGGCAGGGCACCACGCTTCAACTGACCACCGAGGTAGCTTGAGGCTCATATATTTATCCGATTTACAGACGTTGGCTAACGCCTACCTTTGTTGTGGTCGCTGCGGTTGCGGCACCCTAACGCCAAAAACCTGCCTCGCATGATCCGGGTATCCATTTACGACGATAACGATTCGCTGCGCGATACACTGGCGCTCCTCTTCGACGCTACCGACGACCTGCTGCCGACGGGCACCTATGCCAATGCCCTGTCGGTTGTCGAAAACGTAAGCCGCGACCAACCCGATGTGATCCTGATGGACATCGACATGCCGGGCCGGACCGGGATCGAGGCTGTGCGGCTGCTGCGCGACGCGAACCGGCTGCCGGGCGTTAAGATTCTGATGCTGACGGTATTTGACGATACCGAACGGATTTTTGACGCCATCTCGGCCGGTGCCGTCGGGTATCTGCTCAAGAAAACGCCCGGCGACCGCATTGCCGATGCCATCCGGGATGTTATGGACGGCGGTGCCGCTATGACCCCTTCGGTGGCGCTGAAGGTACTGGCCGCCTTTCAACAGGCCGGGTCGCGTTCTGTCAAACCAGACATGATGGCCCTGACCGATAAAGAACGCGAGGTGCTTCAACGACTGGTGGAGGGCGATAGCTATAAATTGATTGCCTACCACTGCGGCATCAGCATGGGAACGGTCCGGACCCATATCGTGAACATCTACGAAAAGCTGCACGTCAACTCCAAATCAGAAGCCGTGGCCAGGGCACTGAAGACCGGTATGTTTAAGTAAGCCGCCATACGCCCCGCCCCCCGGATTTCTACCTGATCTCTACCCGCCGACCTATTGGTCGCAGCGCCTGCAATTGGCTGTTTTAAAGGCTGTCGGATCTGATTTAGCCCGTCCGCGTAGTTTTCCGCTCATACATTTATCCGATTGACGCGCCTTGCATTGCCGGGTACATTTGTTTCAGCCAAACGGCAAAAAACAACACCCTGCGTATGCGTTTTTATCCACTCCTTGTTTGCCTTAGCAGCGTCGGCCTCCCTCTCTTCGCCCAGACGTCTTCCCCGGCGGTAACGGTGTCGGGAGGACTAAACGCCTACGCTGGCTTTTATAAGGCCGGCGGTATCCCGGCCCGCAACCAGCCCGCCCCTTTTGGCCTGAGCGGAGCGGTTACCGTTACCCTGCCCGGCGGAGTGTCGCTGCCGTTTTCGGCGGTGCTGGGCAACCAGGGGGCATCGTTCCGGCAGCCATTCAATCAGTTTGGCGTTAGCCCGACCTATAAGTGGGCAACGGCACATGCCGGCTACCGCAATGTATATTTCTCTCCCTTTACGCTGGCGGGGCATACGTTTCTGGGCGGAGGGGTAGAGCTGAACCCCGGCAAGCTGAGGCTTGGCGCAGTGTACGGCCGGTTCAACAAAGCCATAGCCTCCAACCTGGCCGAACCCGATGTAATTCCCGCTTACGGCCGCACAGGATATGCCGTAAAACTGGGCTATGGTAAGCCCGGCAACTATGTTGACCTGGTGATGCTGCGGGCGCAGGACGATTCAACCTCCATTGGGGCCGTACCACTCACCGCCGAGCGCACCGTGAAACCTGCCGAAAATCTGGTAGTCGGAGCCACCAGCCGGCTGCTCATTCTGAAGCATATTACCGTAGAACTGGATGCCGCCGTCAGCACCTACACCCGCGACCTGCGCAGCAGTGTTGTGGCGGGTGAGGGAAGCTCACCAATTGTCCGGCTTTTTGGGCAGCTTATTACACCCCGGCTGTCGACGCAGGTAACGCAGGCGACTCAGGCGGCTCTGGGATATCAGGGAAAAGGATACGGCATCAAGGTCCAGTATAAGCGCATTGACCCCAATTTTCAGACTATGGGGGCCTACTACTTCCAGAGCGATATAGAGAGTTATGCTATAGCTCCCAATCTGACCTTACTGGCGGGTAAACTGCGGCTGGCGGGTAGTTACGGCGTACAATACGACAACCTGGCTGGTAATAAAAACGCCCGTACCGGCCGCAGCATTGGCTCACTGGTAGTTTCGTACAATCCGGCTACAAAGTTCGGAATCGACATTCAGCTCTCGAACTATGGCCTTAGTCAGCAGGCGGGTCTGCGGCCTGTGATTGATACCCTACGCCTGGCACAAAATAACCTCTCTGCAACAGTTAATACCCGCTATTCGCTCCAGAAAGAAGATGTAATGCAGGTTTTTACCCTGACAACTACCTATCAGAAGCTTAGCGACCTTAATAACCGTACTGCCAGTCAGACAGAGAATAACAATACGAACCTCAATTTAGGCTACTTCTACCAGCAGACTACTACCGGCTGGGGGATCAACGGCATGGTATCGTATACGCAAACCCAACTGCCCCTGGCTGTCGGTGACAGCAACAGAATGGTTCGTTTTTATGGTCCAACATTGGGTGCCACGCAGGCATTTTTTGAAAAGAAGATGACCACCTCGGTTAACGCCAGCTATCTGTTCAATCAGCAGGCGGGTGTATTGGGCAACGTGCTTACCGTTTCGGCTAACGGTGGTTATCAGGTGGCTAAACGCCAGACGATCAGTGCATCGCTTATTTACCTGTATTCACATACAGGCATTCAGGAACAGACTTTCAACGAACTTAGAGGCAACCTGGGCTATGGTATTACGTTCTAATTCTGCCAGTAAACTCGTATTAATAGTATCGCTCGCCCTCATAACGCTAATGGGCCGGGCGCAGCAATTTCCGTTACAGGTTCAGGTAAACGTAATGCCACCCTACAGCGCCTACCTACAGGATTATCCAGGTACCGGTCAGCAAGTGCGGGTATTTATTAGTAACACCAGCCCGACTACGTACCGGGTTCGCCTGTCCGGACAACTGATCGGTGATAACGGCGTCGAAATCCGTACGGCTCCGAATTACCGCCCCCCCAGACCTCTAATGGTACCACCCGGACAGACGTTACTGAACCGCACCGATCTGGAAGGACTGTTTGACCTGAATCAGATTGAGGTAACAGGCATTGATAAAAACCTGCTGGCCCGGGGACTTCCCCTGCCAGATGGCACATACCAGCTATGCGTCCGGATTTTTAACGAGACCGTCAGCAATACCACCGGTGTAGCTTTTGGCCAGCCGCTTTCGGCCGAGTTTCCGTTGGGCTGCTCTGCCCCGATCGTTGTACGGGCTGCTGACCCCCCTATCCTGGTTAGTCCCCTCTGCGACGCCAGCATAACGCCCACTACCCCTCAGGCAACGGTGTTTACCTGGACACCTCCGGTGGGGGTATCACCCACTCAGGTGGAGTACACACTCCGCATCGTCGAACTGCCCCAGGTCAATATAGACCCCAACGTGTTTATTGACGCGATAACGCTGCCCCGTTCAGGCGTAGAGGTGCGGAACCTGCGAACCAGTACGTTCCTGTACGGCCCCACCCAACCGCCGTTGGTGGTAGGCAAGCGGTATGCCTGGCGGGTACAGGCCATCGACCGCAGCCGAAAACTCAACTTGCTGAACGATGGTAAAAGCCCGGTCTGTCTGTTCACTTACGGTAGCGGGCCGGTGCAGGAGATTATCAAACCTGGTATCGAAATCGCCCAGACACCCATTCCGGTTGGCCTGAATATACCAGGCCTGACGTTACCCTCCGGGGTTACGCTACCGACGGACATGACAGCTACTGCCTATATGCTGCCGGCTTCCTGCTCCTGCAAAACGCCACCGGCGGGGGGCGATGTAGTCGATAACAGCAAAGCGCTTGCCCAGAAGTCTGCCACAATTGCGGGCGGTTTTCCGCTAACATTCCTGCTGGATGTCAAAGAAGATCCGGCGAAAAAAACGTTGTCGGGCACGGTTATGGTCCCTATGCCGGTTATCAACTCATCTTATGCCAGGGTGCGCTGCCGGCTGGTTGATGTCCAGTGTAATGCCGCCGGTGAAGTCATCAGCGGATTTGTACAGGCCATTCAAACCAGTAAGCCCGGTCCCTGGCCTGCGTTTACGAAGCCCGATATCAACCCGCCTGCGCTATCTTCCGATCAGATCAGTAACCTCGGGTCATTCTGGGATAGCTACAAGGAGGGGCTGGTTTCTGAGGCTAACAACGCCAAGCAAAGTATTGGATGGGAAGTTCCTTTTGGAATTGAGAAAAAGTTTGGCGGAACGGGGGGTGTTTTCACTATTACCGACCTGACGTTGACCCCTGCCGATGCTTATTTCAATGCTAACATGTGGATTAGTGTGCCGGAAGTAGCCAAGTTCAAAGGTATTCCGCTAAGTGCCAGCCGGGTTTGTATAAAGTGGAACGGGAGCGGTTCAGAAACCTGTGGCGACAAAGTGCTCTATCTGGCTGATAAGGTGGAGTTCGGCAGTGGGAGTTTGAAAGTTTCGCTGAAAGGCCCCGACGATGTGGAAGGACCTCCAACTCCCGCCACGGCTACCAGCGTCAGGTACGACGCTAATGGCTTTGCCGGTATGCGCATTGTAGCAGGGATTACTACACCGGGGCTTTTGCGTAAAAAGGACAACCTGCCGCTGGAAATGAAGATGACCTATGATTTGCCAACACCCGATTTCAGCAACTGGATGGGTCAGGTGCAGTCGGAAGATGATTTCTATGTGGCAGGCATGTCGGATTTTGTGCTGTCAATGCGCGATCCGCTTGGGAAACTGGTGCCGGCCATGTATGATCACGACGATGTAAAAAACCCCGGCATAATGCCGGAAGGGTATGATCCCGGCAAAGACCCGACCTGGCACGGGTTGTACATGCCTGCTCTCTCGATTACTATGCCGTTTCTGAAGTCCCTCAATAACGGTAAAGACGTGCCAATTGGCGTCAAAGGCATGATTTACGACGCCAATGGCTTTACCGGCAAAGCCTTTGCCGGAACCGAAAAGGCACCCCTGATTGCGCTTGGCGATGGGAGTATGGGTGGCTGGTACTGTTCAACCGAACAGCTGTCTCTTACCTTCCTGCAGAGCAGTTTTGTGAGCGGAGGATTAAACGGACAGGTGGTACTGCCCATTTTTAAATACAATACGGGTGATGATGCCTCCAAGCCGTCGGTATGGCCCTGGACGTGTACCTATACCAAAGTTGGTGAGTCGTTTCAGTTTGTGGTTTCTCCCAAAAACGACGCCTATGTTGATCTGTGGAAAGCACAGCTGACTATTCAGAAGCAGGGTAAGGCCCTGACCGTTTTAAAAAATGGCCAGCCGAATACCACTGCCATTACCGCTACCTATAACGCTTCCGGTTTTAACGCCAAAGCGGTTCTGAATATGACGCTGAGCCTGAATACAGGCGTGGTGGTGGCTCCCGGCATGAGTGTTGAGGGGCTGGCCTTTCAGACCAGTCCTCCAGCAGGCGAAGACTTTTTTGATCCGGGTCTGTTTACGGCCGGTCTCAACTCACCCCAGCGGTATATTGCGGGCGACAGCGACGAGAGTGGCCTCCCCCTTGAGCTGAAAGAGGTCAGTGTAACCAAGGCCGCTTCTAAAAAAACCGGAGAATACGACCTTAACCTGACAGGTGGGCTGAACCTAACCAACATATCGTCTATTAAAGCCGGCGCAACGGGCTACGTCCGCTTTTGGGTGGGTAACAACTCCAAAGGCAGACCCGACTGGAAATATATCGATACCGGTATCACTGGAGCTACCGTCAGTGGCGTTCTGGGGCCTGTCAGCCTGAGTGGTGCCTTAAATTTATTTGGCTATAACGGGGCAGAAGACGGCAAGTATGGTAAAGGCTTAAAAGCAGAATTGACGGTAGCAGTATTAGGAGCGAGTTTTGGCGGAGCAGCCCTTCAGGGATACTTCGGTAGCAAAGCGGATGACAGTGGCCGGTTCCGGTACTGGCAGGTGGGCGGGTATGCGGATTTGGGCTCACCAGGTGTACCCATTAGCCCGGCGATCAACTTCCGCAAGTTTGGCGGAGGAGCCTTCAACAACATGCAGCTCACGCTCGACACAACCGCTACCGGGGAGCCCACCGGCAGTGTTTCGTTCGTACCTAAACGGGGCGGCTGCGGCTTCCAGGCGGCTGTAGGCATTACTACCACAGACGGCTCCGCACTGGGTCTCACGGGAAGGCTCACCGTTGGTTTTAACGGTTGTGACGGCACCCTGAGCCTGAGCAACATAGCCATTGATGCCAACGCGCAGTTGCTGATAGCCGCCAAGCCACTGGCTGAGGGCCGGGGCGTGTTTGCCATTGATTTCGCCGACGGCAAGCCTTCCGTTATAGCCGGAGCGGCATCGCTGAAGGCCAGTTATTCGGAAGGGGCGTTTTACGCCATCGGGAATGGTACCCTCGGACTGCATGTGGATCTGAAGAATTCCGAAAACTTCTTTTTCTATCTGGGGAAACCCGTTAGTGACCCGGCTCAGCGGGTAAACATTACGTTTGGCCTTAAAAACGCGATCAGCCTGGATTTTGGCACCTATTTCTTCATGGGCAACGCCAAACTGGCGGGAATAGCCAAGTTACCGCCCGATCCTTACAAAGTGGACCCTGCCCTGCTGAAACAGTTGGGCTATATGGGCGGAAAATCGGCTTCCAGCAAAGCGCTCGCGTTCGGAGCCGGGCTCAATTTTGAGTACGACAATACCTTTGGTCCTTTTTATATCGACTTTTCGGCGCAGGTAGGGTACGATCTGGTGCTGCAAAATGGCATAAGTTGTGCGGGTGACCCTACCGGCAATCCGCCGGCACCAGCCATTAGCAAACCCGGTCTCAATGGCTGGTATGCCAACGGACAACTTTACGCAGCGCTGGACCTTGCCCTGGGCATTGACGTCGACATGTGGTTCTATTCGGGGCGGCTGGAAGCGCTGCGCGTTACGGCGGCTGCTCTGCTCGAGGGGGGAATGGTCAACCCTATCTGGCTGCATGGTAGCGCTCTGCTGAAATACCGGGTATTAGGTGGAAGAATCAAGGGAAGCGTCCATGCCGAATTCTGGTATCGAAAGGAGGACCGTTGCGTGGTAGCCATGCAGCAACCGAATCCGTTTGCCAGTATGCCAATCATCGCTGCGGTGCTGCCGAATGGCAGCAGTAAAGATCCTGTTGCGTCTATTACTCCGCTCTATGCTGAATTCAACTACCCGGTACGGGCGCTGATTGAAGTCAACGATGTTGACTCACAAGGAAAACCCCTGGAGAGTTTCCGTACGTTCCGGCTCGATTTTAAGCCAGGTCAGCAGTTCAAGCTAACTCCATTCAACAGCAAGGCTCCTGCCAGCGTCAAATGCGCCACGACAGAAGCCGGACGGCTGGTGATGGACCGCTCGGGCACCGGCGACGATGCCAGCTACAACGCAACCTTCTACCGCGACGCAGCCCTGCAGCCATTTACCAGTTATTCGCTCACCGTTGGCATTCAGGTGTATATCAAGTCAAGTAACTGCACCACATCGCCGGTAGCCAACTGTCAGAACATAGGACCGGTGTGGGCCGAGTATATGTTTGCCAGTAAGGATAAGAGCGGGAAATTAGGTGCTCCCAAAAGTGTGAATGAGACCCAGACCGTTACGTTCACAACGGGCGAATGCAACAGCAGCCTGACCCGCGATGGCGTAAATGCAACCGTTAGTTATTCCTTTCCGTTCGAGGGGCAGCGGTACTTTACTATAGGCGATGCCACCAACGGCTTTGTCGAGATGCAGGCTATTCTGTGCTGTGGGGATAAAATAAAGAGTGATGCGAACTTCGATCTGGCGGTACGATTTGTGCCGTTTTCCGGCAAGTTTGATGAATCTCAGGCCCTGATGGCCACCAACGTCAAGTTTGATGATGTACGCTTATCGTACAGCCTGCCTTCAGGTTTAAAAACGCAGTCTCTGTACCGGCTTGATGTTGTACGAATTCCCAACAACAATTTCATAAAAGCGCAACAGCAGGAGTTGGAGAAGCATAAAGCAGCCCTCCTCGCAGCGCAGATAGCTTCGACCAAGTTTGGCGGGGCAACCATCAACCCCGGCATGCCTAACTCTCCCCTGTTGGCCAGTAATACTCAGGTCGCTAACGGATCTGGCACAACCAGCATCAATGCGGCACAGGGTATACAGGTGGCCTCAATTAGTCCCGGAGCAGGGCTGGGCGACAAAGCGGTAGCTGTCAACAAAACGGCCACTGTGTACATCAATAATTATGTAGAAGTCCAGCAATTTGGTAAAGGTAACCTAGCCAATACCAGTCTGGCAATAGGCATTCAGGAGAGTACCAACGCCACAGGAGGCCCTACGTTTAAGGTAACACCAGAACAACAGCTAACGGCCATAAAGAAAAAGTTTGAGCAGGTACTGTACAGCTACCCTTTCCAGACCAGCCGCTACAACACCCTGGCTGATAAACTGCAAGACACAAAAGTGCAGAACAGTCAGGTAAAGGCGGATCAGACTTTGCTGTTTTTCGCTGCCTTACCCGATGGCGTGTTCAGTGTGCCCGTGCAGGCCCAGGAGGGATTTGATACCTACGAACTTAACTGGGAGAAAGTAGGAAATGGCAAGGTCCGGCCACCCATGGTATTGCTTAAAGCCAACCCCAATGGCAACGCCTGGTTCAACAGCTTTGTCAAGCCCACCGTTGATCTGATCAATGCCATGAGTCAGGCCACTAAAATAAACGGCCAGAAGCTGTACACAATTGCGGGTCCGGGCGGACAGCAATACGGGCTACAGAGTGTGGATTATGACCGGCTGATGCGTTCGCTTATGGCCTTCAACACCGTATTTGATAAGCCTCAGGCTCCTATCAATCAGGCAGAGATTGACGCCCTGATGGCTACCTCAGCCACAAAATAAGACAGCCATGATACACAAGAAACAAATCACTGCTTTTACCGGTATGCTGGCCCTGCTTTTAAGCAGTACCTGTCTGTGGGCACAGGGTGTAAAGATCACCACTGCCTCAGGGCAAACCGCTAAAACAACGTTAACCTCAACGGAAATGACGCTGCTGGTCAATGCCGGTTCGCTGGGGGCACAGCCTACTACCCAACTGTATACGCCGGCAGATGACAATGCAAGCCGTAGTCAGTCATCTGCGGCTGTCTTGCAGAACAAGAACCAGGTTAGTCCGGCCTATCAGGCTGCCGTTACCAAGTTAGCTAACAAAACCGGAAAGTATGGTCTAAACTTCAATGCGGTAGTGGTGGCGGATCTGTACTACGCTCACGTATTGAAAAACCTCGACAATCTCATTGAGGCCGGTAGTATGAACCTGAATCCGAAAAGCACGGATATTACAGAATACATCCTTACAAAAACGCTGGATTACGTTGCCAAACTCGAAGCGCAGGCCGGTCTGAAACCAGACCCCAACTATATTCGATTTGTCAACTCTATGCGGGAGCAGTTGTCAGGGGTGAATTACGTAGATGTTATGCAGGGTGACCCTGTTTCTTTCTTTGCTGAAGTTATCTATAAGGCGGGCCTCCAGCAGTGTATAAGCTATTGTCAGGATCCTTTTAACGAATGGACCATGACTAAAAAAAAATCGGCAGGTGTCTTTGTCGCTTTTCTGGTCGCCGATCTGCTTGGCTATGGTAATGTTGCCAAACAGGGCAATGCCATTTACAAGATGCTTTATGATGCCTACGTCGCTAAAAAACAGGGGGCTCAGTACGGAGCCTACCAGCCGCTGGTAAAGCGTTCCGGCACCGCCGTTCCCTTTGTGCTCTATGGTGTTTCGTTTGGCAGTCTGGCCCCAATTATGATTCTGTCCAAAAGTAGCCAGGCCCTTAGCTACTATTGGGATGACAAGTGCAACTGTCCTAAAGACGACATATTTATATGGGCTACCTTCTCGGCCCCACACTCGTTTATTGTACCCTAAGATCAACACCTGTTATGAACCGTTTTTTTGTAGCCTGGATGATCGCCTGTAACCTGACGCTTACAGCGCTGGCGCAGCAGCCGGGCCGTCGGGCAGACCGGCCAAACACAGCACCGGGTCCGGCTTCCATACCCGATACCGTGAACAACTTCCGGGTAGTTCTGTTGGCCCGCTCGTATGGCGATTCGGTGGTGCTGCGCTGGGCACCCAACAATGCGCTGTTGTTCCGGGCGGCTGTGCGGGGAGGGGGCTATCTGCTCAGCCGGCAGAGTCTTGGACCCGACCAGAAACTCAAAGTGGATTACACTATCAAAATAGCGCCCTGGTCGTTGGACGAGTGGAAGCAGAAAGCCGGCCCCCGCGATACCCTGGCCGGCGTATGTGTCCAGTTGCTTTACGGAAAAAGCAGTGTCATAAAACCCGACCGCGCGGTTACGCTGGATGATTTGATACAGCAAAAAACCCAGGATGATCTGCGGCTGATGTTGGGCCTGACCCTGGCTGATGCCAATGCCCGCCACGCCGAGGGAATGGGCCTCCGCTTTACAGATAAAAATGTTCAGAAGGGAACCCTCTATTTTTATACGATCCTGCCTTTGGCAGACCCCAAAAACTACCCGACACCTTCGGAGAAGGCTACCGTTATTAACGACGGCCCCGCTCCCCGCCCGGCAATGGTATCTATTCAGGCCGAAGCAGGCGACCGGATAGTGACGTTACGCTGGGATCGGATGGCTACTCAGGAGCTCTTTTCGGCCTACTACATCGAACGATCTGACGACGGTGGCCGTACCTTCCGACGGTTGAACCGACGGCCCTGGCTCCAGTCGTCGGTGGCCCAGTTTGCCCAATCGTTTGAGTATAAAGATTCGGTTGCCCAAAATTACCGCCCTTACCAGTACCGGGTACTTGGGATTACGCCCTTTGCGGAGTTAAGTCTGCCCTCACCCGTACTAACCATACAAACCATCGATCAAACTCCGCCCAAAGCCGTATCGAACCTGCGGGTAAAACACCAGCAGGGCACACAGGTGAAATTAACCTGGGAGTATGGTAAAGCGCCCGGTGATCTGGCCGGTTTTGCCGTAGGCCGGGGGCGCGACGTTAACGGACCTTTTGCTCCGGTTTCACCCAGCCTGCTACCCCCCGGCACCACCTCCTTCACCGACGAAAGTGCTGATCCTTACGAAAAAACATACTATGTAGTCGTAGCCGTTGACACAGCGCGAAACGCGGCATCTACGCCGGCTGCCTATTGTGTATTCAACGACATCCAGGGGCCGACTAAGCCGAAAAACCTACAGGGTTACATCGACACGACCGGCTTTGTACGGGTAATTTGGGATCCTAATACCGAACGTGACATGCTGGGCTATACGGTATTGTTTGCCAATGACCCATCGCATGTGTTTACTCCGCTGACGGCCGATATCTTACCTGTAAGTGTTTTTGATGACCGCACAACACTACGCACACTGACCCGCCGGTTGTATTACCGCGTAGTGGCCTGGGACCAGAAGCACAACCCAAGTCCACCCTCTGACATCCTGACGCTGACCCGCCCTGATAAGGTACCACCCACAGCCCCGGCCATTGAGTCTTTTCTCGCTACCGACACTACTGTTCAGATAAGCTGGCGCCCCAGTTCCAGCGACGACGTAAAGGAACACCTGCTCCTCCGACGCAATGAACCAACCGAACGCTGGCGCGAACACGCCAGGCTGCCAACGAACCAGTTTACTTACGTCGATGCTGCCGTAAAAAGTCGTACCGCCTACCAGTATGCTATTGTCGCTGTCGATTCGGCAGGGCTGCGATCCGCCGAGTCGTTTCCGCTGCATGTGGCTACACCGGCAACGTACCCCCGCCCGGCTAGCCGGCTTAGCGCCCAGTATGTGAATGACCAGAAGGCCGTAATCCTCCAATGGCATCTTACCAATGATTACGCCCGGTACATTGTTTATAGGGGTGTTGATGGACAGCCGCTTAGGTCGTACGGCGTAAGCAACCGGGAACGGTCATTTACCGATAAGGCTGTAAGCAAAGGACGTTACCAGTACGCCGTAAAGGTCATTTACCAGGACGGCTCCGAATCGGGCCTGTCGAACCGGACATCCATCACGGTTAATTAAGCAACCTGCCATGAAAAAATACTATTTATTGTACTTGCTGACCCTGCTGATGGGGGGTAGCTCAGTGGTGCAGGCCCAGCTTACCCAGCCGACCAATCTGGCGGCTGTCGCCCTGACCAGCACCTCAATCCGATTGACCTGGACCGACAATACGACCAACGAAACCGGCTTTGAAATAGAGCAGAGTACTGATGGCCGTACGTTTACCAAAGTGGCTGATGCTGCGGTCAACGCTACCTCGTTTACGGTGACGAATCTAAATCCGGTAACCGCCTACTCCTTCCGGGTACGGGCAAAATTTGCCACTGGCAACTCATCGTACTCGAATACCGCCAGCGCGACTACCCTGGCCAGACCACCCGTTGTAACGAATCTGGCAGCAACCGCTCAGGGTACGACATCTATCCGGCTGACGTGGACCGATGTCGGGAAAGAAGCCAATTATTTTGTAGAGCGCCGTACCGGTCAATCCGGTACGTTTACGAGAATCGCCACCACTACGGCCGGCTATACCGATACTAATCTGCAACCCGGTACAGAATACTGTTATCGAGTCCAGTTTGATTCGTCTGTTGAACCAGCAGGCTACTCGAACATTGCCTGCGCTACTACCCAACAGGCCGTGCCTAATGCCCCCGCCCGATTGGTGGCCCAGGCAACGTCATCGACGCAGATAAACCTGCAGTGGGCTGACTTATCGAATAATGAAACGGGCTTCGAACTGGAGCGGGCGAGCCAGCCTAATGGACCCTTCAGCAAAATCGCTGATCTGGGCGTAAATGCAACCAGCTACGAAGACAAAAACCTCACCCCCAACACCCAGTACTGCTACCGGGTGCAGGCCCGTAATGGGTCAGGTGTTTCGGGCTACTCCAATACCGTATGCGCCATGACACCCGCTCCGCCAATACCTGCACCGGCTGCACCGTCCAATTTGTCGGCGGTAGCGGTCTCCTCGTCGCAGATCAACCTGAACTGGACCGATAACGCCAATAACGAAACCGGCTTTGAGCTGGAGCGGTCGACCGATAACCGCACCTTCAGCAAAATTGCCGATCTGCAAGCCGATGTGACCAGCTATCAGAATACCGGCCTGGACCCGGCCACCCGCTATTACTACCGGCTGCGGGCAGTCAATCAGGGAGGGCCTTCTGCGTACAGCAATACCGCCGACGCCACCACCGCCGATGTAGCACCCACCGCCCCTGCCCGGTTGGTGGCACAGGCGATATCGTTCAGTCAGATCAATCTGCAATGGGCCGACTTATCCAACAACGAAACCCGGTTTGATATTGAACGCTCGACGGACGGCACCACATTCACGAAAATAGCAGAAGTGCCTGCCGGAACCATAGCCTACCAAAGCACCGGGCTGAATGGGTCTACACGCTACTTCTATCGGGTCAGAGCGGTCAATGCTGTAGGCCCGTCGGCATACTCCAATATAGCCGATGCAACAACGCCGGCCGCACCGGTGCCCGACGCGCCGAAGAACCTGAAAGCGGTGCCGCTTGATTTCGACCTGATTCGGCTGACCTGGGATCCGTTGTCGGGCAACGCAACGGGCGTAACCGTTGAACGGTCTACCAGTCCAACCACGGGGTTTGTAGAAATTGGCAAGCAGTCGGCTTCCTCTCCTGAGTTCTTTGACCGCGAGATACTCGCGATAGCCACGTATTACTACCGCGTCAAAGCCACCAATGGAAACGGCAACTCCGTCTACAGCAATCTGGCCAGGGTCGATGCCGAGTTTCTCATCACGGGCGTGGCCCCCAAAGCAGCGACGGAACTGCCCATTTACGTAGCCGAGCGTATGTTGTATGTGCAGTTGGCCAAACACCTGGCGAAAGAGTCTACCCTGCAGATCATAACCATGCAGGGGCTGCCGGCACGGCGCTACCAAATTCCGGCCGGCAACCAGGCGAACTGGCAACAGTATCTGGGCGACCTCGCTTCCGGTATCTACCTGGTCACTATCGAAACCGCGGAGCAACGCATCACCCAAAAAGTCATTATCCAATGAGACCCATTGCTATACTCCTATTAATCTGCCTGACGGTCGGCTGTCAGCCCAAAGCCCTGACCCCTATCAATCAATTGATCGGCAAGGTCTGGAAAGCGCAATCTGTGAAGGAGAATACCGTCACCGTCTACACCGAAGGCGCTTCCAGCAACGTTCGGCCGGGTTACACCCGCTTCCGGCTCGACCTAAGCCGGCCCGACAAAGCCATCCTGATCGACATTGATGGCCGGACCACTACAGGCACCTGGAGCCTGTCGACCGATAACCAGCGGCTGATTCTGGAAAACCTGGAGCCCAAACCCTCCGCCACCATCGGCACCATTGAATATTACATTTTGGGTACGCCCACGGCAACTGACCTGCAGTTGCAGCGTACTGCCGAAAGCCGGAAAACGGGCAATAGTGTGAATGAATACGTGCTGAAACCGGAGGGGTGATACCGGAGCCGAGACGTACCCAGCGGGGCGGCACACGCTCCGAAGCCGCGGTCGCTATCTCTGGGATACTTTTCGTAAATTTGCGGTATGAAAATTGCCTTTGAAGACCTCATCGTTTTTGAAAACGAAGACTATATACTCATCAACAAGCCCCCGCACGTAGCCTCACTCGACGAACGCACCGCCGACCGGTCGAACAGTATCCTGCGGATGGCGAAGGAATATCATGCCGATGCGCAGTTAGGCCACCGGCTGGACAAAGAGACCTCCGGCATTCTGGCCATTGCCAAGCATCCGGAAGCGTACCGCCACCTGGCTATGCAGTTTGAGCACCGCGAAGTCGCCAAACGCTACCATGCCATTGTGAATGGGGTGCATGATTTCGATATGATCTCAGTGTATCTGCCCATTGCCCCCGTCCGCGACGGTACCGCTGTCCGGATCGACCGGCAGAAGGGCAAAGAAGCCGAAACGATTTTCAACACCATTCGGGCGTATCGCTCACACACCCTGGTGGAGTGTATGCCTATAACGGGTAGGATGCACCAGATCCGGGTTCACCTGATGTGTCTGAAAGCCCCCATTGTCAACGACCCGACCTACGGTGGCGATCCCATTTACCTGTCGCAGATCAAGCGCAAGTTCAACCTCAAGCAGGGCACCGAAGAGCTGCCCCTGATTCAGCGTGTAGCCCTGCACGCCCGATCGCTGACCTTTACCCTGCTGAACGGCGAAGACGTCCAGTTCGAAGCCCCTTACCCCAAAGACTTCGACGTGCTGGTAAAGCAGCTTGAGAAGCATTCGCTGTAGGCTGACGTTTGAAGTTTAAGGTTTAACGTTTGACGTTAAAAAGGCTGAAGCCAACGTCAAACGTTAAACCTTAAACTTCAAACGTCAAACCCCCATCCCGTCCCGTTCGGCAGAATGTTGATATATTGCGGTAGAGTAGACTTGTTTTACACTACCTTTGTATAGAGTAAAACCGGTAGCAAGGAGGCTTACTGCAATAGAGCTATGAGTCAGAACGTTTCACACATGACGAACTGACGAATTCGGTATAGCCGTTTTAACTAACACAGGAGATACAGCAGGGGATATGGAAGGCCTCATTACACATACATGGCGAAAATGGGTGTTGGCCGGTGCCGGCTGTCTGGCGGTGCTGGCAATCATTCCTGTTCAGGCTCAGCGGAAAGCCAGGCCTAAGGAAGAACAAAGCGGTATTGGCGGAGGGACCCTCAACCAGGGTATCGACGAATCTCTGTTTACCGAAGGCATGAAGTATATCATGACCGACGAGCCCACAAAAGCCATTGCCCAGTTTGAGAAACTGATTCAGAAAAATCCGGCTAATGCCGCAGCGCAGTATGCGGTGGCATCTGCCCTGCTGAAGAGCGGGAAGATAACCGAGGCCCTGTCGTACGCCCAGAAAGCGTACCAGCTGGATAACGGCAATAAATATTACGCCCTGCAACTGGCCGAGATTTTTGTCAAACAGAAACGCTACGCCGAAGCCGAAAACCTCTACGAAGCTGTTTTGCAGAAAGGCCCCGATAATATCGAATACGGCGTTGAACTGGCGGCCATTTACCTGTTCGACGATAAACCCGATAAGGCGCTCGAAACCTACGATAAGGTAGAAAAAGTGCTGGGCCTGAACGAAGAAATCATCCGCCAGAAACAGCGCATTTACCTCAAGCAGAACAAAGTAGATAAGGCCATTGAAGAAGCCGAAAAACTGGCGGCTGCCGAGCCCGGCGAACCTGACTACCTGATTGAAGGGGCAGAACTGCTGATTGCCAACGACCGCCTTCCGCAAGCCCTTACCTGGCTGGAGAGAGCCCTTAAGATCAGCCCCGATTTACCGCAGGCCCATGTACTGCTGGCCGACGTGTACCGCAAGCAGGGGAATATGGAGAAATACCGGCAGGAGCTGAAATATGTGTTCTCCAACCCCAATCTGGAGGCAAATATCAAAGCGCGTATCCTGTCGAGCTATATGGATATGGCCGGAGAGAACCCGACGGCTAAAAATGATGCGTTGAAAATGGCGCAGGACCTGGTGCAGGCCAACCCGAAAGATGCCGGCTCTCAGGTGATGATGGCCGACCTGCTCATGCAGATGGGTAAAAAAGCCGAAGCCCGTGACGCTTACGTAAAAGCCGCCCGCGTCGACGGCTCGGTGTTTGAAGTATGGGGCGCTATTCTGGAACTCGACGGAGCCCTGAACCAGGTAGACAGCCTGCTGGTACATGCCAATCAGGCCCTGGAGGTATTTCCCACCCAGGGACAGCTCTGGCTCGCCAAGGGATCCGGGCATTTATTTAAACGGCAGTATCAGGATGCCGTAGATGCCCTTGAGGAAAGCCGCCGGTTGCTGGTGACCAATAAAGAACTGAGCCGGAATATCAATGCCCAATTGGGTGACGCCTTTAATGGGCTTGGCGATTACGCCAGATCCGACGAGGCTTACGAACAGGTGCTGAAGGCTGACCCCAATAACGACTACGTGCTGAATAACTACAGCTACTTCCTGTCGCTGCGGAAGGAAAAGCTGCCCCAGGCGCTCCAGATGTCACAGAAGCTGGTGGAGCGGAATCCGAATAATGCGACGTACCTCGATACCTATGCCTGGGTGCTATATGTGATGAAGGAGTATAGCAAAGCCCGGCAGTATCTCGAAAAAGCCCTGCAGGCCGATCCGGCCAATGTGAGCGGTACCATCATCGAACATTACGGCGATGTACTGTACCAGCTTGGAGAGCGTGACAAAGCAGTTGAGCAATGGAAAAAGGCAAAATTGAAAGGAGAAAACAGCGAGCAACTCGATAAGAAAATCGCCACCGGAAAAATATGATGAAATACCTGCTCTGGCTGCTTACGTTGGTTCTGTTCCTGCACTCGGAAGCCTGCCGTCGACGGCACCTGTCTAAAACCGCTTTAACCCGCACACCAACAGATACGACAGTCATTAGCCGGAAACCGGCCGACACCACCCACGCGATAATAAACCGGCCGGGTATTGAAGAAGCGCGGACCAACGTAGCCGAAATTGATTTTACCTACCTGACTGCCCGCTCAAAGGTATCGTTCAAAAATAAAGAGCAAGACATCAATAATGCGAACGTGAACCTGCGCGTCAAGAAAGACAGCATCATCTGGTTCTCGGTGTCAGGGTTAGGCATTGAGGTTGCCCGTGGACTGGTAACCCGCGATACCATTACGATTCAGGATAAAGTACACCGCGAATACGTCAAATACGACTTTCCAACGCTCAGCAAGCAGTTCAATTTCAATCTGGATTTTGATCTGCTCCAGGCGCTGATTGTGGGGAATCTGCCCCTCCCGAAAAAACCGGCGCAGAAAATCAAGAACGAACGTGACTATCTGCTGCTTCGCCAGAGCGAAGGAAAAGTCATGGTTGAGAACTATATTGGCGAGCAGGACCGAAAGCTGAAAAAGCTGATGATGGTAGAACAGCCGACTAAAAATACCCTGCGCCTGGATTATGAGGATTTTACAGCGCTCAACAATTTCCTGTTTCCCTACACCAGCCTGCTCACGGTCGATTACAAATCGCGCAGCGACGGACAGTTTTATCAGACCCTGCTCCGGATTCAGCACAATAAAGTCGAGTTAGTGGATAAAAATCCCGGCTTTCCGTTTACCATTCCTCCCCGTTACGAACGGCGGCAGTAGGCGGGCAGCTTGTTTTAGTATTGTATGCAACTACGTAGGCATTGGCAGCTATGCGGCTGGGTATTGGTTTTAGGCTGTTTGCTTTCGCTCCGGTTGGCTGCGCAGCCACGTAACCGGCAGGCGCTCGAACGGGAGAAGAAGCAGAACCTGGAGAAAATGTCGCAGATCCGGAACATCCTTAAAGAAACCTCGTCGCAGAAAGATGTGAGCCTGGGTCAGTTAAAAGCGCTCAATCAGCAAATCAAAACGCAGTCGAGCCAGATTAATCTGCTCTCAGAAGATCTGAAGCTGATTGAGACGGAAATGGATGAACTGCGCCGGGCCGGCGAATTGCTGGACCGGGATATGGGTAAGCTGAAAAAAGAATACGCAGCCATGATTTATGCCGCCGACCGGCGCCGGCAGCAGGTCAATCCCCTGGGCTTTTTGTTCTCCGCCGACAGCTACAATCAATTAGTAGCCCGGTACCGCTACCTGAAACAATATTCCGACGCCCGGCAGAGCCAGGTCCGGCAGATTGAATCCGTGCAGCGCCAGATGGAAGAAAAACGCCTGGCGACGGAACGAAAGCGCCGGCAGCAGAAAAGCACGCTCCTGGTTAAGCTTGGCGAATCGAAAAAGCTGGAAACGCTCAAAGAGAAGCAAAACAAAGTAGTAGACGAACTCGGTAAGAAAGAAGCCCTGTTACGGGCCGAACTGACCGAAAGCCGCCGGGCTGTGAGCCGGCTGGAAACCATGATACGGCGGATTATTGAGCGGGAGGCTCGCGAGCGTGCCGAGCGCGAACGCCTGGAGCGGGAGCGCCTTGCCCGCCTGGAAGCGGCCCGTCGGGCCGCCGAGAAGAAACGGGCAGAAGAAGCCGCTGCGGCCGCTACAGCGGGCGAGAAAACAACGACCCCGGCTACCCCGGCACCGGCAGAAGCGCCGGCCGTGTCCGACGTGACCACCAAACCGGTAGAGCGCCCCAATGCCAATAACTTCAATGAGGCTGAGGTGGCGCTGGCATCTTCGTTTACAGCATCCAAAAACCGGCTTCCCTGGCCGGTTCAAACCGGCTTTATCTCCGACCGCTTCGGCCGGAAAGAACACCCGGTTTTGAAAGGAGTCATCGTCGAAAATCTGGGCATTGATATCCAGACCAACGCGGGCGAACCCGTACGGACGGTGTATGAAGGCACTGTCCGGGACGTTACCTACATGCCCGGTATGAACACCGTTGTTGCCATTCAGCACGGCGACTATATGACAGTTTATGCTAAATTGCGCAGCGCCATCGTAAAGGTTGGCCAGCGCGTAAAAGCCCGCGATATCATTGGCTTTGTCTCAACGGATAAAGATGGCGTCTCCGAAGTGCAGTTTCAGATCTGGAAAAACTACAGCCGCCTGAACCCTGAGACCTGGCTGGTACCACGATAAAAAACGACATAATCCATGTCTGTTCACAATCTCGACATTAAGCGCGTTACAACGCACGTTATTCAGGAGCTAAAGAATAAAGGCGAGAAGATTTCGGCCCTAACCGCCTACGACTACTCCATGGCGCGGGTGGTCGATGCCGCCGGCGTAGAACTGATCCTTGTCGGCGACTCAGCCTCCAACGTGATGGCCGGTCACGAAACAACGCTGCCTATCACCCTCGACCAGATGATATACCACGCCAGTGCGGTTGTGCGGGCGGTAAAGCGGGCGCTGGTGGTGGTCGATCTGCCGTTTGGCTCCTACCAGGGCAATTCGTCAGAAGCGCTGCGGTCGGCAATCCGGATCATGAAAGAAGCAGGAGCGCATGCCGTGAAGCTGGAAGGGGGGCTGGAGGTGCGGGAATCTGTTCTCCGGATTCTTAGCGCCGGCGTACCGGTAATGGGCCACCTGGGGCTTACCCCTCAATCGATCTATAAGTTTGGTACGTACGCCGTACGAGCTAAAGAAGAGACCGAAGCGCAAAAGCTGCTGGACGACGCCCAGATGCTCCAGGACATCGGCTGCTTCAGCATCGTGCTGGAAAAGATACCGGCTGCGCTGACCAAACAGGTTTCTGAAACATTAACCATTCCGACCATTGGCATCGGTGCCGGTCCGTATGCCGACGGCCAGATTCTGGTGATTCACGACCTGCTGGGCATCAATAAGGAATTTAAGCCCCGTTTTCTGCGCCGGTATGCCGACCTGCATACCATCATGACCAATGCCATCTCGCATTACGTGGATGACGTAAAATCGCGGGAGTTTCCGAACGAACAGGAAGCGTATTAAGTTGAGAGTAGTATGAAGACAAAAGGTTACCAGATTGTATACGAAGACAATCACCTGGTTATCGTTAATAAAGAACCGGGGTTGCTGGTACAGGGCGACCGTACCGGCGATGTTACGCTGCTGGATTTGGTGAAGGATTACATTAAAGAAAAATATGCTAAACCCGGTGAGGTGTTCCTGGGAACGGTTCACCGGCTCGACCGCCCCGTGAGTGGTCTGGTGGTATTTGCCCGGACTTCCAAAGCTCTGGAGCGGATGAACGAGATTTTTCGGAAACGGCAGGTGCAGAAGACCTACTGGGCCGTTGTGCGCCGGATGCCACCGGAAGAGAAAGGAAGACTTGTTCACTGGCTGGTCAAAGACGAAGAACGTAACCAGGTGACGGCGTACACCTACGAAGCCCCCGGCTCCCAGAAAGCGGAGTTAACCTACCGGCTGCTTGGGAAAATAAACGAACATTATCTGCTGGAGGTAAACCCTATTACCGGCCGGCCCCATCAGATTCGGGCGCAGTTGGCCAGTATGGGCTGCCCAATCAGGGGCGATATCAAATATGGTTACGACCGGGCAGTTCCCGACAAGAAGATTTACCTGCACGCGCGCCGGTTATATTTTATACATCCGGTAAAGAAAGAGCCGCTAATCTGTAAGGCCGGTGTACCCAATGATCCCTTCTGGGAGGAGTTTCTGGCGTTGGATACCGAAGATTTCAAAGATAAAAACCTGGATTTTATCTATTAATGCCGATACGCGCCGGTTTATCCGGACCTGAAACAGCAAAAATGCCTTACCGGACCCGGTAAGGCATTTTTGCTGTTTCAGGAGGCCGTACTGTTTTCCGGCCAGATGTCGGTCCAAAACTGATCCATGACCCGTTCCACCATTTGAAATGCTCCTCTAAGCGCACCAAAAACGACACATAACGGCAGAATGATGGGCAAAAACAAAACCCACTGCAGAATCATGTACAAACGAATTCCTTTCATCTCAGTAAGGTGGTAAAAGTAAATGATTTGTGTTAGGTGGTATATCAACGATAACAAAAATACAAAAAAAAAGTTAAGGATTACTGTTGAAAGAATTATAGTTAAACTTACTATAGTCATACATCTCCGACATATGAATGCCTGACTTCCTAAAAATTGCTTTATTCCTACAGAGTTAAAGCTAGAAAGCGGAAAAAGGCGGTTTCAATTGGATTTTGCAGATTATCTATTTTGAAAGTAGAGGGAAAGCTTTAATTTTATTTTAATTTTGTCTGCTTGCTACCCTTTACGGATTCTACTCATGGTTTGTCTCCGGAAACACCGATTCCTGCTGGCCCGCCTGCAACTGGGGTTATTCCTGGGAATAGTGGTATCCGGGATCGTTTTCCGTCACGCCCACCGGCTGGCCGACGGAACAATCATCTCCCACACGCATCCGTTCAAGCCGTTTACAAAAGATCCTTTTCAGCCCAACAATCACTCCCGGCAAGAGCTGATCTGGCTGGATCAACTGGCCCATGCGCTGTTCACCGACAACCACATTGCGGTCGTTGTTTTTCTCGTCCTGGTGGTTATTGCCTCCACCGTATGGTTACCGCCGTTACAGGTTCTTGCCCGCACCGTCTCCTGTACATTCCACCGTCGGGGACCTCCTTCCGGTTCGTATTGATGTAGTTTCCGGCTGATCATATTGTCAGCCTGGTGGTTGGCTATAACCTGGCGTATACAGGCTGTAGTGACCGCCGGTATCTTTTTTACGAACCAAAATTCTATCATAATCCATGTTCAATTATATACTGGTGTGCTTGCTGGTGGGAGCCGGGAGTCTTTGGTTGCCTGCGCAGGCGCAAAATGCCCTTAGTGGCCGTGTCATCCACAAAGAAAATAACGAAGCGGTTGTTGGAGCGACCATTTTCGTTCCTGAACTCCGGGTTGGGGCCACAACCGACGCCAACGGGGCGTATCGCCTGGCCAGATTACCGGTTGGAACCTTTACCGTACAGGTGTCATTTGTTTCGCATAAAACGGTAGTTCAGCAACTGGCCATCAACGGCGATGTAACGTATAATGTTACAATGGAAAATGCCGTTAACTCCCTGGAAGAGGTTATTGTATCGGGGTCGGCCACCAAAACCATTATCAAAGAGAGCCCGATTCCCATTGCCGCGCTGTCCAGAATTCAATGGCTGCAATCACCGTCGACCAACCTGATCGATGCCGTCAGTAAACTGCCCGGTATGTCTCAAATCTCAACGGGCGTTGGTTTGTCAAAGCCCATTATTCGCGGACTGGGTTTTAACCGGGTTATTACTATGCACGATGGTATCCGGCAGGAGGATAACCAATGGGGCGAAGAACACAGTATTCAGGTAGACGAATACTCTATTGACCGCTACGAGATAATCCGGGGCGCGGGTAGTCTGATGTATGGCTCCGACGGCCTGGGCGGGGTTATGGCTATTTTGTCGCCCCGGCCCGTTGAGGAGGGTAAGATTATCGGTCGGGTACTGACCAACTATCAGAGCAACAACAACCTGCTGGGGGTATCGGCTCAGGTGGCCGGTAACCAGAATGGCTTTGTCTGGCTGGCTCAGGTGAGTCGCAAAGACGCTAAAAACTATCGGAACCCGGTCGACGGGCGCGTGTATAGCTCTAATTTTCAGGAGCCGCTAAACGTTAACGGCTTTGTGGGCCTGAACAAAAAATGGGGGTATACCCGGCTGTATTTTCTGCGGTCATTCCAGAAATTTAACATTATTACGGGTACCCGCGACGAGCTGGGCCGCTTCACCAAAGCCGTAGCGCTGAACGATACCACCGAAGGCAACGTAACCGTCAGCGACGCAGAACTGAACGGGCGGATGATCAACCCCTCCAATTCGCAGACGCTGACCAATTTTAAGCTGGCCCTGAACAACTACGTTCAGTTGGGAGAGGCCTCGGCCTCCCTGAACCTGTCGTACGCTCAGAACCGGCGGCTGGAATACGGGAACGTGTTTGCGCCTGGCGTTCCGGACTTGTTCCTGTTTCTGCAAACCTGGTATTACGATGGCCGGTACAATTTTTCCACCCGCCGGAACTGGGAGGTGACGCTGGGCACCAACGGCATGTTTCAGACGCTTGGCAACCGGGGTGCCCAGACACTATACCCCAACTATACGCTGTTCGACAACGGCATTTTCCTGTTCAGCAAGAAAAGCTATGAGCGGCTGAAGCTGAGCGGAGGTATCCGGTATGACATCCGGGCGCTGGACATCGACAAGCTTTACATTGATTCTGAAGGGCGGTTCCAGTCTCTACCCGTACCGGGGGCCATCGTGCGCTTTCCCGGCTTTGAGAAAACCTACCGGAACCTCTCGGCCAGTGCAGGCGGGGTGTATACGCTGACACCGCATCTGATGGTGCGGGTCAATGCCTCACGCGGGTTCCGGGCACCGGCCGTGCCGGAACTTTCCTCGAACGGCGAACATGCCGGTACGTTCCGCTACGAAATTGGTAACCTCAACGCCAAGCCCGAAGTAGCGTATCAGGGCGATATAGGGGCCACGTATGAGTCCCCCAGCCTGTACGTCGACATTAGCCTGTTTCAGAACACTATCCGCAACTACACCTATTCCGAACGGGTCAATACCGTTACCGGGGCCGACTCCATCATCAACGGCGTGCCCGCTTTCCGCTACGCTCAGGGGAATGCCCGTTTGCAGGGCATAGAAGCTACGCTGACGTATAATCCGGCATCGGCGCGGTGGTTCAGCATTACCCAGAGTTATTCGTCGGTGTACGCCCGCAATCTGTCGGCTGCGGAACCGGGTGCCCGGTACCTGCCGTTTATGCCCGCTCCGCGCTGGATTTCGCAGGTCAAACTTACCAAAGACCGGTGGCAGAACCGGCTGCGCAATGTCTATGCCTCCCTGGATGTGGAAGTATACCAGCGGCAGGACCGGGTGCTGCTCGCCTATAACACCGAAACGCCGACGCCCGGCTATGTCCTGGTCAATGCCGGCATCGGGGGAGATATAACCGGCAATAACCGGCAGACCCTGTTTTCGCTCTACCTGACGGCGACAAACCTCGGTGATGTGGCCTACCAGAATCACCAGAGCCGCCTGAAATACCTGGACGAAAACCTACAGACAGGCCGCCGGGGTGTGTATAGTATGGGCCGCAATTTCAGCGTAAAACTGCTCATTCCTTTTTCGGCGTCGACGGTCGTAAACAGCCGGTAAGACCGACAGAAAAGCCGTGTTTCCTGACTATTTTTGTCGTATCTTGTGTTCATACAGGTAAACAGCAAACAAGGGTCGGCAGACCAGGTCTCATGTTAAACATCATACAATTATTACCGGATTCGATTGCCAACCAGATTGCGGCAGGAGAGGTAGTGCAGCGGCCGGCTTCGGTAGTAAAGGAATTACTGGAAAACGCGGTGGATGCCGGTGCCAAATCCATTCAGGTCATCATCCGCGATGCCGGCCGGACACTGGTTCAGATCATCGACGATGGGTCGGGCATGTCGGAGACTGATGCCCGGATGAGCTTTGAACGACACGCGACCTCCAAGATACGCTCGTCGGACGACCTCTTCCGCATCCGGACGATGGGTTTCCGGGGTGAAGCCCTGGCCTCCATTGCTGCCGTTGCCCAGGTGGAGATGCGGACCCGGCGGGCGGATGAAGAACTGGGTACGCTGATCCGGATTGAAGGCTCGGAGATCAAATCGCAGGAAATGGTGTCGTGCCTGCCAGGAACCAATATTCTGGTCAAAAACCTGTTTTTTAACGTACCGGCCCGGCGTAATTTTCTGAAGTCGAACTCAGTAGAGATGCGGCATATTCTCGATGAGTTTCAGCGGGTAGCGCTGGCCTTCCCGGAGGTCGGCTTTTCGCTGTTTCATAACGATCAGGAGGTGTATAACCTGGTGGCCGGTAAGCTGAGCCGCCGGATTATTGATATGTTTGGCAAAAGCTACCGGGAGCAACTGGCCTTTTGCGAAGAAGAAACGCCGTACGTAAAGGTGCGGGGCTATATCGGCAAACCCGAATCGGCCCGGAAGGCGCGGGGTGATCAGTTTTTCTTTGTCAATACCCGCTTTATCAAGCACAATTACCTGCACCACGCGGTCATTGGTGCCTATGAAGGCACCCTGCCCGAAGGTAGCCATCCGTTTTACGTGCTGTTTATTGAGATCGATCCGTCGCATATCGACATTAATATTCACCCGACCAAGACCGAAATTAAGTTTGACGACGAGCGGTCGGTATACGCAATTGTGATGGCGGCCGTCCGGAAAGCGGTGGGTATTTACAACCTTTCGCCTTCGCTCGATTTTGAATCGGATGTAAACTTTCTGGACGGGGGTGGCGGTAGTAACGCCATTGAACGGCACTTTGCCCCCGTGGATAGTAAGCCCCGGCCGCTGGCAGCCTCCTGGTCGGCCGATAAGCCAGCCGAGTCGGCTCCCCGTAAAGCATCGGCGGCCAACTGGCAGGCCATGTTTGAGGGATTGTCCACGGCCGAAACCCCAGCCAGAAGCAAAGCTGGGTTTCCGGCCGACATCAGTGCCGATTGGTTAGAGCCGGCACCGGTGACCAGCCCTAAGTCAGAAACCACTACGACCGACCCGGTACCGCCTGCGCCGGACGCCGTTACGGTAAGCAGCCGGGCCAATAAACTGATAAATGAACTGCCCGACCTGGAAACGGCCGAAAACCCCAGTATCCAGGTGCAGAACCGGTATTTGCTGGTGCCGGTGAAATCCGGGCTGATGGTTATCGACCAGCGCCGAGCCTACGAGCGGATTCTGTACGACCAGTTTCACGCGGCCCTGTCCCGGCGCAATGGAGTGGCCCAGCAACTGCTGTTTCCAAAAACGGTGACGGTCTCCCCGGTTGATTTCCAGTTGGCGCTGGACCTGCGCGATGAACTCACCAGCCTGGGTTTTCAGTTCGACGAGCTCGGGCAAAATACCTTTATCATCCGGGGGGTACCGGCCATGACCACCGGCGAAAATGAAGAAGAACTTTTTGCTAATTTGCTGGCGCAATTGCGCGAAGAAACCGGCCGGCTCAAGCTGGATCGGACAGAAGTGCTGGCCCGATCGCTGGCCCGGCGGTCGGCGGGCCGGTATACGGTGAGCCTGAGCCCGTCTGAACGCAAGGCGCTGATCGAACAATTGTTTGGGGCAACCAACCCTAGTTATACGCCTGCGGGTGAGCCGGTGACAACGGTCCTGACGTTAGATAAAATTGCCGGACTTTTTAAGACTTAATTTGTTAATAAAAGTAAATTGTAACCAAATGATGCTAACACCGGTTGTCCGCACCATACTTTTCCTGAACATTATTGTTTTTATACTTGAATCATATAACCCTGGATTAATTTATCAGTTCGGACTCCGGTCTTTTTTGTCCCCGGACTTCAATCCGGTACAGCTTATTACCCATATGTTTATGCATGCGGGTTTTATGCATATTTTCAGCAATATGATTGGTCTGATCATATTTGCACCTATGCTGGAGCGGGTCTGGGGACCCCGGCGGTTTACATTTTTTTATTTTTTTACGGGTATCGGGGCGGCCCTGCTCTTTTCGGGCATCAACTATTTTGAATCGGCGGGTATGTACGATGCGGCCAGGACGTACCCGCTCAATCCGTCACCAGACGCGTTTATGGACTTTATTACCCGGTACGCCAGTGGTTTATACGATCAGGTATCCGGGTTCATGGAACAATACGAAGCCCAACCCAATAACCCGGCCTTGATTGATGGCAGCATAAAAATTGTAAACACATACTTTAGTCGGCAAGTTTATGAACCAATGGTAGGGGCGTCGGGGGCAATATTCGGGATTATTATGGCGTTTGGCATGTTATTCCCTAATACTCAGTTATTCCTGTTATTTCCGCCGATACCTATTAAAGCGAAGTACCTGGTGATCTTTTACGGAGCATATGAGTTATATTCGGGAATATACCGGTCTCAGGCTTCCAATGTGGCGCACTTCGCTCATATCGGGGGTATGCTCTTTGCTTTTATCTTAATTAAATATTGGGGGTCTCAACGAAAAACATTTTACTAAGTGATGAGCGGGTTGTTCGATGACTTTCGATCCGAGTTCAATAAGCCCAACAACACGTTGGTTCAGCTTATTTTGATTAACACGGTGATTTTTCTGGTACTGCTTCTGTTGAAGGTGATCCTGGCAATGGCGCAGACCGATGGTTTGTATGGCCTTATCCGGGAGCAAATGGCGATGCCTGCTTCGATCAACTCGTTTATCCGGCGGCCATGGACGGCGGTGACCTATTTCTTTACCCACGAAGAGATATTTCACATATTATTTAACATGTTGTATCTGTACTGGTTCGGCCGGCTCATCGATGAGTATCTGGGTAGCCGGCGGCTGGTCAGCCTATATGTGCTGGGGGGGCTGGCTGGTGGGGTGGCCTATATGGCTATTTATAACCTGGTTCCCTATTACCAGAATCTGGTAGCCGGCTCGCATATGGTAGGCGCGTCGGCGGCTGCCTTTTCGGTGGCGGTTGGTGCGGCTACGCTGTTGCCTAACTACACGTTCCATCTGCTTTTTTTTGGTCCGGTCCGGATCAAGTACATTGTCTTTTTCTTTATTGTCCTGTCATTTGCCCAGTCGATCGGCCCTAATGCCGGCGGAAATCTGGCGCACCTGGGCGGGGCTATTATGGGATTTGTGTTTATCAAGCTTCTGCAGAACGGCACCGATCTGGGGCGACCTATCTACTGGGTAGCCGACGGCTGGCAGGGCCTGTTCAAAAAAAAACCGGCCGTTAAAGTTTCGTACCGGCAGCGGAGTAATGCCAATGCTCACACCAGCACCTATGCTTCTCCCGGAGCATCGTCGATTTCGATGCCCGATCAGGACGAAATCGATGCAATCCTTGACAAAATTTCGCGCTCCGGGTATGAGAGCCTTTCCCGCGAAGAGAAACAGAAACTCTTCCGCGCCAGCCAGCGTAACTGACACAGCTGTTGTTACCCCTGGTTGTTAATAATCCCGACCTGCCGCTTAGTCAG
Organism: Nibrella viscosa; assembly: GCF_039541875.1. Lineage (NCBI taxonomy): Bacteria > Pseudomonadati > Bacteroidota > Cytophagia > Cytophagales > Spirosomataceae > Nibrella > Nibrella viscosa. Next base: position 211,446 of record NZ_BAABHB010000007.1, on the reverse strand, counting down.
GCCGGGATTTTTATTGGGTATGCCGCTGCCTCACCCATAACGTATAGAAAAAGTGCGATTTGTTGATTGGCAATGTACCCTATTCAGGAGGGCTTACTGAGACTTTTACAAAAGGTATGTATTCGAATTGTTCAAAAAAGCCGTATTTTAGCTGTCCTGTTTCAATGCCTGACACAGGCTGTGCCAGGCGTGATAAAACATTACACTTTATCCGTTTGTTGTTGCAAGACAGTCACTTCTGCTGTTATCCATATGCTAATCACCCCCGGCAAACTGTTAGCCACCATCGATACCCCTGACGATCTTAGGAAACTCAGCAAAGAACGATTACTTCAGGTGTGCGACGAACTCCGTCAGTTCATTATCGACAATGTTTCCGTATATGGCGGGCACTTCGGTGCCAGCCTGGGCGTGGTCGAACTAACGGTAGCGCTGCACTATGTATTCAATACACCCGACGATCAACTGGTCTGGGATGTGGGGCATCAGGCATACGGACATAAGATTCTGACCGGCCGGCGCGACACCTTTTATACAAACCGCTTCTACAAAGGCCTGTCGGGCTTTCCCAAGCGTAAGGAGAGTATGTTCGATAGCTTTGGCGTCGGGCATTCTTCTACGTCTATCTCGGCTGCGCTGGGTATGGCCGTGGCTTCACAACTGCAGAACCTGCCCAACCGTCACCATATTGCGGTGATCGGCGATGGCGCTATGACTGCCGGTCTGGCGTTTGAAGGCATGAACCATGCCGGCGCTACCAACAGTAACCTGCTCATTGTACTCAACGACAACTGCATGTCTATTGACCCTAACGTGGGCGCGTTGCGTGAGTACCTGACCGATATTACCACCTCGCATACTTATAACAAGGTAAAAGACGAGGTCTGGAACCTGCTGGGTAAGATGAGTATGTTCGGCAAGAGCGCGCAGGAAATCGTCTCTAAGCTCGAAACAGGGCTGAAAGCGACGCTGCTGCACCAGAGCAACCTGTTCGAGTCGCTGAATCTGCGCTATTTTGGCCCCATCGACGGGCACGACATCGATCATCTGACCAGCGTGCTGGAAGACCTTAAAGATATTCCCGGTCCCAAACTGCTGCACTGCCTGACCGTGAAAGGCAAAGGCTACGGACCCGCCGAAAAAGACCAAACCAAATGGCACGCGCCTGGTTTGTTCGATAAGGTGACCGGTGAGATCAAGAAAAAAGTATACGATGCCCCGCAGCCGCCCAAATACCAGGATGTGTTTGGCCACACGCTGGTGGAACTGGTGGAGCAAAACCCCCGCGTAGTGGGCGTTACGCCGGCTATGCCGTCGGGCTCGTCGATGAATATCCTGATGAAAGCGTATCCCGAGCGGGCCTTTGATGTAGGTATTGCCGAACAACATGCCGTTACTTTCTCGGCTGGTATGGCTACGCAGGGCGAGGTGGTGTTCTGCAATATCTATTCCACCTTTATGCAGCGGGCCTACGATCAGGTGATCCACGATGTCTGCATTCAGGAACTGCCGGTTATTTTCTGCCTCGACCGGGCGGGCTTTGCCGGTGCCGACGGCCCCACTCATCACGGTGCCTATGACATCGCTTTTATGCGTTGCGTGCCCAACATGATTGTGTCGGCTCCCATGAACGAGCAGGAGTTGCGTAATCTGATGTTTACAGCGCAATCGGCCGAGATTCAGTCTGGCAAACAGGCGTTTACCATTCGTTACCCACGGGGTGAGGGCGTTATGCCCAACTGGCGCACACCTTTGGAACAGATTCCTGTCGGCAAAGGCCGTATGGTGCAGGACGGCGAGGATGTGGCGATCCTGACCATCGGGCATATCGGCAACTACGCCGTTCAGGCGTCGGCCCAGCTCCGGAAAGAAGGCCTGAACCCGGCGCACGTCGACATGCGGTTTGTGAAGCCGCTGGATGAAGAACTGCTGCATTCGGTATTTCAGCGTTTCGATAAGGTATTGACCGTAGAAGACGGTTGCCTGATGGGTGGCTTCGGCAGCGCCGTGCTGGAATTTATGGCCGAACATGGCTACATGGCACGGGTAAAGCGGCTCGGTATTCCAGACGCCATCGTTGAGCATGGCGAGCAGATCGAACTGCACCGGGAGTGTGGCTTTGATCCGGAAGGCATTGCCCGGGCGGTCCGGGAGCTAATTTTCACCGGCCGGCGGCAGGCGCTCGTTGTATAGAATAAAATCTTCTTGTAAATAGAACGCGGGAATAGCACGCGGATGACGCAGATTGAGCGGATTAGCGCGGATTTTATTTTAAATCATCTGCGTAAATTGGCCCAATCCGCGTCATTCGCGTGCTATTCCCGCGTTTTACTTATAAATCAAGCAGATGAACGTATATAAATTTGGTGGAGCCTCGGTCAAAAACGCCGATGGCGTACGGAACCTGGCTAAGATTGTACAAACCCAGGCCAACGGTGATTTGCTGATTGTGGTATCGGCCATGGGAAAAACTACCAATGCGCTGGAGGAGGTAACCCGGGCCTGCCATCAGCAGCAGCCGGCAGAGGCTTACAGCCGCTGGCAAACCGTTCGGCAATACCACGAGGCCATTATGAACGAGCTGAGCGATCAGTCGCCGGTGCCGGCTTTTGCCCCCGTTTTTGCCACCTTCTCCCAACTGGAACGGTATCTGCAGCAAACGCCTGACGAATCGTATGATTGTGTTTACGACCAGATCGTGTCTGTCGGCGAAATTATCTCCACCCAGATTGTAGCGGCTTACCTGAACAGCACCGGTATTCGGGCGCACTGGGCCGACGCCCGCCAGCTGGTCCGCACCGACAATACATTTCGCGAAGGAAAAGTGGACTGGGACGTAACCTGCCGGCAGATTCAGCAGATGGCGCAATCGGCAGACGGAATTATCGTTACCCAGGGCTTTATTGGCCAGACGCCCGACGGCTACACCACCACACTCGGCCGCGAAGGCTCCGACTACACGGCCGCCATTTTTGCCTTCTGCCTCAATGCCGATAGCGTCACCATCTGGAAAGACGTGCCGGGCGTTCTGAATGCCGATCCGAAATGGTTTGATGAAACGGTACTGCTGGAGAGGTTAACCTACCAGGATGCCATTGAGCTGGCCTATTATGGCGCTACGGTGATTCACCCTAAAACGATAAAGCCGCTGCAGAACAAAGACATTGCGCTGTATGTGCGGTCTTTTTTACAGCCTCAACAGCCGGGTACCGAGATCTGCAACAACGAACACCACCTCGACATTCCGTCGTTTATCTTCAAAATCAACCAGATCCTGATCTCGCTGCACCCGTACGACTTCTCGTTCATTGCCGAAGACAACCTGAGCCGGATTTTCGGCCGCTTTGCCGAAGCCGGCGTGAAGATCAACCTCATGCAAAACACGGCCATCAGCTTTTCGGTCGTGGTCGATAACAACCCTGACAAAATACCAGCCCTGCTGGAACGGCTGAAGCAGGATTTCCGGATCACCTACAACGATGGCCTGGAACTGATCACCATCCGCTATTACAACCAGCGTACCATCGACCGCGTATGTATCAATAAAAAGCTGCTGCTGGAGCAGAAAAGCCGCTATACCGTGCAGCTCGTGGTGAAAGATCTTGGGTAACATACCCACGGGTTAAAGATGGCGAACCACCGTTGATACGTGGGGCTGTCAAAACTTCGGGCACGGAATTTTCCGGTCTTTACGCCGGACCCGGTTACGTTTGTTTATTTCAAGCTTGTCGAAGGTGTATGACAGCGATATTTCATGGGAGCCGCCACTGCCGAACCCCAGCGTCGAAACCGTTGCATCGTAGCTGTAGCCGATCGAGAAGTTGTCGGCGCGGTAGCCGATCAGAGCCGCCAGCGCATCGTGGTTGTTTATGTTCTGGGCGTATTTCTTTACGGGTAGCCCCCGGTACCAGAGCCCCAGGGTGATAGGCGAGTAGGTCAGATAAGCACCCATATCCAGTTGGTCATATTTTCCTTGAAACTTATAGAGAATGGCCGGCGAAAAGCTGATTTCGCGATCCCACTCATCGGCCGTTCCCGTGAAGCCGTCGAGCGGAATGCGCAGACCGGCATGAAAACTGCCTTTCATGGGCAACCGGCTATTGTCACCCACAAAGAAGCCCTGATTAGGCCGGTTAATGTGGTGGGCCGAAACCCCCATCCAGAACCAGTCGGAATAAAACAGACCTCCCGTTGAGAAATCGAGGTAGTTGTTGTTGGGTTGCCCGCCCGCCAGGATAGGGTCGCTGCTGGGGTTGCCCGTGAAGCCACCGCTGGAAAGCTGATCGCCAAACGTTAGGCCAAAATAGTTGATATTGCGGTTCACATACGAACCCTGCAGGCCCAGCCGGACATAGGATTCTTCCCCCACCTGAAACTGATAAGCGTACTGCAGACCAATATCGGTCGATTTGATCCGGCCCTGACCCTGATTGTCGTTGACGAGTAACAGGCCAATGCCGCTGTTGAAACGGGGCATATAGTGGTCGATACCAACCGCCGTGGTCACGTAATTGGTAATAGCCGGCCACTGGTTGCGGTAGTTCATGGTAATGCGTGGTGCCAGGGCTGAGCCGGCAAACGCCGGGTTCAGGTAGAGCGGGGCTGCAAAGAATTGCGTAAACTGCGGGTCCTGCGCATACGTCAGCCGACCCAGCAGCAGCAACAGACTCAACAAAATAGATTTCTTACCCATAGGAGAGGGAGCTAATGCCGGCGGTTTGCCACTGTTCTTCTCAAGAAATACGATATTACTGATAAAAAAGTATAAAGCAGTCGGTCTGAGAAAGACTTTATTCTGTGTGTCGGGTGGCTACGTAAAATTTACGTACTTGTATCGCTGATAGGATGAAGTTTTGCGACAAAATTTTACGAATCCGTTTTCGTTTACAATAACGTAATGCCCCCTTTAACTGCTATGCCTGGGGTGGTGTTTGGTCAGGATGGCTAACGGCAAACTACATGTACTTCACTATACTACATAAACACATCATTGGCTTCTTACTGGCGCTGTGCCTGATCGGTGGCTGGACCACCGCCCGGGCACAGGTGCTGGATCCCTTACCCGGCGGAATTACCGTCAGGGGTAAGTTTTGCGTACCCGTTGATGAAGAGTGCAAAACCGATTCGTTGACGTTTGCCGACTCGACAAGAAACATTCGGGATATTCAATGGGGGTTTCAGGACCCTGCCGGCGGACCAAGTAAAATTCTAACCGGCAAAACCGCTAAAAACCTGTACCAGCAGCCAGGGGTCTATGTTATCTCTGTAAATCGTACGCGGGATGATGGAACGGTTCTGCCGCCAGTGCAGATCCGGATCAATATCGGCGTTCCTCCTCCGCCGTTCCGGAACTGGCGCCCCGACACGACTATTTGCCAGGGAGAGACCATCGATCTGAATCCGTACCCAGGTCAAACCGCTAACCAGTATCGCTTCCTGTGGTATCCGAAGGGCGATACAACGCAGGTACTTAAAGTAGACAGCTCAGGGTGCTACTCGGTAGAGGTGCGCGACCCGGAAACGGGCTGTACCACACAGGACCGCATCAACGTGGATGTCTGCGGGGAGCAGAAACAGGCGCAGGGCGTTAAATGGTATTTTGGCAGCAATGCCGGCCTTGATTTCAGCGGGGGAGGAGCCAGTCCTATCGACGATGCCAAACTAAATACAATTGAAGGGTCTTCGGCGATATCCAACACCAAAGGGGAACTGCTGTTCTACTCCGACGGGATTACCGTTTTCGATAGAAACGGAGACCGGATGCCTTCGATAATCTTTGACCGGGACGGTAAGCCCACTCTGGTCCAGGATACCATCAGCCTGGGCGGAAACCAGCGGTCTACCCAGTCGGCACTGATTGTTCCGAAGCCGACCTGCCGGGGTTGCGAGTACCTGTATTATGTGTACACTACGGCCGAAATCAACGGCACCCGTCGCCTTACCTACAGCGTGGTCGATATGCGCTACAATAACGGCAAAGGGGCGGTTGTGGAGAAAAATATTCCGCTGTCTGAGCAAAGTACCGAGCGCTCGGCTTCGGTGAAGAATGAACGCGACAGTACGTATTGGGTAATCACGCACGACTATGGTACCAACCGCTTCCGGGTGTATCACCTCACCCAGAGCGACACCAAAGAAGAAAAGATCTACGACCTGGGTCAGGCGCATGATACCCCCATCCGGGGCGAAGGCTACATGAAAATTGGCCCGGCCGATACCAGCGGCAACGGCAACCGGCCAATGGCAGTGGTTATTCCCGGCCCGCCAAACAACTCCATCGACCTGTTTACCTTTAACGACTCCACAGGGGTGCTTACCTTTAATCGAACGATTCAGTTGGGGCCGGCCCCGCCCAAAGCCTATGGGGTGGAGTTCTCGCCGGATGGGACCAAGCTGTACGTGTCTATGCTGGGCGACTCGGCCAACAACAACACCTCGTATCTGTTGAGTTACGACCTCACCCAGACAGATTCCGCCGGCATTGCCGAATCCAGGGTGGTAATCGATAGTTCGACAACACGTCAGTACGGTGCTTTACAGATTGCTCCCGACGGTAAGATCTACGTAGCCGTAAAAGGCAGCAATTCGCTCGGGGTGATTGAGAACCCCAACGGCGGCAGCCTGCTGGACAGTCTGCGGTTCAATCCCCAGGGGCAGAGCCTGGGCGGAAAAACCAGCCAGTTGGGGCTGCCCAACCTGGTGGCCAACTTCAACGATCAGTCCAGCGGCCCCGGTATCTCCCATGCCGATACGTGTTCGGGCTCCCCGACAACCTTTGAGATCGGACCCAACTGCCCGAAACTGAAAGAAACGTATACGCTGGACTTTGGCGACGGCACGGCCCCAAAATCCTTTACATCGGCCCAGCCCCAGAAGCATACCTATAGGTCGGCCGGGACGTACTATGTTAGCCTCCGGATTGTGACGCAAAAAGCAACGGGCGGCATCTGTAAGGATACCCTTATCCGCGATACCGTGCGAATAATTGATCCGCCCGCCAAGATTGACCTCGGGCCGGATATAGATTCCTGTAAGCTAAGTGTGACGCTGGACGCCAAAGTGCAGGCGCAGGCCTATTTCTGGATCTTTAACAGGCGGGTTATTGCCCGAACGAGGCAGCTAACGGCCACCCGCCCCGGTCAGTACGTGATTGTGGCTGCCAACGGCGAGTGTTTCCAGACCGATACCATTCAGGTGAACCTGCGCCGGCCGCCTTCGCTGGACCTGGGACCCGATACTACCTTCTGCCAGGGAACCACCTATGCCCTGACCGTGCCCCAGCAGACCTGGACCCGTTTCCAGTGGAGCAATGGGGTTACCCAGCGCGATAATCCGGTATCCCGGCCGGGAACATACATTGTGAAAGCGCAGAACGACCTGGGTTGCGAAAATAGCGATACCATTGTCCTGCGGCAATCGCCAAAGCCGGTGCTGGCGGCTACGCTGGGAGGGCCTACTACCTGTACGGCTACCGATGGCTTTATTGAGGTACGACCAACCCCGGCCGGCTCCTACACCTTTGTCTGGAGTCGCAGCGGATCGGCCCTGCCAAGTGTGTCAAACCGCTTGAATAACCTGCCTGAAGGGCAGTTTCAGGTAAGAGCGACCAACGAAAATACCTGCACTGTCGATACCTCCTTTACGCTTAACTCCCCGGCCAATCAGCTCCGGGTGGTCTCTCAGCCCAGGCCCGCCTTGTGCAGCCAGCCGAATAGCGGATCAGTAGCGCTCACGATTACGGGAGGTACACCCTCCACCTATATCTGGCGCGATGCCGGCGGTAATCAGATCAGCCAGAATCCGATCCTGACCGGCGTGCTGTCGGGCACCTACAGCGTAGAGGTAACCGACGTGGGCGGCTGTAAAGCCACGGCCGACAATATCCGGGTGGGGCTGGATAGTACCGGTTTTGCCAGCCTCGGCCCCGACCGCCGGATTTGCGTGGGCGATACGGCGGTGCTGATTCCGATCGACGGCGGCTCCCTGGCGGGTAATACGTACCAGTGGAGTACCGGGGCCAACGGCCGGTCGGTCGTAATTAATGCGCCCGGCACGTATTCAATTGTGGTCCGGAATACCATTACCGGCTGTGTGGGCCGTAGCACCGTGCGGGTGACCAATAAGCCCCAGCCGGCGTTTACACTGACCAAAGAAGCAGCGCTGTGCGTGCCCGAAAACGGAACAACCCGGTTAACGGCCGGCGGTGGGCCGGGGCTGCGATTCTTCTGGCCTCAGTTGAATGACAGCAGCCGGGTGGTTACCGTCAGACAGGCTGGAACATACCAGCTTCAGGTTGTTGACCAGGAGGGCTGCCGGGCGCAGGACGTTGCCAGGGTACTTGACCTGTGTGAGCCCCGCGTGCTGGCGCCGGAAGCGTTCACGCCGAATGGCGATGGCATTAATGATACCTTTACCGTTTTCACCGCCTACATCACCGACTTCGACCTGAAGATCTACAATCGCTGGGGAGAGGTGATCTTTCAGAGTGATGATCCGGAGAAGCGCTGGGATGGTACCTACCGGGGATCCATGTATCCGTCGATGCTGTATCCGTACGTGATCACCTTCAAAAGTCAGTACTTTCCGGAGCGCCCGAAGGAGGTAAAACGGGGGTCTATTCTGCTGATCCGGTAGTGCTTTTTTGCCGTTTTTTTCGTAAATTTACCCAAAACAGACGGTAAAAAAGGCATTTTTGCCGGACTGAAAACGACGAACAGATAAACACATGCGGAAAGACTTCATGAAAGGAACCACAGACGGGATGACGGCCACTGACCGCGAAATCGAACGGGCTTTACGGCCCCTTTCGTTCGACGATTTTACGGGGCAGAAGAAGGTGCTCGACAACCTCGAAGTGTTCGTTAAAGCCGCCAAGCAACGGGCCGAAGCCCTCGACCACGTGCTGCTGCACGGCCCTCCGGGCCTGGGGAAAACCACCCTGTCGCATATCATCGCTAATGAACTGAATGCAAACATTAAAATGACTTCGGGGCCGGTGCTCGACAAACCCTCCGACCTGGCGGGCTTGCTCACCAACCTGCAGCCCAACGACGTTCTGTTCATCGACGAGATTCACCGGCTCAACCCCGTGGTGGAAGAGTACCTGTACTCGGCCATGGAGGACTATAAGATCGACATCATGCTCGACTCCGGCCCCAACGCCCGGACCGTGCAGATCAAACTGAATCCGTTTACGCTCATTGGGGCAACCACGCGGGCCGGAATGCTGACATCGCCGTTAAGAGCACGCTTTGGTATTAGTTGCCGGCTGGAGTACTACGACGCGCGGCTGCTGACCACGATTGTGCAGCGCTCAGCCGCTATTCTGGCAACCCCGATTGATGAGGAAGGGGCTTACGAAATTGCCCGCCGGAGCCGGGGTACCCCGCGTATTGCGAACAACCTGCTGCGCCGGACCCGCGACTTTGCGCAGGTAAAAGGTAACGGCTACATCACCGTCGACATTGCCGAGATCGCACTGACTGCGCTGGACGTAGATCAAAACGGCCTGGATGATATGGACAATCGAATCTTGTCGACCATTATTGAGAAGTTCAAAGGCGGACCGGTGGGCCTGTCGACCATTGCAACAGCCTGTGGGGAAGAAGCCGAAACGATTGAAGAAGTGTATGAGCCGTTTCTGATTCAGGAGGGCTATCTGAAGCGGACTTCACGGGGGCGGGAAGCTACCGAAAAAGCGTATCACCACCTGGGTATTATGCCGACATACCGGACGGGTGAGTTATTCGGTTAGTCTATAAAGATAGTAGCAAAAAAGGCAACCTGTTGTGGGTTGCCTTTTTTGCTCTAGTTCAGAATCTTGCTTCGGTAAATACATTCGATAATCTCGGATACAGCGTTGTCGACCAAAAAATAATAAATGTTTTTCCCACTCCTTCGTATCTCCAGAATACCCTTATCCCGCATGTTAATGAGGTGGTGAGAAATCAGCGACTGTTCGGCGTTCAGATTCTTGTAAATCGTCGAGACGTTCAGTTCCTTGTTCTCGTTCAGCATCTGGATAATCTTAATGCGCAACGGATGAGCTACGGCTTTCAACACGTACGCAGCTCGCTCAATTTTTTTTTCGTCATCTAACACTTTTTCTGTTGCCATAATAACCTACTGTTGGGTGTGCCGTGAAAAGTTAACTAAATTCTGGAACTAACAGATAAATAGATGGTTGAATGTCGGTGTGAATTTATCGTAAGGCCTGTTTTCCTATCCTATTATAGAATGTGAACCTTTTAATGATTAACTAAGGGATGTAACCAATGTTTGTGTTAATTGTAAATTATTTAGTCTATAGGCCAACAATATTGAAATGGCGGGCCGACTTAGTCAAAGAACCGACCAGCCAGCACCGCCCATTTCCAAGCTCCCGCCAGGGATTCGTACCAGATATCCTCAGTTAAACGCTACTGTGGATAACTCTGTGGATAAGTCTGCTTTATTTCTGCCGGAAAAATACGGTAATCGGCACGCCCTCAAAGCCAAAGTTTTCCCGCAGCTTGTTCTCCAGAAACCGCTCGTAGGGCTCTTTCAGATACTGTGGGTGATTCGTAAAGAAGATAAACGTTGGTGAGGGTGTCGGCAACTGCATGGTATACTTAATCCGGATGTACTTACCCCGATGCGCCGGTGGCGGATACGCTTCAATAATCGGCAGCATGGTCTCGTTCAGCTTCGAGGTGGCAATTTTCTTGTGCTTGTTCTCGTAAACCTCCATTACCTTCTCCATTACCTGAAAAATCCGCTGCTTCTCGTGAACAGACGCAAAGATGATGGGCAGGAAGTCGATAGGAGCCATCCGGCTGTGAATCTCCTTCCGCCACACATCGGCGGTCTTGGTGTCTTTCTCAATGGCATCCCATTTGTTCACCATAATGACCACACCTTTCTTGGCCCGTACCGCCTGTCCGATGATATTCATGTCCTGCGACTCAAGGCCACGGGTCGCATCCAGCATCACCACGCACACATCCGACTCTTCCATGGCCCGGATTGAACGCAGAATGGAGTAGAACTCGATATTGTCTTTGATCTTGGCCTTCCGGCGAATACCGGCCGTATCGGTCAGGATAAAATCTTTGCCAAAGGCTTTGTACCGGGTGTTGATGGCATCGCGGGTGGTGCCGGCAATATCAGTGACAATGCTCCGTTCCCGGCCCAGCAGCACGTTCAGAAACGACGATTTACCGGCATTTGGCCGGCCCAGAATAGCCACTCGGGGAACGCCGGCCTCCGGATCTTCGATACCGGTATCTTTAAAATGCTTGACTACCTCATCCAGCAACTCGCCCGTGCCGGTGCCCGTCTGCGCCGATACCGGAAAGATCTCGCCCAGCCCCAGCGCGTAGAACTCACCGGCGGCCTGCTGCCGGTCTATCGTTTCGGCTTTGTTGGCCACCACCAGTACCGGCTTCTTCGACCGGCGCAGCACATCGGCAAACTCCTGGTCGAGGCTGGTGAGGCCGGTCATGGTATCCACCATAAACAGCAGCACGGAAGCTTCTTCAATGGCCAGCTCCACCTGCTCGCGAATGGCTCCCTCAAAAATGTCTTCGGAGCCGACGACATAGCCGCCGGTATCGATCACGGTAAAATACTTGTCGGTCCACTCCGCCTGCCCATAATGCCGGTCGCGGGTAACACCGCTCTGGTTATCCATAATAGCCTGCCGCTGCTCAATCAGTCGATTAAAGAGCGTGGATTTGCCCACATTCGGCCGGCCCACAATTGCTACAATATTTGCCATACTTTTTAGTCGATAATCGATAGTCAATAGTAGTTAGTGCATCTGACGTCAGCACTAACTACTATTGACTATCGACTAATCACTTTTACTCACTTTGATCATACCCAAACCGCCGGAGGGTTCGCTCCTTGTTGCGCCAGTCGGGTTCTATTTTAACAAACTGTTCAAGGAACACTTTTTTTCCGAAGAAGCGTTCCAACTCTTCACGGGCCATAATGCCCGTCTTTTTGATCATGTTGCCGCCTTCGCCCAGCAGAATGGCCCGCTGCGTGGCCCGCTCGACCAGGATCTCGGCCTGAATGACAATAATGTCTTCTTTCTCTTTAAAGCCGATTACCACCACCTCGGTGCTGTAGGGGATTTCCTTCTTATAGTTCAGGAAAATTTTTTCCCGGATAATCTCCGATGCAAAGAACCGCTCGGGCTTATCGGTCATCTCGTCTTTGGGGAAGAACGGCGGATGAAGCGGCAGTCGGGTAATAATGGCGTCGAACACCTGATCGAGATTAGCCGCGCCGATGGCCGAGATCGGAATAATGTCTTCGGCTTTGAAGTTCTGCTGCCAGTATAGCTTTTTCTCTTCTACCTGTTCGGGGGTAGCCAGATCAATCTTGTTGATGAGCAGCAGCACGGGTGTCTGGCTGTGCTGGAGCCGCTCGATAACGTCGTTCTCGTCGTGCTTTTCAAAGATGTCGGTGACAAACAGAATCACGTCGGCATCTTCCAGCGAGCCGCGCACAAAGCTCATCATCGATTCGTGGAGCTTATACTGCGGCTTGATAATGCCCGGTGTATCGGAATAGATCAACTGAAACTCCTGCCCGTTGTGTACCCCGTTAAGAATACCCATGATGCGGTGGCGCGTTGTTTGCGCCTTGGAGGTGATGATCGACAGCCGTTCGCCGACCAGTTGGTTCATCAGCGTCGACTTCCCCACGTTGGGTTTACCGATGATGCTGACAAAACCGGCTTTATGCTCCGGCGCATAGGTTTCGTTTGAGATGTCCATAAAAGAATGATAATCAGGCCGAATAGTGGCAGCCCCAGAAAAAAACTCCCCTCCGGACAAAACTATTTTGCGGGGAGGGGTGTTATTTTTTTACAAAGGTAGTTGTTTTATCACAAAAGACTACTACTTTTGCACCCACAACATCGCGGGATGGAGCAGTTGGTAGCTCGTTGGGCTCAAGTAACTGCGAAGTCAGCAGGTTTATGAATACGAAACTGAAGGGTGATATAGCCGACAAGCCATAACCCTTCAGGCGCTGAAACGAGGTTGGGGCGTTCTCCGGCCAGTAGGCGACAGGTTACCGTACGATTTAGTCTTTGACGTTAACGGTTACCTTCTGAAAGTTCAGGTAAAAAGTGCATGGTACGACTTAGGTCGAAACAACTATGTGGTCGATACCCGAAGAACAAAAACTAACAGAAGGCGAATGTTACGTGAACGCTACAGCAAAAACAATTTCGACTTTGCCATAGCGTACATTGAAGAAAAAGATAGTACGTACGTTTTCCGGTGGATGTATTCATAAGTTACGGTAGCGAGATACACTTGATCGAGACCGACAGGCGACAGCGTAAACCCCGATCGGCGGATTACAAAGATGCTTGGATGCTGATAGAGCAGAGGGCAGTATTGAAGGAAACTTCAATATGTACTCCTGTCAAACTCGGGGAAGCCGTTAGTGTGGTAATCCCGAGCCAAGCTTCAACGAAAGTTGAAGAAGGTGTAGAGACTGAATGGCAGGTACCCTAACGTAAAGACGAGGGTAAAGAGACAGTCCAGACTACAAATTCCGGAAGGCCGGAAGCAACGAAAGTTGTAGTAGTAAGCATAACCCAAAGGTCGCTGGTTCGAGTCCAGCTCCCGCTACTAGAATAAAGCCTGATTAGCGTCCAAAAGCTAATCAGGCTTTTTGTTTATAGGCCGCTCTGGTGTGTCAAATATCCTTGTTGTACGGACACGCTGTTCGTAGCTTCAGAAATTGCCATTGAACTCATTCCCCGTTTTTACGTCTTTTAGGGTAAACGAATTGACTTTGCCAATCCCCGCAAACTTGATGCTTACCCCATAAACCCGCTTTAATGGTTTCTGATAGCGGGCTTCGTACACCTTCCGGCCGTTGATAAAAAGCTGAGCGTGCTGATCAAGAACCCGTAGCTTCAGCGTTCCACCGGCGCGCAGGTCGGCCGCCATAAACCGCAGGTCATCTTGTTGCCCGATTTTGTATTGTTCTGACAAAATAAGGTGGGTCCAGTACTCACAGCCCGGTTTCATCACATCGAATGAGTGATTAGACAACTCACCATTCACCGTAATACTCACCTGCGAACAGCGCACACCGGTTCGGGTTGGTGAGGTTACAACCGCTGTAGTGAGCTCAAAATTGTCGCCGTCGATATTGGTGACCTGGGTATTGACAAACTCAATAAAAAACGTACGGTTCGTGTCGACACCCGCCTTAACGGCTTCAACGGCGCTGATGCTCCGCTGCCCGTCCAGAAACAGATTCTTTCGTTCGATGGGGTAGACCCGCGACGTATCGTACATCATATAGGCAGTAGCCGTCCAGCCTTTGGTAGGCAGGTAGACCGTAGCCGTATCGAGCCGTTTTGTGCCCTGGCGCAGTACGGCAAAGTACCGCCCCGGCATTTCGTAGTAGTGGTTATGCCGGCGATTTTTCAGGATGACCGGTTTATGACGTCCATCTCCAAAATCGATAGTGTAAGGCGGCAACTGAGCGGCCGGCCGGGTGAGCCCCGAAACGTCAAAATTAGCCGAGTGGGGGTTCTCACCCACTGGATTTTTACACACCAACTGCACCGAATCGGTCGCAATCGTTTCGGACAGCGGAGTTTCAGGCAACAGTATGACAACGGCTACCAGCATCAGGGCGGCCATCATGGTCACCCAAACCCATCTTTTCGGACCTCGTTTTTTTGGGCGGGGTGGCTGGCGGGGAGACTCGGCAACCAGCTCAATCTCCGGTTGTTCGTTATGGTTAACGGCCGGGCTTTCGTAAATGGCTCTAACCGGAGTTGCCTGCACGAAACTATCCCAGTCGGAATAACCTACATAACTGGCCAGTGCGTCGCGGGTTGCCTTTTGCGGATAGTAGCGGGAGTCCGTCTTGATTTTACCAAATATACGTTTCAGGGTATTCGGACTAATCCGCACTCTGGTCTTCCGAAAAAGTATATTACTCAGCTGAACATAGTCGCCGTTGGTCCAGGCCGCCCGGTCGGGCTTGCCATAGACCTCGCTCACCTGCTGACAACAATGCTCTAGGTGGTAGTAGAAGCCAACTTTCTCCTGTCCGTTCTCTGCAATCATATTTCCGCAACTATCTATAAATCAGCAAGATGGCTTGTCCATAATTTTGAGTAATCAAATGGTCAAACCGGTCTGTCCGGTCTCCGCATAGTGCAACTTTATATTTGCTTACTGATAAATCACTGATCTTTTAACCACAAACCAGGCTATGACCCCATGAATATCGGAAAAATTATGCGACAAAAATACGTATTGTTATGTGGCCTGTTGCTAAGCTGGGACCCGGCCGCTCTGGCACAGTCGCGCCAGATTAGTGGCAAGGTTACCGACGAAACCGCTAACGATTTACCCGGCGTCAGTATCGTTGTCAAAGGTACACAGCGGGGCACCGTTACCGATGCCAACGGCGCGTATAAACTGACGATTCCCGATTCCCCTTCAGTAGTACTGACATTCTCGTTTGTCGGCTACAAAAGTCAGGACATTAATGCCCAGGGACAGACCACGATCAATGTAAACCTGCAACCCGATCAGAACTCGCTGGAGGAGGTTGTGGTAGTAGGGTATGGTACGCAGAAGAAAAAAGACCTGACCGGCGCCGTTACAACCATCGATGCCAAAGACGTGGGCGGTCGGCAAACCGTTCAGATATCGGAGGCACTACAGGGCAGCATTGCAGGGGTATCGGTTACCCGCTCCAGTGGCGCACCCGGAGCCGGAGCCAACATCCTCATCCGGGGCATTACAACCCTGGGCACCAACAGTCCGCTCATTATTGTTGATGGCGTGCCGGTGAACAGCATTGATAACGTGAACCCCAACGATGTCGAAAACATCACGGTACTGAAAGATGCCGCTTCGGCGGCCATTTACGGGTCGCGGGGGGCTGCCGGCGTGGTACTCGTAACCACCAAGCGGGCCCGCGAAGGGCAAAGCAGCTTTGAGTACAACGCTGAATACGGGGTGCAGAAACCTACCGCTTTGCCCGCTTATGCCGGCGCACCGGAGTACATGCGGCTGTTCAACGAGCAGGCTACCAACGATGGCTCGTCCAGCGGACCGTATTCGCAGGATTTCATCGATAATTTTGAGCGGTATAATCGCGAGAAACCCGATGTATTTCCGTTTGCCAATACCGATTGGCAGAAAACAGTGATGACCCGGGCAACTGCTCCCCGCATACGGCATGACCTGGTGTTTACGATGGGTACCAACAAAATCAAAACCAAGGCGTCGCTGGGTTACACAAAATCAGGTGCTTTTTATGATAATTACACCTACGAACGCTATCTGTTCCGGGTAAACAACGACCTGCAGATCAACGCCAAACTAGGCGTGAACCTGGACATGGCCTACAAACGCACCGGTACGGTTACGCCCGTTGTTAACCCGATTTACGAGGCCCGGGTTATGCCGCCCATCTACGATGATTTCTACACCAACGGCCAATATGCACTGGCCAAAGATGGCCGGAACCCTATTGCCCAACTGAACGAAGGGGGGACCAGCAACGGTACGTTTAACCAGTTGATGGGGCGACTAGCCTTTAATGTCAAACCCGTTGACGGGTTGACGCTCACGGCGCTGATTTCGCCCACCATCGATCTGGATAAATCCAAAGCCTTCTCGAAACGCATTTCATTCACCAATCCGGATGGTAGCGCCAGCTCGTTCAGCAATCAGCCCCGCACAACATTAACGGAGGGTCGGTCCGAAAATCTGATGCTGACCGGTCAGTTACTCGCAACCTACACCCGGAATTTTGCCGGTGGGCACAACGTGGATGTGCTGGGTGGCTACGAAGAAATCTATTCTCGTAATGAATCGCTGTCGGCTTCCCGGAGTGGCTTTGCATTAACGGCTTTTCCCTACCTCAACGCGGGTTCGCTGGAACTGCGGGATAATGCGGGTAGCGCCAGTGAGGTTGCCCTCCGGTCAATTTTTGGGCGGGTAAAATATGATTTTAAAAACAAGTACTATATCCAGGGAAACCTCCGGTACGATCAGTCGTCTCGGTTTAACCGGCAGTACCGCGACGCCCTGTTTCCCTCCGTTTCGGCGGGGTGGACGCTGTCAGAAGAGAATTTTCTGCGTGAAAACCGCTGGATTTCATTTCTGAAGCTACGGGGTTCGTACGGGGTAGTAGGCAACGAGCGGATTGGCAGTTACCCTTACCAGGCAACCATCAGCTTCAGCAATGCCCTGTTTTACCAGAATGGCGTGGTGGTACCGCTGAACGGTGGGGGACAGGTCGACTATGCCGTAGAAAACATTTCCTGGGAAACTACGCGGACGATGGATGTCGGTCTGGACGCGGCTTTCTTCAACAACCGGCTCACGCTCACCGCCGATTATTACCAGAAACGTACATACGATATTCTGCTGGCGCTGGATATTCCCCTGTATCTGGGATACGAACGCCCGCAGCAGAACGCTGGTATTCTCGACGTAAAGGGCTGGGAGCTGGAAACCAGCTGGCGCGACCGGATTGGCAAGGTAAACTACTCGGTTGCATTCAACCTGTCGGATGCCCGGTCAAAAATCGTTGATATGAAAGGAACCCAGATGTTGGGTAGTCTGTCTACCTTCAAAGGCAGCGAGTACAACGAATGGTTCGGCTACCGCTCGGCCGGTTTGTACCAGACGCAGGACGAAGCCACTAGCTCGCCCCGGCTAAACACCAACGTTACGGCCGGTGATGTCCGCTACGTGGATATCAACAACGACGGCAAAATTACCCCCGATGACCGGGTGCTGCTGGGTGGCTCGCTGCCCCGGTATCTGTACGGCAGCACCCTGCGGTTCGACTACAGCGGCTTCGATTTCGGACTGGTGATGCAGGGCGTCGGCAAAAAGCTCAGCCGCCTGCCCGATGAAGTTGTCCGACCCTTTGCGGAGGCTTTCGGGAATGTGCCGGCGGAGCTAATCGGTAGGTTCTGGAGCAAAACCAATACGGCCGAACAGAACCTGCAGGCCCGCTACCCCCGGCTGTCGACCCGGTCGCTGGGAGCGAATTACGAATCTTCCGACTTCTGGCTGATCAGCGGGGCTTATTTCCGGGTCAAAAACGTAACGCTCGGTTATACGCTTCGCCCCGATTGGCTCAAGCGCACTGGTCTGCAATCGACACGGATTTATGTGTCGGCCAACGATGTATTTGCGCTGCACAAGTTTCCCAGATACTGGGATCCCGAAGTGGGCAATTCGTCCTATCCCATTGTAACGACCTTACTGGCCGGTGTTACCCTGCGGTTTTAAGTGTATTCATGAACAGCCTAACTGATTTTATTGCATGAAAAATATAGCATGTATACTCCTGCTGATAACCGGCGTTACAGCCTGTCATACGCTGGACCTCAATCCGCTTTCTGAACCTTCAACGGCCACCTTCTACTCAAACCAGACCGAACTTGAACTGGCCGTGAATGACCTGTACCGACTTGATTTCTGGGGAAACGACAACGAGCAGTTTACCGATAACTATTGGCATCGGGGGCAATTAGGCAATGCCGTCACCTTTGGTACCATGAATGCCGAAGACCCTACCGCACAAGCTTACTGGACAGCCTGCTACAAAGCCATTGCACGGGCCAATTCCTTCCTGGCCAACAAAGACCGGGCGGCCGCCAACACCCCTGCGCCGGTTATAACCCGGCTGGAAGCCGAGATGCGGCTGATCCGGGCCTACCAATATTCCCGGCTCATTACCCACTTTGGCGATGTACCGCTCATCACGAAGCCCATCGTACTGGAAGAATCGTACAACATTACCCGGACCAATCAGGCTGAAGTGCTCAAATTCGTCTTTGAGGAACTTGATTTTGCCGGCGCCAACCTGCCGCAATCGTACGCAGGCTCGGCCGTAAAACGACTCACCAAAGGCGCAGCGCTGGCGGTTAAAGCCCGCACCGCGCTTTATACGGGCAAATGGGCCATTGCCCGCGATGCCGCTCAGGCCATTATGCAGTTTACGGGACCCGGAGCTTATAGCCTGCACCCCAATTACGGCCAGCTCTTTCTGAAGGCCGGCGAAACCAGTAACGAACTTATAATCAGCGTTCCCCGCGACGAAGCGCAGAAAGTCTTTACGTCGGGCACTGGTGTTCGGGATCAGCTCCCCCGTACAACGGGTGGTTTTGGGGCTCAGATTCCAACTCGCTCTATGGTGGATGCCTACGAAAGCCGCGATGGGCTTCCCATTGACGAGTCGCCGTTGTACAACCCCAAAGAGCCGTTCAAGAACCGGGACCCGCGCCTGACAGCCAGTATTGTTGAATTTGGCACACAGTGGCTCGGCTATGGGTATCAGCCCCACCCCGACTCCACAACTGTATTCAGCAGTAAAGAAAATCGGCGGGTATCAAACCTGGATACACGGGCCGTGGCTGCCTTCGCCAGTTTTACGGGCTTTCTCTGGAAAAAAGGTATCGACCAGAGCTGGGCCGACAAACAGAGCGAAGATGCCGATGCACTTATTATTCGCTATGCAGAGATACTGCTTACCTATGCCGAAGCGAAAATTGAGCTGGGCGAAATGGATGCAAGCGTGCTGAACGCCATTAATCAGGTACGGGCCAGAGCCTATGGGGTGGCCGTGGGACAAACGTCGGCTTACCCGGCTGTGACCACCACTGACCCGGCCAAACTCCGGCAGATTATCCGGCGTGAACGGCGGGTTGAATTCGCCAAAGAAGGATTGCGCTACATGGACCTGATCCGGTGGAAACTGGCCGAAAAAGCCCTGACACGACCTGTTATCGGCTTGCCCGACCCGGCGGCTCAGAACCGGGCAAAATGGCCCTTCCCCGGCGTAACGCCCCTGGACGACAACGGTATCCCCGATTATTCGGTTTTTGGAAGCGATGTAAAAGTAGTCGCTCAGCGTAGCTTTGATAAGTCCCGGCAGTACCTATGGCCTATTCCGGCGCTGGAGCGTCGGGTTAATCCTAACCTCACCCAGAATCCTGGCTATTAAATCGGTCTGAATGCCTAACTTCCTATGTACTTACATAATGCGTTAATTCTTGCTTGATGAAAAAAAATAGTCTGTCATATATCCTGATTGCCTGCCTTACGGGGCTGACCTATTCGCTGATGGCCCAGTCAGGCAAAAAACCTTCATACAGTGGTATTTATCCACACCTGGCCATGTACAACAACGAGGGCGAGTGTGGAACGGGTGCCGTTGTGCCGTGGGCGGGAAAGCTCTGGGTCGTTACCTACGGGCCCCATCTGCCATTCGGGTCGTCGGACAAGCTCTACGAAATTACGCCGGATTTACGGCAGATTGTGCGCCCGGAAAGTATTGGCGGTACACCCGCCAACCGGATGATCCATCCCGAAAGCAACCAGTTGTTTATAGGGCCTTACGCCATCGACAGCAAAGGCCAGGTTCGGGCGATACCGTACAAGACCATGCCCGGACGCCACACCGGTAACGCCCGTCACCTGACCGACCCGGCAAACAAACTCTACTACGGCACGATGGAAGAAGGCTTTTATGAGGTCGATGTAAACACCCTGACCCCTACTCTGCTTTATGAAGACGGCAATGTAAAGCAGAAAAAGGGAGCCGATGAGTCGAACAACCAGCATGGCGAACTGCTGCCGGGTGCGCACGGAAAAGGACTCTACTCCGGGCAGGGTGTTATGGTATACGCCAACAACGGCGAGTCGGGCCCCAAAGCCCTGGAGCAGTTCGATATTGATGCCGGGTCACTTTCCGAGTGGGATGGAAAAAACTGGACGGTAGTCCGCCGGAATCAGTTTGTGGAAGTAACCGGCCCCGGTGGTATTTACGGCAATAAAAATCCCGATACCGATCCGATCTGGACGACCGGTTGGGACCATAAATCGGTTCTGCTCGGCGTGCGTAACAAACAAACCGGCTGGCATTTCTTTCGGCTGCCCAAAGCCAGCCATAGCTACGACGGAGCCCACGGCTGGAACACCGAGTGGCCCCGGATTCGCGATGTAGGAACAACGGCTAAACCCGACTACCTGATGACCATGCACGGGATGTTCTGGCGGTTTCCCGAACAGTTTACGGCCACGAATACAGCCGGAATCCGCCCGCGCTCGGCCTACCTGAAAGTGATTGGCGACTACACCCGCTGGAACGACCAGTTGGTATTTGGCTGCGACGATTCGGCTCAGCGGGAGTTTCTGAACAAGCGTAAAGCCAAGGGCAGTATTGAAGGGCCTGGCCAGTCGAACTCGAACCTTTGGTTTGCTCCACTCACCCTGCCCGACCAACTCGGTCCGAACACCGCTGAGGGAGCAGTCTGGATCAGCGAAGCGGTTAACGCCAATGCGCCCTCGGAGCCGTTTCTGTTTGCGGGCTGGGCCAACCGGTCGGCCTGGGTGCAGAATAACAGTGACGCCGAGGTAGTCTTCGCCTTCGAGGTAGACAAAACAGGTACAGGCACCTGGTCACCCCTGCAAACGGCAACGGTGGGCGCTAAGCAGGTCCAGCAAATCGCTTTTGCAGCGAATACTCCCGGCGAATGGATTCGGATAAAGACCAACCGGCCGGCGAATGTATCGGCGCATTTTTCCTATGCGGCCAATGACACCCGCAGCACGCAAACGAGCCCGATGTTTACCGGCCTGAGCAACGTGGGTTCTCCTAAAACAGTGGCCGGTATGCTCTACGGACTGGGCGATAACCGGCGGGCACTGGGTCTGGCAGCCATGACCTACAACGGCAGCCAACCCACCGATGTGGGTTATTATGAACTGAACGATGCTCTGCAACTGGTTAGAAAGGAGGATCCTGCCACCCACGCATTTATAAAAAGTAAGTTTATCATTCCGCAGCAGGTGGTGATGATCGACAACGCGAGTGTGCTGGTGGTTGATGGTAAAGGCCGACGCTGGCGGCTCCCGCTGGGCAACAAAGCATACACGGATCTGACGAATGGAGCCAGCCTGCGCATTTGCCGGGAGGTAGCGACCGAGCGCGATCTGTTCAACTGCCACGGAACGTTCTACGAACTGCCCGCCGAGAATGCCGACGGCTACGCTAAAATAAGGCCAATTGCCTCCCATACTCTGCGCATCAACGATTATGCCTCGTACCGGGGCCTGCTGTTGCTGACGGGTATCGACCTGGCATCGGCTCCCAAAAACGAACATATTATTGTATCGGACGATAAAAAAGCCGCCGTCTGGGCCGGGGTAATCGACGACCTCTGGAAACTAGGTAAACCAACCGGTCAGGGTGGTCCCTGGAAAAATACCCAGATAAAAGCCGGTGAATTCTCTGACCCATACCTGATTGGCTTTTACGATCAGCGTAGTTTGCAGCTTTCGCACAAGGCAATTAAGGCCGTCACCTTTACGCTGGAAGCCGATCCGGTGGGTACCGGCGTCTGGATGCCATACAAAACCATAACGGTGAAGCCGGGACAGACCACGCAGTTTACTTTTCCCAGGGACTTTCAGGCCCGCTGGATACGGTTCAAAGCCAATGAAAACTGCGAAGCGACAGCCCAGCTTCGGTACGAGTAAGTCAGAAATGCCCCGGAATGGCGGTTTTTAGTAGATAAGGAGTTACGTACACTGTAATGGGTGTACTGCCAATAAAAAAATAGTGCCTGCTAATCTTCTGATTAGCAGGCACTATCAATAGAACTTGAGTACCGGGAGCGGGAATCGAACCCGCACGACCTTTTACGGATCACAGGATTTTAAGTCCTGCGCGTCTACCTATTCCGCCATCCCGGCTCGGATTGGTAAAATCCACACGCTACAAAAAAAGCACCGGGGTCGGTGCCTTTTTCTGGAGCGAAAGACGGGGTTCGAACCCGCGACCTCGACCTTGGCAAGGTCGCGCTCTACCAGCTGAGCTACTTTCGCGTTGTTTGTGGATGCAAAATTAAGGCTTTACCGCCATTTGTCAAGAGGTTTTGCCGAAAAAATTTAGAAAACCGCACCGAAAAAACCGCTCTGCACTGGCTACGAATGATTTAGCCACAGCAGGGTCAGGAAAAAAGCGTTGAGTCCCAGCCCCGCCAGCAGGGTCATGCGCATGGCCGAGCGGAAGCTGGCCTTGCCGGCGTCGTGGTAAACCTGCCAGAACCAGAACAGGAAGAAACCGGCGGCCGGCAGCAGATACCCCAATAGCATATAAAACGGCGAACCGCCCTCGAAATAGAAGTAATAGCCCGTTACCGATAGCCCGAACATTACAATGGCACAGACAAACGTGCCCCGGATGCCCAGCAGCCGGCTCATAGTCAGGTCGCCCCGGCGGCTGTCTTCGTCGTGCTGGTATACTTGGGTAATGGGGTAAATCGCCAGCAGGTTCAGGGTGCAGAGCAGAGCCGCCAGCAGAGGGCGGGGGTCGGCAAGTGCCCGCAGCGGCAGGTTATTGATGGCCTGGTAAGTCATCAGGTAGGTAAGGCCGCCCTGGAAGGTGCCCACCACCAGCCAACTGAGAATAGGGTACTTCTTGAGCCGGATGCGGTCGTTACTATAAGCTTTGGAGATGGTACCGTAGATGAGCAGGTACAACACAAATGGCCAGCCGATGAAAGCTCCGAGTACCAGCGCCACAATATCGAGCCCCCAGGCGACGTAAAACAGCGTCCGGTCAACGGGCGGGGGCGTTTCCAGAATGCCGATGCTGCCCTCGTCTTTATCGTAATAGCTGTTGTAGGCATTGCTGGCCGGGTAAAGCAGCAGGTGGATGATCAGCACCACCGCCAGCGCCCGGCCTGTATCCGACTGGGGCGACTGGCTCAGGGCGAACCAGAAAACCGGCAGCAGAAAGAACGAGAACGGTACCCGCAAATGCAACCATACCGCCCGGGCGGTCATGCGTCTGCTTTTTTCGTGTGTTACCATGCGACCACCAACATTATTATACAACCGATAGTTATACCCCAATACCTACGAGCGATGTTCAGTATGCCGAATCAGCATAGCAGTTATATCAACGCATTGGGCACTGCCGTACCGGCCTATGCCATACCACAGTCTAAAATTGCCGAGTTTATGGCCGACGCGCTACAGTTTGACGAGCGCGACCAACGACGCCTGCAAGTCATTTACCGACAGACCCGCATTGAGCAGCGCCACTCGGTGCTGCCCGACTACGGCCTTCGGGTAGGTAAATTTACGTTTTATCCGAACACACCCGGCCTGGAGCCCTTCCCAACGGTGGGCCAGCGCATGGCTATTTATCGTACGGAAGCTACACCCCTGGCCGTCAAGGCCATTCAGAATTGCCTGGCGGATTACCCGGAGTTCGATCTCCAGCAAATTACCCATTTGATTGTGGTAAGCTGTACCGGTCTTTCTAATCCCGGTCCGGATATTGAAATCCTGGAAGCCCTCGATCTGCCCTCCACCACCCAACGCCTGGCGATCAACTTTATGGGCTGCTATGGGGCGTTTAACGGGCTGAAAACGGCCGACGCCATTGTCCGGGCCGACCCGGACGCTAAGGTACTACTAGTATCTGTTGAACTTTGCACCCTGCACTTTCAGAAACGAACGGAAACCGACCATCTGCTCTCGAATGCTCTCTTTGCCGATGGCGCAGCCGCCGTGCTGGTTGAAGCCCAACCCCGGGCGGAGCGGTCGCTGCGGATGCGTACGTTCTACTGTGATTTGCTGCCGGAGGGGAAAGACGAAATGGCCTGGCACGTCAACGACCACGGCTTTGAGATGACGCTGACGCAGGAGGTGCCGACGGTGATCCGCAACGGTATTGGTAAGCTGATGTCACGGTTGCTGGAAAAGAGTGGCCTGACCATCGGCGACATCGGGTACTACGCCCTGCATCCCGGCGGCCGGCGCATTCTGGAAGTGATTGAGCAGCAACTTGGCCTGGAACCGGAGCAGAACCGCTACGCCTATGAGGTGCTGCGGCAATACGGCAATATGTCGTCGGCCACAGTGCTGTTTGTGCTCACCGCCATCTGGCGCGAGGTGCTGACGCAGGGAACGGCCGACGCCCAGCCCAACATTCTGAGCTGCGCTTTTGGGCCGGGCCTTACGCTGGAGTCTATGATTCTGGAAATGAACATGACCAGGCCCGAGCGGGTTACGTCAGCAGTTTCCAGCGCATCAGTCCCCGTTTCGTGAGCATATAAAACAAGGAAACTTTTAACACGCCCAGCCCGTAAATGCTGCTCCGGCGGAAGTTAATCGACGAGGCTTCTTCAAAATACTTCGTAGGGCAGGTAACCTCACCAATTTCATAGCCCTTATAAAAAATCTGGGCAATCATCTCGTTGTCGAAGATGAAATCGTCGGAGTTGTGGGTGAAGTCCAGGCTTCGCAGCACCTCGCCGGAGAACGCCCGGTAGCCGGTGTGGTACTCCGACAGTTTCTGGTTCATCAGCAGGTTCTGCGTAAACGTCAGAAAGCGGTTGGCAATATACTTGTACATCGGCATACCGCCTTTGAGCGCCCCTTTGCCCAGAATGCGGGACGCAAACACCACCGGATACAACTCATTGCCGATGATGGAGATCATGGCCGGCAGCAGCATAGGCGTGTACTGGTAGTCGGGGTGGAGCATCACCACAATGTCTCCGCCCAGTTCGAGGGCTTTGCGGTAGCAGGTTTTCTGATTGCCGCCATAGCCTTTGTTGAGGTCGTGACGGATCACGTGGCGGATACCCAGCTGCCGGGCTACGTCAACGGTATTATCAGGGCTGGCATCATCAACCAGAATGACCTCATCAACCAGATCGAGCGGAATTTCACGGTAGGTACGTTCCAATGTCAGGGCGGCCCGGTAAGCCGGCATCACCACAATGACTTTTTTACCATTAAACATGCCTCAAAACTAAGGAGTGAACGCCAATGTCCCAACATTTCCTGCGCACGAACGAAATCCTTTGCCGATATTGCGCCGTTTTTCGGACGCCATCGCTAACTTTCTTTCCAAAACCGGCGTTCTTCTGTTAGTTAGTTAACGAATTATGCTGGATAGCGAAACCTTATTTTTTCTGGGCTTTGCCGCATTTGTGCTGTTTGTGATGGCACTAGACCTCGGTATGCTGACCCGGCAAAAAAGCCATGTGGTTAGTTTTAAGGAAGCTGGTATCTGGAGCGCCATCTGGGTTGCCTTATCTATAGCTTTCTATTTTTTCATACAAAATTACGGGTATCTGATTCACGGCATCGATTCCATGGCCCGGCTTGAAGCGGTCCGGGATTTATATGCACCCCAGGTTGATCTGATTACCGGCAATTTTGAAGCGAGCCGGGTGCTGTTTCAGAAAAACATGGCGCTGGAATACATCACCGGCTATCTGGTGGAGTACTCGCTGTCGGCCGACAATATTTTCGTGTTCATCATGATCTTTGCGTCGTTCGGTGTGCGGGAGCGGTTTTATAAAAAGATTCTGGTCTGGGGCATCCTGGGGGCCATTATCCTCCGGTTTATTTTTATTTTCGTGGGCTCGGCCCTGCTGCAGCGCTTCGACTGGATTATCTACATCTTCGGGGCGTTTCTGGTGTATACCGGTATCAGCCTGTTCTTCCAGAAAGAGGAGGACGAGAAAATCGAGCCTAAAAATCATCCGGTGGTGAAGATAACGGCCAGGTACCTGAACGTATACCGCCGGAACGTAATTGACCATTTCTTTGTCCGGCGCAAAACCGACGGCAAGCTATTTGTCACTCCCCTGTTTATTGTAGTGGTGGTGGTGGCCTTTACCGACCTGGTGTTTGCCGTCGACTCCATCCCGGCGATTTTCTCCATCACCAAAGACCCGTACATCGTCTTTTTCTCCAACGTATTTGCCATCATGGGGCTACGGTCGATGTTCTTTTTCCTGTCGAGCATCATGAGCCAGTTCCGCTTCCTGAAAGTTGGTCTGGCGGTACTGCTCACGTTTATTGGAGCGAAGATGCTGGCCCATTCGTATCTGGAGCAGATCGGCTTTGAAACTGTGTACTCGCTGTACATCATTCTGACCATTCTGGGGGTAAGTATTGTAGCTTCCTGGCTGATTCCGGAGAAAAAAACAGTAGAGAAAGACGAGGAAGTGAGAGTCTGACGAACCGTTGGATAGAACAAGCCGCACGAATGCCCGGATTTACATACCAGCGTAAACCTCGGGCATCCGTGTGTTGTTTTTGGTGTATATTGTCCTGCCATGTTCACGCCCGACATCCTGAAAGTTTACCGTAAACGGCTGACCAACCTCAGCAGCCGTAACCGTTCATTATTACTCAGCAGCTTGCCCGCCGAGCAGTTTCTCGACCTGCACGATACCGATTTCCTGCTCAACCGACCATCCTTCGACCTGATAGCCCAACTGATTACGCAACGACCGGTTATTCCGCTCTGCGATGTGCTGGACAGCCGGAACCAGCGGGTGAACGACGTGAGCCGGAAGCTTCGACGCATTGCCCGAACCGAGCAGTTTATTGAGGAAGAACGCGGTACCTGGGATTTGTATGTGGGGTACCCGTTTGTGCGGGGTAAGCTGATGGACGGTACAGTGGTTCACGGGCCGCTGTTGTTTTTTCCGGTTCATCTGGAGCAGGAAGGCAATCAATGGCAGCTCACCCGCCGGGGCGACGCAGCCGCTACAGTTAACGCTACCGTGTTGCTGGCTTATGCCCACTTTAACCGGGTTTCTGTGCCGGATGAGTACCTGGAACAGGATTTTACCGATTTTCCCCATGATCCGCTGGCTTTTCGTATACAGTTGTACGAATGGCTGAAGGCCAGTCCACTGGAGATCAACTTCAACCAGGATTTGTTTGAGAATAAGCTCCAGTCGTTCGATAAGCAGTCTCTGAAGAGCCTGGATGCAACGGAACGGACCGGCGAACTGAAGTTGTATCCCGAGGCTGTGCTGGGCATATTCCCGCAGGCCGGCTCGTTTCTGGCTCCGGACTATGACGCGCTCATCGCCCGTGCCAGTCGTAATTCGGATACTGATCCGGGAACCCGTAACGGAGCCGGCATTCCGTTTATCACGCCTAAATCGATCGCCGACGAAATCCGTGAAGAGCACCTGCGTACGCCCTTACCGATGGATGCCTCACAGGAAGCGGCCGTGCGGGCCGTGAAGGCGGGGCAGTCGCTGGTGGTGCAGGGCCCG
This sequence comes from Nibrella viscosa, assembly GCF_039541875.1. Lineage (NCBI taxonomy): Bacteria > Pseudomonadati > Bacteroidota > Cytophagia > Cytophagales > Spirosomataceae > Nibrella > Nibrella viscosa. The sequence continues at coordinate 183,332 of NZ_BAABHB010000007.1, read as the reverse complement.
CCGGGCACGGGTAAATCACAACTCATTGCCAATCTGATGGCCGACGGAGCCGCGCAGGGCAAACGGGTGCTGCTGGTCTGCCAGAAACGGGCAGCGCTGGATGTGGTCTACAACCGGTTGCGGCAGGTCGGTATGGAGCCGTTTATAGCCCTGATCCACGATTTTCAGAACGATCGTAAGCCGCTCTACAGCCAGATTGCCGGCCAGATTGAGGCCGTTGATACCTACAAGCGGCAAAACTACAGCCTCGATGCCGTGGTGATGGAACGCGACTTTGATACGGAGAGCCGTAAAATTGATCAGTTGACGGCCGAGTTGCAGGCGTTTAAAGAGGCTCTGTTCGACACCGCCGAGTGCGGCCTGTCGGTCAAAGAGCTATACCTTACCAGCAATCCTTCGGCATCGGCTATCCCGTTAAGTGATTTTTACAGTCGGTTTCGGTTTGATACCCTGGCCGACTTTCTGCGGAAGCTGACGGCGTACACCGCCTGCCGGCAACGGCTTGGCCCCAATCATCTTTTTGCCGATCGGGTATCCTTCAGCCAGTTACCGGCGTCGGCCTTGTCGGTGGCTGAAAAAGCGGTCGGGAACATTTCCAACACGGCCCAAAGCATCAACCAGCAAACCACCGACCTGATCGGGCGAACGCTGACGCTGGACGAGTGGGCGCATTGGCATGCCGATGCCGACCGGCTGGCCGGCGTGGTTGCGCTGATAGAAGGGGCGGGTCCGGATGCTGACCTGATCTGGTCGGTGGTTCGCTTTTTTGTGGACCACCCGACGCATCCGGCCTGTAAAACGGCCCGGCCGCAACTGGAGGCACTCGCCAGTAGCTGGAACGAAGCGCTTGACACGCCCGGACCCGAAACAACCTTACCGCCCGATGACTTGCCTGCTTTCCGTAATCGGCTCGACGAAGCTCGGCAGGCCCGCAGCTCCTGGGTATCCTGGAACTGGTGGCAGTTGCGGGGGCAGGGCAAAGAACAGGTACACCAGGTAGCAACGGCCAACCGGCTTTCGGTTTCCGCCGATGACCTCCTGACGCTAACGCATAAAGTCGATAAGCGTATCCAGTTGGAATCGGTTCGGCGGCAGGCCATGCCCCTGCTGGCGCTCTCTCCGGCGCTGCCCAACGAACCCGACAGCCTCCGGTTGCTCTGTCGCGCCGGTGAAGCTGCCGAGCAACTGCGGCCGCTCTCCGCTACCACCTATCTGCCGCCGGCCGTTTGGGAGTCGTTCCCGGTGTTTACCCAAACCGTACGGGCCCTGTCGGCGCTGGCGGCCCGGGTTCTGCCACAGCTGGCCGACTGGCAGCGCTACCTGACAGAGGGGCAGATTGAGCAAGCCTGGCAGGATGCTGATTATGCCGGGCAACTACGGCACGCGCTTCAGGACGATTTTGACCTGCTGGTGGAGACCGATAAGGCCTGGGAGCGCTTCAGCGATGTGGAGCAGATAGTGATTGAGCGGCTGTATGATGCGATGCCGGTAACGGATGGTGATCTGGCAAGCGGAACGCCCGATCAGCTTACGGCACTCTTTCAGAACTCAATCCGGCTAGCCTGGATCGAACATATTGAAACAAAATACCCGAGGCTGCGGGGAGTGTCATCCCTGCAAAATGAGCAGATCGAGCACGACCTACAGGAAAGTATACGCCGGAAGCAGGCGCTCAGCCGGGATATGCTGCTGGTGAAGCTGCGGGAGCACACATACAAAAACCTGACGTTTAACCGGTTGAACAACCCGGTTACGTACCGCGAACTACAGCACCAGACCACCAAACGGCGCAGCGTCTGGCCTGTGCGGAAACTGATGGAGCAGTATGCCGATGAGGTATTTAAGCTGGTGCCGTGCTGGCTGGCTTCGCCGGAGTCGGTCTCGGCCATATTCCCGCTTAAAGAAGGGCTGTTCGACCTGGTCATCTTCGACGAAGCTTCTCAGTGTTTTGCCGAAAGCGGCTTGCCGGCCATGTACCGGGGCAAGCAGGTGGTGGTGACCGGCGATAAACAGCAACTCCGGCCCAGCGATCTGTATCGTGTTCGCTATGAGGAGGAAGCCGGCGATGAAACACCGGTGCTGCTGGAGGTTGAATCGCTGCTCGATCTGGCAGGCCAGTATCTGCCGCAGGTGTCGCTGCTGGGCCACTATCGCAGCCGCTCGCTGGACCTCATCACCTTCTCAAACCAGCATTTTTACCGCAACCGGTTGCTACTGCTACCCGACTGCCAGGACATGAACCGCCACGAACCGGCCATTCATTACCTGAAGGTAAACGGTACCTGGCGGCAGAACACCAATCCCCTCGAGGCTGAGACGGTATTACAATTGCTGGAACAGCTTGCCGTAGAGCAGCCGGGGAAGTCTATCGGTATTCTGACGTTCAACTATGCCCAGCAGCAGTTGATTCAGGAGCGGTTGGAGCGCTATTTTCACCCGGAAGTGGATCGCCTGCATCCGGTAGCTGCCGGCGAACTCAGAAACCTGCCGCTGGCTACGTTTGATAAAGACCTGACCAGCGAAGTGACCTTCGTCAAAAACATTGAAAATGTGCAGGGCGACGAGCGGGACATCATTATTTTCTCGCTGGGGTACGCACCGGACGAAGCGGGGCGGCTCACCATGCAGTTTGGCAGTCTGAACGCGTCGGGTGGCGAAAACCGGCTGAACGTGGCCATTACGCGGGCGCGGGAGCGGATCTATGTGGTGACCAGCCTCTGGCCAGAGCAATTAAACGTAGACCAGACCGCCAACGAAGGCCCCAGGCTCCTGAGAGCCTACCTGACCTACGCCCGCCAGGTGGCCGAGGGGCAATTCCGGCCCCAGCCACGCCCGGCCGACGGGCTGCGCTCCGGTGCTTTGCTAAAAGATAAACTGACCACCCGTCACCCCGACTGGCAACCGGAGTTGCCCTTTGCCGACCTGACCATCAAAGACGGCAAACAGTATAAATCGCTGCTGCTGACCGACGACGACCAGTATTACCAGCAAAGTCCCAAAGACGCCCACGCCTATATGCCCTTCGCCCTCCGCGCCAAACACTGGCCCCACCGACGAATATACAGCCGCGAGTACTGGAGGGGGAAGGTTTAATTTTGGTTTGAGGTTTGAAGTTTAACGTTTGAGGTTAATTTGACTGCGAACATAACTTCAAACCTCAAACGGCACCGGCCGCCCGGCTCAAACTTCAAATCAAAATGATCGGTCTGCACGACGAATACGAAGTGATGTTCCGGGTGGAGTCCCGGTTATGGTGGTACCGAATTCTGCACGGCAAGGTGCTGCGGCAGATTCAGCGGCAGTTTGGCAACAACCGCACATTGCGCGTGCTGGATGCCGGCTGCGGCACGGGCGGTATGCTGTCATTCCTGCAGAACAATGGCTACCAAAATCTGCAGGGGCTGGACCTCTCGGAAGATGCCGTGGCCTTTACCCGCGCCCGTGGCCTGAACGTCCGCCAACTGGATCTGCGCGACGTGGGTACGCTGCCGCCGGAGCCGTTCGATGTCATCATCTGCAATGATGTGTTTTGCTACCTTACCGACGATGAAATCCGGCATGTAATGACGGAGTTCCGGAACCGGCTGCAACCGGGAGGCCTGTTTATCACCAACAACAATGCCCTCAAAGCGTTCGAAGGCGTTCACTCGATTGTGCTGAAAATACCCCGGCGGTTCAACCTGAATGAATTTACCGTGTTCGGTAAGGCGGTGGGGATGCCGCTTCGGTACGGCACCTACTGGAGTTTTCTGCTGGCACCGCTGATCTGGGGCTACCGTAAAGCGCAACTGCTGGGTATCCGGCTCAGGATACTCAAGCTCCAGAATCTGCACTCCGATGTGGGCTACCCAGGGGATGGCATCAACGGGCTGCTGTATGGGCTGGTCCGGGCCGAAGAACAAGTGCTGCCCAAAGCACCCTTCGGCAGTTCTGTCTTTGTGGTGTATCAGCGCCCGGCCTGATCCTCCTGACAGGCAAGCCGGATGCGTTTGCCCAGCGCTGGATTCAGCCGCCGGCGTAAGGAATCGGGTTTGGGAATAAATACTACCCGACCTGTAAACCGCAGTTCGGTTTCGGCGACGGGACGGCCAAAGCGCTGGTAAAAAGCCTCCTCGCAGCCGGGGGCCAGCAGGTCCGGATAGAGGTTGATACCGCAGAAATCGTTGTACGCAAAAAAATCGGCGAAACGCTGCATTTCTGTACCGGTAAAGCACCGGCGTTGCCGGGTGGCTTTAAACAGATTCGGGTTATTAGGCATAAACAGGCAGGGCCAGTTGGCCTGTTCAAACGGGGCTATCTGGGCGGGATGCAGCCGGCCCAGAAAGAAGCCCATTACTTTCTTATCGTGAAACCGGCGCAGGGCAAACGTGCCGGAGGTCTGGTAAAAGAACGGACAGAGGTCTTCGCCCAGGCCATTATCCCCTAAGGCACAGAATGGCCAGTCGAGAACGGCTTCTCCCGGGGTTTGCTTCACAGTATTCATATACGCGTAGAACGGCTGGTGCACCGCCACTGGATTAAAATAAGCGACATGAGCCTGGTAGGCGGTGCCGGTTTCTGCCAGCGCCAGCGCTATAATTCCTGCGCGTAGCAGGGCCGGCAGCCGTTTCCACTCCACAGAAAGCGCCAGCAGCGTCAGAATAACCGGGTAAATCAACGTGGCACGGGAAGATACCCTGGTGAACAAAAACCAGGGAAAAATCCGGAGCGTGGGCAGGCGGGTGGTATGAAACAGCAAACACAGGCCCATCAGGACCAGCAGCGGCAGATACACCGCTTTGTTGCGTGCATGAAAAAAGCCGATTAGTCCCAGTGCAGTCAGAAAAAGCCCCGGACTGGATGGCCCCATCCCTTCTGTGCTGTCGCGTAGCCACGGCTGATAATCCAGATGATAGGGGCTGATACCCGGCAGTAACGGTAGCCACAGCCGCAGGGGGTTATCCCAGAAGATACCCATCGGCAAACTGGCCGATTGCAGGCTTTTGGCGGCAGCGGCAATTTGCAGCACCAGCGGTATATACAGAAAAGCTACGGCAACGATGCCAGTAAGCAAAAGCAAATGCTGCCCCCGGTACACGAACGGGTCCAGGCTGATATACGCCCTGAACGGTACCCGGCGCCTGCGATTAAGGTAAACACCCATACAGAACAGCGTTGTCAGGCTAAACCCCGATAGGGCATAACCGGCCACATAGCCCAGGTTCTGTCCCAGCACGAGAGCCAGAAATAAAGCCTTTACCAGCAGGAAACGTAAGGTCAGCGGTTGCTGTAACCACACCCGCCGGCCTAATAGCCAGTCGGTTACCAGGCTGAGGGTAGTCCAGTGCAGGGCGGTGAAAGCCAGATGACCCGGATATTTGTGAATGGCGTAAAAGTTACAAAACGCCATCACCCCAGCTGCCAGGCCCGCTTTGGGATTGCCCACCACCGGCCTCAGCAAACCGAACACGCCAAAGGCGATGAGTAACACCGATACAATCAGGTACATCTGCAGATAAGGCCCGGTAGTACCCATCAGCCGGTACAGAAAGGCGTAGAACAACTCCCGCTCAACGGCCCAATCCTGCAGCGCCTGATTGGTTCCGTATGGATAGGCCAGCTGGTTGTTAACCAGATCGAGCGTCGGCAGAGGGCTGAACGATAAGTTTTTGGCAAAATAATAGCCGTAATATTCCCAGACATCGGTATCGCCCCAGTCGGTAATCGGATTGCGGAAGTCTTTGATAACAAACAAGCCGTAGAAGACGGTCGCCAGCAGCAAGACAACAATCCAGAAAGACGTTCGCATAAACGGGTTCGCTTAAAACGGCCACTGACGCTTTACCCGCGCCGAAAGCAGGAAGGTGACCACGCCAAGGGCAATGACCGTCAGGCCCGACAACATAAAGGACCAGCCGGTGGAGACAAAGATAAACGCCCAGATGACAATGGCCAGCAGCACCGGCAGCGGATACAGCGGCATCCGGAACGGAAAGTCGGTGCGGGGGCGGTTCCGGTGCAGAATCAGCAGCCCAACCGCCTGCCCGATAAACTGGATAACAATGCGCATGGCCAGAATAGCCGTAATTACATCGGCCAGCCGGAACAGGAGACTAAACACAAACGCCAGCAGCCCCAGAAACAGCAGCGACAAATGCGGGAAATGGCGGGTAGGATGCAGGCGGGCAAAAATGGCAAAAAACTGCCCGTCGGCGGCAGCCGCATAGGGCACCCGCGAATAACCCAGCAGCACGGCAAACAAGGACGAAAACGCCACCACCAGCACCAGCCAGGTGGCCATTTGGGCGGCTTCGGGGCCGTACAACCGCTCTACAAACGTGCTGACGATAAAGGTGCTCTGCTGTGCCTCCTGCCAGGGTATTACGCTCACCACGCTAATGTTCATCAGCAGGTACAGGGCGGCAATGCCAACAATGGAGATAAACATGCTGATGGGAATGTTGCGCTGCGGGTTCCGGATCTCCGAACCCAGGTGGCAAACGTTGTAATACCCCAGGTAGCAGTAGATGGTTTTGACCGAAGCCGCGCCCAGACCCGCGCCAAACAACCCGGTTGTGAGCGGACCAGCGGCCTGAACCACCTGTAGCACCGGTTGGGTGGCGTTGCTGAGCCCCCCGATAATGATCCAGCCCATGGTCGTTAGCACACAAGCCCAGAGCAGCAGGCTGATGCGGCCGATGGTCTCGATGCGCCGGTACAACAGGAGCACAATCAACACAACAACGCTCCCGGATACCAGTCGGCGCTGCCAGTCGTCGAGCGGAAACAGGTAAGAGGCATACTGGGCAAAACCGATAGCGCCCGACGCAACTACCAGCGGAGCCTGAATCAGCGTTTGCCAGACAAACAGAAAGGAGAGGAGTTTACCCCAGCGTTGCTCCCCGTAGGCAATCTTCAGAAAGTTATAGCTGCCGCCCGCTTTGGGAAAAGCCGCGCCGAGTTCGGCCCAGATAAAGGCATCAATAAAGGAGATTAGCGCCCCCAGCACCCAGGCATAGATAAACTGCGGCCCGCCAATGGTCTGAATCACCAGCGGCAGCACCACAAACGGCCCGATCCCCACCATGTCGATCATGTTCAGGGCGGTGCCTTGCAGTAAGCTGAGCCGGCGGGGGAGTGTCTGCAAATCAGGAGCAGTAGAATTCTTCAAGCGTACGGCAGATTTGGGTTTATTGGCAAATGCCGCCATTGTCCGAAAAGTTCCGGCAGCAAACACATCGCTGCAGTCAGTTCTGCAGGCTAATTTTGCAAACAAAGCCTATAGATTAGGGTTGATAAAGGAACGATTACAATTCAGAAACTACGTCGCGTTATGAAAAAGATACTTATTGGTAGTTTAGTGTTGTCGATGATGCTGACTACCCGATCTATAGCTCAGACAAAATCGTCGCCTTCGCTGAAAACGACTTCGGGGGTCACATCAAACACTGTACCAGAGAATGAAACCAGCTCGGTCAGAGGGATGAATCGGGTTGGTAGCGGTAATAGCGAAGTGGGCAGTGGTAAAATGAAGGGTGAGACCGTCACCAGCAGCGGCAACAGTTATTATTCGCCCACCGGCCCTACTTCGTCTCAGGGAAATGAATATGTCATTGTCGCACCGAGCGACAATATATCCAACAACCCGGCCAGACCCAATCCGAGTATTGAGCCTGAACCCCAATGGGTGAATCGGTTACCGGCGACGGGGCCACGCGTGCGAACGCAGGGTAGTTCGTCGGAGGGTACTGCCAGTGCGCCTACGCCGGGCGGTGCACCGGGTACCAATACCAAAATTACGGTACGGCAGCAACCCAGCCTCAGCACCTCTACGCTATCTACCTCTGGGCAGTCGGGTTCTACCCGACCCGGTTCGGTGTCTGGCGTAAGGGACTGAGAGCCGCACACCCGATAACATGACTCAGGCTAATGAGGCTCCGGCAGGCAGTAGCCAGACGCAGGCCGGATTGAATACCGCTTCACCGTCGGGGGCGGGTGGGGTCAGTACCTCGCGGGTGACGGTAGCCGAGCAGGGCCGACAACCCGGCTCGGCTACCGATCTTGGCAAAAAGAATCAACAGCCGGGCAGTACCGGCGGTACCATCAACCGGAGTACTCAAAACAAGACCGGTCAGGGGTCTGCCAGGAACAGTAATGGTGGTCAGCGGTAAGCCATCTGCTCAAAAATGCCAGAAGCCTCTCTTAACCAATCAGCGGTTAAGAGAGGCTTCTTTGTGTTTCAGCGCCTGCAGGCCTATAATGAACAGCGCAGCAGCAGAACGGAGCACTGGCAGTGTTTTGCGTAATGGCGCTGAAGAAGGGGAGTTTGGGATAAGAGTCAATAGTCGATAGGCGTCAGGGCTGGCGCTGGACAGCTAACGACTATCGACTAATCTCTACACATCGCAAATCAGCACCGACTTTTTCAGCGACTCCACCATAGCCGGTTTGTCTTTAGATGAGGGCACAAACTCCTGCCCGATAAAACCTTTGTAGCCGGTCGCTACAATGGCTTTTACGATAGCAGGGTAGTAAATCTCCTGCGTCTCGTCGATTTCGTGGCGGCCCGGATGCCCTCCGGTATGGTAGTGGCTGATGTACTGATGGTACCGACGGATGTTGCGGATATGGTCGCCCGACATGCTCTGCATATGGAAGATGTCGTACAGCAGCTTGAAGTTGGGTGAGCCTACCATCTCGCACAGCACGGCACCCCACTCTACATTGTCGGCCTGATAGTCGGGGTGGCTGTCGCGGGAGCTGAGCAGTTCCATCGTCAGCAGCACGTTGTTCTTCTCGGCGATGGGCATAATGCGCTTCAGTACCTTCTGGCAGTTGAGCAGGCCCTGGTAATCGCCGATGCCGTTGCGATTGCCCGAGAAGCAGATCAGGTTACGCACCCCGGCATTGGCTGCCTGTGGAATCAGACTGGTGTACAACTCAACCAGCGTATCATGGTTCTTCGGATTGTTGAAGAAACTGGTCAGGCCGGTACCTTTGGGCCAGGGGTCCATCCAGCCCATGGCCGAGGTCATGCCGTATTTGTTCAGCACTTTCCACTCCTCAGGGCCGGTCAGCTCCACCGACTCGATCCCCAGGCTCTTGCTGATCTGCACCAGCTCTTCAAACGGGATGCTGGCGTAGCACCAGCGGCTCACCGAGTGCCGGATATTACCCTTCAGTTTCATGGGCGTATCCATACCCATAGCTATAGAGTCAAAGGCAGCCGCGCCCAGCGCAGTACCGGCTAATGTTTTGAGGGCCGTTCGGCGGGTAGACATAATTGTCGTTTGAGGTTTGAAGTTTGAGGTTTGAAGTTAAGCTACACTAATTCTTCAACAATAGGACGCTCTCAGATTAGAGGTGATCTTTTTAACCTCAAACCTCAAACTAAATTTATACATCACAAATCATCACCCCCTGCTTCAGCGAGGTGAGGGGGTCGCGCTTGGGGATGAACTCCTGGGCAACGAACCCTTTGTAGCCGGTTTCCAGGATGGCTTTCATCACGGCCGGGTAGTAGATCTCCTGGCTGTCATCAATTTCGTTGCGGCCGGGGTTGCCGCCTGTGTGGTAGTGGCCGATGTACTTGCTGTTTTCTTTGAGCGTCCGGATAATGTCGCCCTCCATGATCTGCATGTGATAGATATCGTACAGCAACTTGAAGTTCTCCGAGCCCACGCGCTGGCAGAGTTCGGCCCCCCAGGCGGTATGGTCGCACATATAGTCTTTGTGGTTGACCTTGCTGTTGAGCAATTCCATAATCATCACCACGCCATGCTTTTCGGCGCTGCTCATCAGCCGCTTCAGGCCTTTGGCGCAGTTTTCCAGCCCCTGCTCGTCGGCCATGCCCCGGCGGTTGCCCGAGAAGCAGATTACGTTGGTGAGGCCGGCATCTTTCAGCTTCGGAAAAATAGCCTCGTAGCTGGCTACCAGTTCGTCGTGGAGAGCCGGGTCGTTGAAACCCCGCTCTATGCCTTTACCGGCCCCCTGCGCCATGGAGCAGGTCAGGCCGTATTTTTTCAGGACCGGCCACTCGTCGGGACCGGTCAGATCGAGGGCCTGTAGGCCAATTTCCTTAGCAGCCTTGCACAGTTCTTCGAGCGGAATTTTACTGTAGCACCACCGGCAGGCCGAGTGTTTGATGTTACCTTTCAGGGCGGGAGCAGCGGCAGCCGTCTGGGCGGCCAGCGTTTCTGCCAGCGACAGCGTCAGGGCGGTGCCGGTCAGGGTTTTGAGAGCAGTTCGGCGGGAAGACATTCTTTAGTTTGAGGTTTAAGGTTTGAAGTTTGAGGTTCAAGGCCAAGGTTTAACTTCAAACTTCAAACCTCAAACCTTAAACTAAATTACAGTTCTCGGATGCGGATGTTGCGGTACCAGACGCGGTCGCCGTGGTCCTGGAGGGCAATGCGACCGGTGCTGTATTTGTTGAAGCCTTCCCAGCCTTTGAACTTGCTTTCGCTTATCATTTTGTCCCATTCGGGGCCGCTGGTGGGGTACTCCACAATTTTTTTACCGTTCAGGTAATGTTCGGCTTTGCCGTCTTTTACAATCAGTTTGGCTTTGTTCCACTCGCCGGCGGGTTTGTAGGCCGACGGATCGGTCGGAGGCAGCATGTCGTAGAGCGAGCCGGCGGTCCGGTTGTTGTTGCGGCCCATTTTCGCATCCGGGTGACGTTCATTGTCGAGTACCTGCATTTCGGGGCCGGTCTCATATGTCGCTTTATATTTCGGATCTTCCTTCACGTGGTAGATAATGCCGCTGTTGCCCTTCTCAGCGATCTTCCACTCCAGCTCCAGCTCAAAGTCGCCGTACTCCTTGTCGGTGACAAGGTCACCGGCCCGGCCCTGCGTCAGGGTAATGGCACCATCTTCCACTTTCCATTTATCGGAAACCGGCTGCCCCTGTTTCAGGTAGTTGTGCCAGCCGTTCAGGGTTTTGCCGTCGAAAATTTTCTCCCACTTGCCTTTTTTAGGCTTACCGGGTTTTACCGCGGCATTGGCGGAGGCCAGGTGCAGGGTGATGGATAAGGCAAGCAGTCCAACGGCTGTCAATCGAAAAAGACGCATACGTATGAGTTAGTTAAGAATTCAGTAAAAACGTTTAGTCAAAAATAGCAACAAAAAATCTAACTTTTATCCTGTAAGATGTCTTTCAGGAACTTCCGGAACGGTTCGGCAAACTCCGGACGCTTCAGCGCGAACTCAACGGTTGTTTTCAGAAAGTCGAGTTTGTTGCCGATGTCGTGCCGCTTACCTTCGATGTGGTGAGCGTAAATGCACTCTCGCTTCAGCAGCAGCCGCAGGGCGTCGGTCAACTGAATTTCGTTGTTCTTGCCCATGCCCGTCTGCTCGATGGCCGAAAAAATCTCCGGCGACAGCACATACCGCCCGGCAATGGCCAGATTCGACGGAGCCTCGCCGATAGTGGGTTTCTCCACCAGCGTGTCCAGTTCCAGAATTCGGTCGCTCAGCGATTTGCCGCCCACAATGCCGTAGCGGTTTACCTTATCGGCGGGCACCTCTTCTACCGCAATCACCGACCCACCATATTGTTGGTAGGTATCGATGAGCTGCTGCGTCACCGGAATCACCGAGTCCATGATGGTGTCGCCCAGCAATACTGCAAACGGTTCGTTGCCCACATGGTGGCGGGCATAGCTGATGGCATCGCCCAGGCCGTTGAGTTCTTTCTGGCGCACAAAATGAATGTTGGCCAGATCCGACAGCCGGCGCATTTCATCATAAAGCGCCCGATCTTCTTTTTCTACCAGTTTGGCTTCCAGTTCGTAGTTCCGGTCGAAGTGGTCTTCAATGGCCCGTTTGCCTTTTCCGGAGATAATCAGGATGTCTTCGATGCCCGAATCAACAGCCTCCTGCACCACATACTGAATGGTGGGCATATCAATAATCGGCAGCATCTCTTTGGGCTGCGCCTTGGTGGCGGGCAAAAACCGCGTACCCAATCCGGCAGCGGGGATGATGGCTTTTTTTATCATGGATTGGTTCATTGGCTCATTGGTTCATTGGTTGACTGGCAACAACATTCTCCAGTCAACCAATGAACCAATGAACTAGTCAACTAAATAACATATGGCTTAATCACGCGGGCATTCAGTTTCTTAAGTTCGATAAAGAGTCGGTTCAGCATGGCGTCGTCGCGGTAGATGCCGATGATGGAGCCGCCGGACCCGGTAAATGAAGCCGAGGCTCCACAGGCGCGGGCGGTCCGAATCAGCGCCATATTGCTGTCGCTGATGGGATAGATCTGGCAACGCAGATCGAAGTTGCGGTTGACGAGGCTGTTCAGGGCATCGGTATCCTGCTGCAGCAGCGCTTCCCGGCCCTGACCGGCTACATCGGCAATGCTGTTCAGCGTGTGTACAACCAGTTCTTCGCCCTGCAGCCACCGCGACCGTACGTCGTTATGCACCTTGCCCGACTGTTTGCCGAGCTCCGTTTTGTAAGCGATATACAGTTTGGGCAGCAGCCGCGGGTCGAGCGGTTCATAGTAGCCGTGGCCCTGACGCTCCATCAGCGATCGGTCAAAGTCCATGTACACGCAGCCCTCAAAGCACTGAATTACCCGGTCCTGCAAACCGGCCGCTATGCCCAGTTCTTCGGTTTCGGTCGCCAGGACGAGGTTTGGCAATATGGGCAGCGGAATCTCCACATCATAAAAGCGCATCAGCGCCCGGAAAGCGGCAACAATAATGGCGCTGGAACCCGATAAGCCAACCTGCCGGGGAATGGACGTAGCGTAGCGGATCGAAAAATTTCGGTTGGGCAGCTTGATCTGCTCGCGCTCGCAGTACTCCAGAAACTTTTTGATGGCCGCTTTCAGCAGGGGTACGCCCCCGTGGTAGCCCAGCGTGCTAACGGCGTCGCGCAGGTGGTAAATGCTCCGAAACTCATTGGTGTCCTGCGGCTGGGGTTCAATAATCAGCTCGGGCGAAGGGTAGAGCTTAACAGACGCGCCGAAATTGCGAACAGAGATCGATATGGTTTTGCCGAAGAAGCCGTCGGACGGATTGCCCATCAGGCCCGCCCTGGCGTAGGCACGGGATTCGATAATCAAGAGACAGCAAGGTTGGTGTACGAACCGACAAGTTTACAAAGAAAATAGGTTTTGTAGGCACTCTATTATCGACCAGCCCAAAAAAGAAGCGGCCGGAATATCTGATTCCGGCCGCCGTTACTGAAATACTTTACCTGGTTCGCTTTCCGGGCTGATTATCATACCCCATATTGTGTGGGTCATAGTCTGTGTTCGGATTATCGTCCTGCTCCAGATATGTAGCATCGTTGCGATGGAACAGAGCTTCGTCCGACGGGTTGTCGGGTATCTGCTCCAGCTTGCGGTTCGCTTCGTCACTCATCATTTTAGGCTTTTCGTGGCTACCCTGGTTAACGGCATCCGGGTTTACCTCCCACTCCTGATCGGTGTCGAGGCTTTCACCCTTGGGCGTTGCCGGATGGCCTTCGCCCAGGTTCCGCTCCCGCATACCGGCTATCATTTCTGTATTTTCTGTATCCTGGTCCATACCAGACACCGAGTTGAACGTTTCCAGGTTGGTCCCTTCCGATACCCGGCCATAGTCGGATGTGCCGTGCTGATGGGGATTATTGGAATAAAATTTAGGATCGACCTCTTCGGGATCGAACGCTGATCGTTTGTTGTCCATAACGTGTTGAGAGTTTTCAATATAACCCGAAACCACCGGGTGTTGTTTCAGCCGGTAACCAGAGCCGCCGGCCGATAAGTAACTTATCCAGCTTTGGTAGTCACCCGCTCTTTCAGTTCTGCCACTTCATCCCGCAGTTGATCGTTGGTCTGTTGCAGCAGGGCCATGCGCTCGTTCAACTGAAACAGCAGGAACTCCATATTGCGCAGGCGCTCCTCGGTGGTAATGGCGGCCGTGGGGGAGGGGTTCAGTGTCCGGAACATCAGCCCTTCGCCCCGCAGCAGCCAATCGCCGTTGACCTGCGGAAAGACCATCAGAATTTTTTGGAGGGTATCGAACCGGGGTTTCATCCGGCCGTGAAGAATATGGTAAATTTTTTCACCCCGGCGCTCGCCCAGCTTCCGGGCAAACTCCAGAACGCTAATATCCAGAGCCTCTATAAGCTGCTGCAGGCGGTCTTCGATGGTCATGGGCGAATGGCTTATCGTTTACATAATATTATGTAAAAAACGGCCGAAATTTTTAGCAAAAATGGCCAGAAATTTACACGGTTTTATGTATATTTACCTGTTAAATGAACCCCTGTAAAAGGCAAAAGGGACCGCAATATGGGCCCCCTGCTCGAACAGTAAACAACAAATACTAATGAACATGCAAAAGAATAACACAACCGAGACAAATCAAAGCGGTTTGATCGTGAAACCGTACCAAAAAATTCACGAAGTCACGGGTGAGGTAGTTAACCGGTATAAATATCTGGAAGGTCACCCCCGCCAGTACCGCTTTGATGCCAAGGAAGGCGTGTTCAATATTAACGGTACCGACAAGATTGGGCGGACGCTGACCTTCCAGCCGCTGGCCTGGCGGATCTTCACGGACAACATCCTGAACATGGGTACCAAAAACTGGGCCGAGATTTTCTTTCTGGACGAGAAGAACTGCGTGTCGGCGATCCTGTTCCACGGCTATTCGGTCGATAATATTTTCCGGCTGATTGAGCCGCTGTACTACGACGACCTCACCCTGGCCGATGTGGTTATTACGGCTGTTGCCGAGAAGAAAGAGAACACCAAGATTCAGCCGAAGGGCGTGTACTATATCGCTACATTCTCGTACAAACTGGGTGATGCCGACCGTACCGCCGAACTGAAGCAGTTTGCGCAGGACCACAAGATCTTCCGCCAGGAAACGCTAACCGATATTGCCAACATCAAAACTGCTTTCAACTATTATAATCCCTTCGCCAACGCAGCCGAAGAGCCGGAACTGCTGACGGCGGGAGAGTAACGGAGGAGGGACGATGGGGAGGAAAAGAGAAATGGCTTAGTCCTGTTTCTCCTTTTCTCCTATCGCCCTTCCTCCCGATTTTTCGTACGTTATGATTAGCCAACTCACAATTGACACCCCTGAACTGGCCCCCGGCCTGACCGATTATCGGTCGATTGTTCGTGTATCCAACTCCGACCTCACCCGGCTGAAAGAAGAACACCTGGGGTATTGGTCGATGCCGTCGGCGCGGTTCGTTCCGGAGAAGGCTAAGACCTTTGGCCGGGCCTTTCACCGCCACCTGCTGGAACCCGAAACCATTGGGACCGTGCTGGAGCAACTGCTGCCCGACCTGACCGAATCGAGGCTGGTGGGCAAGGCAACGCTGGACAATAACGATACGGCCAAACTCCAGCAGTTGACACAG
The DNA here is from genome assembly GCF_039541875.1 of Nibrella viscosa. Lineage (NCBI taxonomy): Bacteria > Pseudomonadati > Bacteroidota > Cytophagia > Cytophagales > Spirosomataceae > Nibrella > Nibrella viscosa. The sequence continues at coordinate 167,976 of NZ_BAABHB010000007.1, read as the reverse complement.
ACAATCCGGGAGGATGCCTTTTGCCGGCGCTACCTGCGGAAGTCGGAGCGGGAGCGGGTGGTGCTGTTTACCGACCCCCTGAGCGGTTTGGCCTGTAAAGCCCGGCTCGATGTGGTCTATACCAGCCCCAAGCGCCGGAATGCGCTTATCCTTGATTTTAAGACGACCTCGGCCCGGACGCAGGCGCAGTTTCTGCAAACCTGCTACGATTACGACTACGACCGGCAGGCCGCTTTTTACCTGGACAGCCTCCGCTACGCCGATTTGCCGGAGTGGGCCGACACCCGCCGGTTCCGGTTTGTTTTCATTGGCGTACAGAAGCAGAAGCCGCACCGGCTGTTTGCGGTAGACGCCACCTCGATTCCCAATTTTGTGGAGTACGGCCGGAAGAAGTACCAGTTCTGGCTGCGGAAGTGGAAAGAAGAGCAACCCGCACAACCGGATCTGTGGCCGGTCAGCAGCGGCCTGGCTTCCTAATGTAAACTCAACCGTATGAACGCTTTTGTAATGACGTTAACGCCTTCTACGCTCCAGTTCGACTGGGGCAGCGACGGGCTCGTTCTCTGGATTGAAGACCTGAGCAGCGACAGCAGTCTGGTCTGCCGGATGGACGACGCCCTAAGCCGCATTGCCTTCGCCATTGAGCTGCAAACCGGCTGGGACCACCGTACCGACGGAGATACCTACCATCCGATTTACGGCTACCGGCTGCTGATGCGCGACGCCACCGGGGTCTGGCATGCCGTGCGCGTCGATGAAGCCGGGCGCTTTGCCGGACTGGTGCCGCTACAGGAACTCGACTACGAAATTGCCTACGAAAAAGTGATGTGGCTGGACTAACAAGTCCAGTCTTTTTTCGCCCAACCTGATAAGTGAACGCAAGGATTAGCCCTACTATGCAACCTTCCGGATCAGAAATGCATCTAACGGGAAATCACTCGAACATCTATCGCATGAAAAGCCTTATCTACACCATTCTGCTCACACTGGCTGCCTTACCGATCGCTATGGCGCAGCGCACCATTGATGCCGGCGAAATTGTTGATCGAATTAACCGCAACCAAGCAATCAGCTACGAGGATGTAACCGTTCAGGGGGACCTGGACCTGACCGAGCTGTCGAACAAGAAGCGCCGGAACGAAGACCGTTGGGGCGGGGAAGCCTACCTGAGCACGGTTCAGGCACCGATCTCTTTCCGGAACTGCACCTTTACGGGCAAGTTTCTGGCCTACAAAAACCTCCGGCAGGATGGCCGGTTCTGGGAAGAAGGTGTAGTATACACGGCTAACTTTGACGAGGCCGTTACCTTCGAAAACTGTACGTTCAAAGCCGATGCCGCCTTTAAATACTCTACTTTTCGGCAGCGGGCTTTGTTTGCCGGCAGTACGTTTGGGAAGGAAGCGCAGTTTAAATACGCCCGGTTTGAGCAGGCGTCCGATTTCAGCGGCTGTCTGTTTAAAGAATTCACCCATTTCAAATATACCCAATTCAACGAAGCCACCACGTTCCGGCAGGCTACGTTTGCCGGAACGGCCGATTTCAAATACACCAAGTTCGACGAGGGGGTATCTTTCAGCAACGCTGTGTTTGAGCAGTTAGCCGATTTTAAGTACACGCATCTCCCGCGAGGCAGCAATTTTGAGGCAGCTCAATTCGACGGAGTGGCCGATTTTAAATACACGACCCTGGACGGCCGGCGATTTTCGCCGGTGAGCCGCTCCCGTTAGGTTTCATCAGCACCTAATAACCAGGCCTCCCCATTCGGGAGGCTTTTTTCGTAGCTTTTCAACCACAGGCTAATTTTCTGGTTTTATAAAAGATTTACTCAACTACTGACGAAAAACTGTGAAACGCTCTGTTAAAATTATAATTGGCGTAGTTGTGCTGCTGGTTATTGCCCGGCTGCTGCTGCCCTATATTGTACTGCGTTACGTGAATAAGGTTTTGGCCGATATGGGCGATTATACCGGCCATATCGAGGATGTAGACATATGGCTGATTCGGGGTGCTTACCAGATTGACAACCTCAACATCCGGAAAATCAACGGCAAGGTAAAAGAGCCTTTTCTGTCTATTCCCAAAACAGAACTTTCTGTGCAGTGGAACGCACTGTTCAAGGGGAAGCTGGTGGGTGAGGTTGAAGCCTATGCCCCCGAACTCAATTTCTCCTTCAGCGAAGACGAAAACGCCAGTCAAACGGGTAAAGAAGTAGACTGGACCGACGTGGTGCGGGATCTGATGCCTATCGAGATCAACCGGTTTGCGGCTTATAACGGCAATATTGAACTGGTTAACCTCTTCAGCGCCACCAATACCGGCCTGACGTTAAAAAACCTGGATATGGAAATTCGCAACATCCGCAATGTTGACGATAACAATGCCAGATTACCCTCACCGGTAACGGCTACCGCCGACGTGCCGGGCTGGGGCGGTACCCTAAGCGTCAATGCCGATATGAATCTGCTGAAGCCGCTCCCGGATTTTAAGTATAATCTGAAACTGGACAATCTTCAGCTCATCAAGCTTAATAAAATCGTTCGCTCCTACGCGAATCTGGATTTTGAGGCAGGTACGGTCAGTGTACTCAGCGAGATGGCGATGTACGACGGCAAGATGCAGGGCTACTTCAAGCCGCTGACCAAAAACATGAAGATTTTCAAGTTGAAGGAGCCGGGTGAAAACCGAACGGTAGGGCGTTTTTTTACCGAACTGCTGGCCGAAGGAGCCTCCGAAGTGCTCGAAAATCAGAAGAAAGACCAGATTGCCACCCGGATTCCGATCAGCGGCACCGTCAAGAGCGCCGGTACCGAAACCTGGCCGATTCTGATCGGCGTGCTGCAAAACGCCTACGTAGAAGCGTTCCGGAAAGAATTTGACTATACCCTTTCGGTCAAGGAAACAATTCAGAACTATCGCGAAGCCCGCAAGGAAAAACGGGAGGAACGCAAGGCCGAACGCAAAGACCGGCGGGCGGAGCGGAAAGAAGCTCGCCAGAAACGCTGGGAAGAGCGCAAGAAAGAACGGGAGAAACGCCGGAAAGAAGGTAAGGGCCTGTTTAACTAAAAACAGACTACCGGATAATAGCGTAGGTCTGCCGGGCACGGGCGCGGGAGAGGGCGTTGAAGTGCCACCACTCGGTGGTGCTGACGCTGAAGCCGGCCCGGTTCATCACGGACCGTAAAAGTCGCCGATTAGTAACCTGTTGCCGGGTTAGTTTTCCCCTTTTCAGCATCTCGTCTTCTTTTGGTGGGTAAGCCAGCACCCCAAAATAGTCGTATTGGGTGCCCATATCCAGCGGCTTGCCGGCTGCGGTGGCGATGGTTAGGTCTACGGCGCAGCCATAGTTGTGGATAGAGCCTTCTTTTGGGTCTGCCACGTACTTGGCCTTTTCTTTCAGCGGCACGTTCAGCGTGTCCCACAAAATTTGCTGAACGCTCAGGGGGCGGGCGGCATCATACACCAGCAGCCGCAGGTCGGGGAGCTGCTGCCGGAGGTAGGCGCTGGCCTGGGCGAGTTTGCGGGCCGCCATGGGTTGCAGGTAGGCCCGCGTGAGGTCGCCGTATACATCAACGCCTACGAAGTTGTCGGTGGTGGAGTACTTCAGGTCTACCAGAATGGTGGGGTCAATTTTCTGAATGTCTACCAGTCCCTGCCGGATCATGGTTTGTTCGAGTTTGGATTGGGCGGTGAGGGAGATGGGGGAAAGGAGGAGGGAGGAGAGGAGTAAGGGGAAAAGGAGGAATGGGGGGAATTGGGAGCGAATGGGGTGGTTGCGGATCGGCATTGATGAAGGCTTGTTTGGTGTTTGGGCGGCACTAACGGGTAGGCTGGTGCGGACATGGATTGCGATTTAACAAAAAACGGTCTACTTTGCTACGATATTTTCCCGGCAGAACATGGCTTTAAATTACATCTGGGTTGCTTTTTTTATCGTAGCGTTTGTCATTGCCCTGTTTAAACTGATTTTTCTCGGCGACACCGCCATCTTCCAGGTCATTGTTGAGGGCTTATTCGATTCAGCCAAAGTGGCCATCATGGACATTGCATTGCCGCTGGCCGGGGTTATGGCTTTTTTTCTGGGCCTGCTCAATATCGGCGAAAAAGCCGGGGCCATCAACTTCATCGCCCGCATTATTGGCCCCTTTTTCCACAAGCTCTTTCCCGAAGTACCCCGGAATCACCCCGCCAACGGGGAGATGATTATGAACTTTTCGGCCAATATGCTCGGCCTCGACAATGCCGCTACGCCCTTTGGCCTGCGGGCCATGCAGAGTCTTCAGGAACTGAACCCTGACAAAGACACAGCCTCCAACGCCCAGATCATGTTTCTGGTGCTGCACACCTCCGGCCTGACCATCATCCCGCTCAGCATTATGGCGCAGCGGGCAATTCTGGGGGCCAGAGACCCCTCCGACATTTTTATTCCCTGTCTGATTGGTACCTATGTGACAACGGTAGTCAGTGTGGCCATTGTGGCGGGTATTCAGCGGCTGAACCTGTTGAACCGGGTGGTGATCGGCTGGCTGGGCGGCATTACGGCCTTTCTGGCGCTGGCGTTGTGGTACTTATCGTCGCTGCCGAAAGAGCAGATTGAAGAAGTGTCGAGGGTGGTCGGTAATGTGCTGCTTTTCTCCATCATTGTAGCCTTTCTGCTGGGAGCCCTTCGGCGAAAGGTGGATATTTTCAGCACGTTTATCGAGGGCGCCAAGGGTGGTTTTGAAACATCAGTGCGCATTATTCCGTATCTGGTCGGGATGCTGGTCGCGATTGGGGCCTTTCGCAATGCGGGAGCGATGGATTATCTGGTGGGCGGCCTGAAATACCTGATTGGCCTGACGGGCGTCAATACCGACTTTACGGATGCCTTGCCGGTGGCCCTGATGAAGCCACTCAGCGGCAGCGGTGCCCGGGCGCTGATGATTGATGCCATGAAGCAGTTTGGCCCGGACTCGTTTATCGGGCGGCTGGTATGTATCTTTCAGGGTTCTGCCGATACCACGTTTTACATTGTCGCGCTGTATTTTGGCTCTGTCGGCATCAAGAAAACGCGTTACGCCATTCTGGCGGGCCTCATCGCCGATTTCGCCGGGGTGCTGGCCGGTATCGCGCTGGGGTACTTTTTCTTTCATTAGGCAACGTTAATTATGAATATTAATCAGGTTCGAGAAGAGTTGCATAAACTCATTGACGAAATAGATGATTTATATGTGCTGAATGGCCTGTACCGGAACCTGGCGGCCGAAAAGCGGCATAAGGCGGAGTACGACAAAGAACAGGCGGAGAAAAATGCCAAATCAACTACCAGACGAACGAAACGCGGCAATTAATGCCTGGGTGCTGGACGTTAGCCCCCAGATATCTTTACCCGGAACAAGTGCAGTGTCTAACGTCCAGCGTCTAAAACCCTCCCCATGATTCAGCCTAAACTCTCCGCGTTTGACCTGACCATGATTGTGGTCAGTCTGGTCATTGGCATTGGTATTTTCCGGACGCCCGCTATTGTGGCACAATCGGCGGGGTCGCCGGCCGTGTTCTTTGCCGCCTGGATTGCGGGAGGGCTGGTGAGTCTGTGCGGGGCGCTGACGTTTGCCGAAATTGGCTCGCGCTACCATGTAGCTGGTGGTTTTTACAAGCTCATTTCCGATGCCTTTCATCCGGTGTTTGCTTTTATGCTCAACTGGGTGATTGTGCTGACCTATGGAGCCGGTAATGTCGGCGTCGCGCTGATTGGCGCGGAATACATCAATCCTTTCTTACCGGATGCATTGCGCGGCCCCGTGGGCGTACAAGCCACAGCCATCGGTACGGTGCTGCTGTTTTACGTCATCAACCTGCTGGGTATTCGTTCGGGTGCCCGCACGCAAAACCTGCTGAGCGGCCTGAAGGTGGTGCTGATGGGGGTGCTTTGCCTGGGCATAGTGGTACCCCCGGCATTTATGCCAGCCTCGGCGGCTGCTGTGGGAGCAGGGAAAAGCGACCTAACGGTGGTGGGTACGTTTGGGGTCAGCCTGATTGCGGTGTTTTACACGTACGGTGGCTACCAGCAGGTGCTGAACTTCGGGGCAGATATCAGGAACCCGGCGCGTAACGCACCGAAGGGCATCATTGCGGGCATACTGCTTATTATGGCGCTGTATCTGGGGCTGAACTATGCCTACTACCGGCAGCTCGGTTTTGAGGGACTGGCCGGCTCTAAACTGATTGCGGCCGATCTGGCGCGGGCCTTGTTCGGAGAGGGGGGCTTTACGTTCTTCTCGCTGGCCATCTTTATCTCGGTGCTGGGGTATCTCAATGCCAGTCTGCTGTCCTTGCCGAGGGTGTATTACGCCATGGCCGAAGACGGTATTCTGCCGCCCATTTTCAAGCGGGTCAACAGCCGGACGCAGACGCAGGAGTTTGCCCTTACGTTTCTGGTGGCCATCATGCTGCTGTCGCTGTTCTTCCTGGGCACCTTCGAGAAGATTGTCAGCTATGTCATGTCGATTGACAGCCTCGCCTTAGCCAGTGCAGCCGCTACGCTGTTTATCTTCCGGCGCCGGGCAAAGGGCCAGGATACGCATACAGGTTACCGGGTGAAGCCTTACCCGCTGCTGCCCATTATTTTTGTGGGCTTTTTGCTCATTGTGTCGGTCAACGTCATCATCAGCGACCCGGTGCCGGCCGCCATCGGCTGGGGGCTGTTTCTGAGCGGCTGGCCCTTGTATTACCTGCTGAAAAAAGTGTTTTAAATGGACCTGTCGTATATCCTGAACGAACTCGGCGAAACGCGCGATAACTACTTCAACGCCATTGCGCCCCCCATCATCCAGACCAGCAATTTCACCTTTCCGGACGTGGCTACCATGCGCCGGGACCTGGAGCAGGAGCATGCCGTACCGTTTTACACCCGGGGCAACAACCCGACGGTGCAGATACTCCGCAGGAAACTGGCGGCCCTGGAAGGGGCCGAAGAGGCCCTGGTACTGGCGAGCGGTAGTGCCGCCATTGCTTCGGCAGTGCTGGCCAATGTAGCCCAGGGTGACCATATCGTATCCGTCGCTAAACCCTATAGCTGGACGCTGCGGCTCATGCGCGACCTGCTGCCCCGGTTTGGCGTGACCACTACATTTGTCGACGGTACCGACGTGGCCAATTTTGAGCGGGCGATTCAGCCGAATACCAAAGTTATTTACCTGGAGTCGCCGAACTCGTTTACGTTCGAGTTGCAGGATATAGCCGCCGTAGCAAAACTGGCCAAAGCGAGGGGAATTATTACCATGATCGACAATAGTTACAGCACCCCGCTGTATCAGCAGCCGATCAAACTGGGTATTGACCTGACGATGCATTCGGCGTCTAAGTACATCGGCGGCCACTCCGACCTGGTGGCGGGTGTTATCTGCGGCACAGAGGCAATGATTCAGAAGATCTTTTATTCTGAATTTATGACGTTGGGCGGCATCATCTCGCCCATGAATGCCTGGCTGATGCTGCGCGGCCTGCGGACGTTGCCCCTGAGGTTGGCGCATTCCAGCCAGAGCGCGAAAACCATTGTGGCGTTTCTGGAGCAGCACCCGGCGGTTCGGCGGGTGTATTATCCGTTTTCGCCCTCGCATCCGCAGTATGAGCTGGCTCAGCGGCAGATGACCGGCTGCGGGGGGCTGCTGACCATTGCCCTGAATACAGACGGGATGGACGTAGTTGATACCTTTGCCAACGCGTTGAAGCGGTTTCTGCTGGGGGTATCCTGGGGTGGGCACGAGTCGCTGGTCTTTCCGGCCAGCGTGACGTACCCGACGGGTCAGGCAGAGGCCGGTGATACTAACTTTACCTTAGTTCGTTTATATATCGGGTTGGAGGAGCCATCTGTGCTGCTGGCCGATTTGAAACAAGCACTGGACGGGCTTCATTAGTTGATTGGTTCATTGGTTAACCAGCCTACTAATGAACCAATCAACTGCTCAACCAACCCGTTACTTTTCGTAATTTTACAGATTCCATTCAAATAGAACCCAATAATGACATTTGATCGGCGCTTTCTGACGCTCTTGTTCAGTTTTGTGGCTGTACTGCCGGGCTATGCGCAAACGGTATATACCACGCCTTCCTTTCTCCGGTCGCCGTCGCAGTGGGCCGACTCGGTGTTTTTAGCCATGACGCCCGACGAACGCATCGCGCAGCTTATTATGGTTGCCGGGTACTCGAACCGGACACCGGTGTACGAAGACTCGCTGGTGAATCTGGTAAAACAGTACAAACTGGGGGGTGTCGTTTTCTTTCAGGGTGGCCCGGTGCGGCAGGCCCGGCTGACAAACCGGTTACAGGCGGTCTCGTCGGTGCCCCTGTTCATTGCAATGGATGCCGAGTGGGGACTGGCCATGCGGCTCGACAGCACCGTGCGCTACCCCTACCAGATGACCCTGGGCGCGATGCAGGGCCACGACGACCTGATCTATGGCATGGGGGCCGATCTGGCCCGGCAGGCACACCGGCTGGGTGTTCACATCAACTTTGCGCCGGTGGCTGATGTCAACAACAATCCGAACAATCCGGTTATCAATTTCCGGTCGTTCGGCGAGGATAAAGAAGCCGTGGTGCGGAAGTCGCTGGCGTATATGAAAGGGATGCAGAACAACTTTATCCTGACGTCGATCAAACACTTTCCCGGCCACGGCGATACCGGCACCGACTCCCATTACGACCTGCCGGTAATCGCTCACAACCGGACCCGGCTCGATAGCCTGGAGATCTATCCGTTTAAAAAACTGGTGGAAGCGGGCGCTACCGGGGTGATGGTGGCTCACCTGAGTATTCCCGCACTGGATACTACGCGTAACCGGCCCTCGACCCTGTCGCCCGCCATTGTCACCGGCATTCTGAAAAATGAGCTTGGCTTCCAGGGACTGATTTTCTCGGACGCCATGAACATGAAAGGCCTGACCAAGTTCTATCCGGCCGGACTGGCCGACCGGCTCGGTCTGGAAGCCGGCATGGACGTGCTGGAATTTACGGAAGACGTCGGCCGGGCAATTGCTGAGGTGAAAAAGGCCATTGAGGATGGCCGGCTGACGCAGGCCTCCATCAACGCCCGCTGCCTGAAAGTGCTGAAGGCTAAAGCCTGGGCGGGCCTTAACCAGTACCGGCCTGTTAACCTGACGAACCTGGTAGCGGAGCTGAACCGGCCGGCTTCTGAATTGCTAAACCGCCGGATGACCGAAGCCAGCCTGACGGTACTGAAAAACGACCAGAGCCTGCTGCCGCTGCGGGAACTGGATACCCTGCGCATTGCTTCCGTATCCGTTGAAGCCGACCGCCCGACGGTGTTTCAGCAGATGGCCGGCAACTACACCAGTATCGACCAGTTTACGGTATCGTCGCGCAGCGCCGACTCAACCATCGCGCAGGTGGAGAGTGCTTTACAGAATTACAACCTGGTGCTGGTTGGCGTTCACCTGAACAACATCCGGCCGGGTGCGCGCTACGGCATGCAGACCCGCACCGCCGAACTGGTGCAGCGGCTGGCTGCGACCGGTAAAGCCGTGGTGGCCGTATTCGGCAATGCCTACGCGCTGGACAAACTACCGGGACTGGAGCAGGCCCGCGCAATTGTAACCAGCTACCAGCCGTGGGCCTACGGCGAAGACTTGTCGGCACAACTGATCTTTGGGGCCATCGGCGCGGAAGGTAAACTGCCGGTGACGGTAAACGACCGCTACCGCCGGGGCGCTGGTATTCAGACGCCCGCCATCGGCCGGCTGAAGTACACCATTCCGGAAGAAGTAGGCATCGACTCGCAATACCTGACGCAGAAGGTGGATTCGGTGGTCAATGTGGGATTAACCCAGAAAGCCTTCCCCGGTTGTGTGGTGCAGATGGCCAAAGACGGCAAGGTGATTTTCCGGAAAGCCTACGGCTCCCACACCTACGAAGGCAACGAGTCCACCCGGATCGATGACCTGTTCGACATGGCCTCCGTCACCAAGATCAGCACCTCAACCCCGGCGCTGATGAAGCTGGTAGATGAAGGCAAATTTGACGTGGACAAAACCATGGCCGACTACCTGCCGGGCTACAGGAAATCGAACAAGGCCAATCTGGTCTGGCGCGATGTGCTGACGCATCAGGCCGGCCTGAAAGCCTGGATTCCGTTCTGGATGGAAACGAAAAATCCGGATGGGACCTTTAAACCCAGAACGTTTCAGGCAACCCGGTCGAACCGGTACCCGATTGAAGTAACCGACAGTCTGTTCTTATACCGTGGTTATCCGGACTACATCTACGAACAGATTAAGAATTCGCCGGTGAGCGGCAAGAAGGAATATGTCTACAGCGACCTGTCGTTTTACCTGTACCCGAAGATTGTGAAGCGGCTGACCAAAATGGATTTTGAAGACTACCTGAAGAAGACCTTCTACCGACCGCTGGGGGCTGCCACACTGACATTCAACCCGCGCCGGCTCTATCCGCTGGAGCGCATTGTGCCGACCGAGCGCGATTCGCTGTTCCGCAAAACCCTGATTCAGGGCCGCGTACACGACGAGGGCGCGGCTATGCTCAACGGTCTGTCGGGGCACGCGGGCCTCTTCGGTACGGCCAACGACCTGATGAAGCTAACGCAGATGTATCTGCAAAAAGGCTACTACGGGGGTGAGCAGTTCATCTCACCCGCTACGCTGGCAGAGTTTTCCCGCTACCAGTTTCCTGAACTGGGCAGCCGCCGGGGACTGGGCTTCGAGAAGCCGTCGTTCAAATATTCGGGGAACGCCCCCCGCAGTGCCAGTGCAACCAGCTTCGGCCATTCCGGCTTTACGGGCACCTACACCTGGATCGATCCCACATATAACCTGACATACGTTTTTCTGTCGAACCGGGTGTATCCGACGCGGCTCAACAACAAGATCAGCCAGTTGAACATTCGGACAGAGGTAGGCGAAGCCCTCTACCAGGCCATTCGCCGGGGGAATACCCTGGCCTTATAAACAAAAAGAAAGCTGGACCGAACCACGAGCCCGGCTTTCGGTTATTCCGGTATTTAGGTTCTGATATGAAAAACTACCTGATACAACTGCTGGAGTATGAACATTGGGCGAACCGGTCGGTGATTGACGCATTAGAGATGGTTGAGAGCCCACCGGCCCGGGCGGTGCAGCTCATGGGCCACATCCTGTCGTCGCAGCAGGTCTGGATGGGACGTTTCACGGGTGAACATGCCTATGTGGCGATCTGGGAAGAGATTCCAGTGGTCTGGATGACCGAAACAGCCGAGCGCAACTACAACCGATTACGAACTTACGTGGAGCATCAGCCGGAAGACGCCCACCTCAAACCGATCGCGTATACCAACACACGGGGGCAGGCGTTTACCAGCACACTCCAGGAAATTCTGACCCACCTCAGCCACCATGCTGCTTACCACCGGGGGCAGGTAATCCAGCTTATTCGCCCGCTGGTTCAGGAAGTGCCCGCTACCGACTATATTGTCTGGGCCAGACGGGATCAGGTTTCCTGAGGTTTAGCCGGACTTGTTTGTATATTTGAGGTAAATGGTCGGGTGTTATGATACTAAGTTCGCGTACGTTTGAGGGGCCGGGTTGGCTGAAGTTACCAGACCGGGTGATGCGCATGACGGATGAAGAGTTTTTCTTCTTTTGTCAGGAAAATCCGGACTTCAAATTTGAACGCGACCCGCAGGGGAACATCTTAATTATGGCGCTGACTGGCGCCAATACTGGCAAGCGCAATACAGAATTGCTTACCGATTTAAACCTCTGGAATCGTTCTGCACGTAATGGCGTAGTATTTGACTCATCCACTGGTTTTAAGCTGCCCAATGGAGCCACCCGCTCGCCGGATGCTGCCTGGGTTAGTATGGCCCGCTGGAATGCCCTGACGGCTGAGCAGCAGGACAAGTTTCCACCCGTCTGCCCGGACTTTGTGGTGGAGCTCATGAGCGAATCCGACAATTTGAAGGACGCTACCGACAAAATGCAGGAATACCTGGATAACGGCTGCCGCTTAGCCTGGCTCATTAATCCCAAAACCGAGCAAGCCCGTATTTACCGCCCCGATGGCTCCGTGCAGGTAGTGCAGGGTTTTGAAAATCGGTTAGCTGGTGAGGGCGTTCTGCCTGGCTTTACATTCTATTTGGGGGTGCTTCGGTAGTCTTAGGGTGAACTTTGTTATATTTTAAGGGAGTACTCTCTTCTCCAAAAAAATATCGTATTATAATATTTTTATTTCGCTTGAGTTGAGGCTTTGTTGCATTGCTCCTTGGGCTGGTTGGCTTGTCGCGTAGCAACTCCATGTTTGTAGCATCCAACAACCAGGTAGGTCCCAGCGTGCCGTAGGTACGCCACAAGCTAGCCTGTTTAAGTAGCGTACCTACGGCACGCCAGACACGGCCCGGCACCTAAATGCTATAAATATAGTGTCGCTACGCGACAAGCCAACCAGCCCAAGGAGCAATGCAACAAAGCATTAAACAAGCATAGAGCATAACTTCTGCAAAGTGCCGTAATTAATTCAAAAAATCAGCGAAAACGTACTGCCTTGGCCGGGGGTGGAGATGGCTTTGAGCTGCCCGCCGTGCAACTGCATGATCTGGCGTGATAAACTGAGACCAATGCCGGAGCCGGTCTTTTTGGTAGTGAAGAAGGGAATGAAAATCTTCTCCAGCGCTTCCGGCTCAATACCGGGTCCGTTATCGGTAATCCGGATGGTAGTCCGGCCATCTGTGCTATTGGCGTTGATATGAATTTCTTTGCCTTTGGCGTGGCCGTTGAAGCTCTCTACGGCGTTCTTCACCAGATTGAGCAGCACCATTTCGATTTGTTCACCATCGGCATAGATGGTGATGGGGGCGGGTAGCGGTTCAGACTTCAGAATAATCTGCGCTTTTTGTAAATCGGGTTGCACCAGGTGAATGACGTTTTTCAGCAGTTCATCCACCGATACCTCCCTGAAGCGCGGCTGCGGAATGGCCGTAAAATTCCGGTAAGCCTCGACAAAGCGCATGATGCCCCGGCCCCGGTGTTCAATTGTGCTCAGGGCTTCGCGCAAGTCGCCGACCGATTCCGCCGGCGCTACCCCATCCGATAACTCCATGTCAACAATATCCTGCATGGTGCCTACCAGCGACACAATGGGCGTGACCGAGTTCATGATTTCGTGGCGGAGTACCTTCGTCAGGTTCTGCCAGGCTTCCAGTTCTTTTTCCTGTAGCTCTGTCCGGATGTTCTGGATGGACGATACCGTAATGGGCCGGCCCCGCAGCCGGACCGTTGCGCACCGGATGGAGAGTTCCTGCTCCTGACTGGTCTGATAGATGGTGGGTTCGCCCGCCTTGCCGGTACGCAGTATTTCTTCTAATCGCGGGTGAACGGCGTGCAGTTCGCTTAGGTTTCGCAAGCGGTAAATTCCCAACAGACGTAACGCAGCCTGATTTATCAGCTCCACATTGCCCGATGCATCAAACGACAGCAGCCCCACACTTACGTTCTGAACAAACGTATTCAGGTAGTGCAGGTTGGCTTCTTTCTCGGCGCGGGCCTGCCGGAAAGCTTCCAATACTTCGTTGAACTGCTGGTTCAGATCCCGGAAGCTGCCGCCCAGCTTATCATCGGCTTTAAACGCTACGGCAAAGTCTGAATACCGGACCGACTCCAGAAACCGGGTCAGTTTGCGGTTGGTGCTGGTGACGTAGTTGTAAAGGCTAAGGAACAAGGAACAAAAAATAATAAACAGGACTACGATCAGCAGCGTACTGTATTGCTGAATCCAGCCATACATAATGCCGCCGATAACGATGCTGATTAATGCCAGCCGCCAGATTATACCTACACTAAAGCTCCTCATTGTTATCAGAAATAGACGCTGGATATTGGACTTTGGACTTTAGATATACTCCACTGTGCGTCAAGGCGTTTACAAACTCGAAACCACCGGGCAACCCCACCCCGGTAGCCCCACCATAACTCATCATTTTTAACTCATCACTCTTAACTCCCCTCACATTCCATACTTCTCCATCCGCCGGTACAGCGCCTGCCGCGACAGACCCAGTTCGCGGGCAACCTCGGTGATGTTGCCGTTGAACTTCGCCAGCGCCTTCTGAATGGCACGTTTCTCCAGATCCTCCAGTTGCAGGTTTTCGCGGAATGGCGCTTCGGTAGCGGCCGGGGTGGCGCTGAAGAAGAAGTCTTCCGGCTGTAGCGTATTGCCCCGCGCCAGAATAATGGCCCGCTCGATGGCGTGTTGCAGTTCGCGCACGTTACCGGGCCAGGGATACTGCTGCATCTGCTTCACCAGCGCCGGGCTCAGAGAATTCACCGGCCGGTTGTACTGCTTGCGGTACTGCTTCAGGAAGTGTTCAGCCAGAGGCACAATATCTTCGACACGCTCGCGCAGGGGCGGCAGGTCCAGCTCAATGGTGTTAATCCGGTACAGCAAATCCTGGCGGAAGGTTTTCTCGGCCACCCGCTGGTAGATGGGTGAGTTGGTGGCACAGATAAGCCGCACATCAACCGCTTTCGGCTTGTTGGCCCCGACCCGCGTCACCATCCGCTGCTGCAGCACGGTTAGCAGCCGGGCCTGCTGTGGTTGGGTAATGTTGCCAATCTCGTCCAGGAAGATAGTACCGCCGTTGGCTTCTTCAAAGCGGCCGGCGCGGTCGTCGCGGGCGTCGGTGAAGGCTCCGCGTACGTGCCCGAAGAGTTCACTTTCGAACAGCGTCTCGCTTAACGCACCGAGGTCAACGCTCACGAACGGCTTGTCGCGCCGGTGCGAGCGCTGGTGAATGGCCCGCGCAATGAGGTCTTTACCGGTGCCGTTTTCGCCGAGGATCAGCACGTTGGCGTCGGTTTCGGCGATCCGTTCGATGGTGTCGAACACCTGGCGCATGGCCGGGCTATTGCCGATGATGTTCGGCAGGTTACCGGATTTAGTCGCTTTGCCATCGGCCTTATCGAGCCGTTGCTGACGAGCCTCCAGCACCGATTTCAGGGTGCCGAGCAGTTTGTCGTTTTCCCAGGGTTTGAGAATAAAATCGGTAGCGCCGGACTTGATCGCCCGAACCGCCATCTCTACATCCCCGTAGGCGGTAATCAGCACAACGGCAATCTGCGGATTAATATCCAGAATCCGGTCGAGCCACAGAAAGCCCTCGCGGCCGCTGCTGTTATCCCGCTCAAAATTCATGTCCAGCAGCACCACATCGTACTGGGTGTTATTGATCAGGAACGGAATTTTTTCGGGGTTCTTCTCAATATCGACCTGTCCGAAATGACGTTTCAATAACAGACGGGCTGCACTCAATACATCAACATCATCATCTATAACCAGTATTTTAGACATATCTTTAAATTGTACACAGCTATCAGACTGTGCGTTGGCAATGTGGTGGAAGTTCTTGGTTTGCTCCGGGTAATCGGCAAAATACAACGTAGTGTGCCATACCCGGTACAAAAGGTGTACCTATTTAGCAGGAGTGTTCATTCTCAATAAATTGCAAGATAAGACATTTTCGGCGGTGTCCGTTTTCGGACGCATTTTTGTCCGCATCTGGACAGAATTATTCGTTGTTGTGCTTGCAAGCTATTGATAATCAATATGTTTTTAGGCTGGCACGGCAATTGGCATTTATTGGTTCAGCGAAGAAATGGTAATTTAGTATTTCTGAGCTGCTCAACTGTAATCCGACAACTCATCAATTAAGTAATACTTTCATAATGGACCGCGTCTTACCAAAACGATTCTGGACGTCACAACGCATCGCTTTCACCATCGGCGGGTTGCTGCTGGCGTCTTTACTGGTGTATAGCTTTTTGCTGGCCGACCACCGTTCTAAACTCAATGTTGAAAAAGATAAAATCACCGTCTCCACCGTTTCTGAAGGCCCATTTGAAGAATTCATTGCCGTTACCGGCGTTGTTCAGCCGCTGAAGACCATCCGGCTTGATGCGGTAGTGGGTGGGTATGTGACCCAGAAACTGGTTGAAGGGGGCAGCATGGTCGAGAAAGGACAAATTCTGCTTCGCCTGGAAAATCAGACGCTGAAGCTGAACTTCCTGCAATCGGAGACGGAAGCCAACCGACTGGTGAACGATTTACAGAATACCCGGCAGCGGTTGCGCGTTGAGCGGTTTACGCTGCGTCGGAGCCTCTCAGAATTAGATTACAACCTGGACCAGGCCAAAGATACCTACGAGCGTCAGGCCAAACTCTTTAAGGATAAAGCCATACCCGAGCAGGACTATCTGACCGCCAAACGTACCTACGAGCGGCTGCAGAAGCAGCGTGAGATCGAAGTGGAATCGCAGCAGTATCAGGAAGAAAACGCCAAGCTTCAAATCAAACAACTGGAAGGCACCCTGGCCCGCACCCAACGAAATGTAGCGCTGTGGCAGCAAACGCTGGAAAACCTGGTGGTACGCGCTCCGGTATCGGGTCTGCTGTCGACGATGGATGTTGAAGTAGGCTCGAACATCAATCAGGGGCAGAACATCGGGCAGATCGACGATATGGATGGCTTTAAAATGCGCGTCGGTATCGATGAACACTACATCTCCCGCATCTTCCCCGGCCTGAAAGGGTCGTTTGAGTTCGGCGGTGGTACGCATGAACTGGAAATCAGCCGGGTGTATCCCGAGGTACGGAACGGCCGCTTTGAGGTAGATATGATCTTCGCCAAAGGGGCACCGAACGGCATCAAGCGCGGGCAGTCATCACCCATCCGGCTTGAATTAGGCAAAGCCTCAAAGGCGACGCTGCTGCCGGTAGGTGGTTTCTTCTCCGACACGGGTGGCAATTGGGTCTACGTGGTTGACCGGTCGGGCAAGCGGGCCGTGAAGCGGAACATTACCCTGGGCCGCAAGAATCCTGAATACTTTGAAGTGCTGGAAGGCCTGGAGTCGGGCGATCAGGTGATTACCTCTTCGTATGAGAACTTTGGCAATAATGAAGTATTAGAGTTTTAATCATTCATACACCAATGATACGTACCAATAACCTACAGAAAATCTTTACGACCGAAGAAGTAGAAACTACCGCGCTGCACGGCATTAACATGGATGTTCAGGACGGTGAGTTCGTGGCCATCATGGGCCCGTCCGGTTGCGGCAAGTCAACCCTGCTGAACATCTTAGGCCTGCTCGATAACCCCAGCGAGGGCGAGTATCATTTCTACGGCACCGAGGTTTCCAAAATGTCGGAGCGGCAGCGGGCGCAGCTCCGCAAAGGCTCAATCGGTTTCGTATTCCAGAGCTTCAACCTGATTGACGAGCTGACGGTGTATGAAAACGTTGAACTGCCGCTGCTGTACCTAAAGGTAGATGCCGCCGAGCGGAAAGCCCGCGTGGAAGAAGCCCTCACGCGCATGAACATCATGCACCGGCGTAACCACTTCCCGCAGCAGCTGTCCGGCGGTCAGCAGCAGCGTACCGCCATTGCCCGCGCTGTAGTGGCCAAGCCCAAGCTGATCCTGGCCGATGAACCGACGGGTAACCTCGATTCGGCCAACGGCGAGGAGGTGATGAAGCTCCTGTTGCAACTCAACGAAGAGGGTACCACCATCATCATGGTAACGCACTCGCCCTATGATGCCGGCTTTGCGCATCGCATCGTCAACCTGTTCGACGGTAAAGTTGTAACCGAGAATTTCCACGTATAATATTGTCGTTGTGTGGGGCGCCCCACACAACGACATATCCACACCATCATGTTCCTTAACTACCTCAAAATTGCGTTTCGTAACCTGCTGAAGCATAAGGTTTATGCAGCAGTGAATATTGTCGGTCTATCCGTCGCCTTCGGCGTTTGCCTGCTGCTGTTCCTAACGGTCTACCACGAGTTTTCCTACGACACCTTCCACGCGAACGGAAATACGCTGTACCGGGTATATAACCAGATCGGGCCCGACCAGAAAGGGACGGTCCTGATGGCTCCGTTTACGCCGGCTGTTCAGAAGGAGTTTCCCGGCGAGGTACGCCGAATCTCACGGATTGTGGATGCCGGTGGACTGGTTCGCGTAGGCGATAAGGAAGTAGGAAAAAACATCCGGCTGGTAGATCCGGATTTTCTGCAAATGTTCACCTTTCCGCTGGTGAAGGGCGATGCTGCTACGGCACTGAACAGCCTGAGCAGTGTGGTACTGACCGAGAGGGTAGCTACCGATTTGTTCGGCAGTGCAGACCCCGTCGGAAAAACGGTTTCGCTGCTGCTGTCGGATAAATGGCAGCCGTTTATTGTATCTGGTGTGTTAGCCAATCTGCCGGACAACTCCAGTATCCAGTTCGATGTGCTGGGGCGCTTTGAGCTAACCCCAAATTATCAGGCAAGCAAAAATCAGTGGGATAACCAGTATCATTCGGTTTTTCTGCAATTGAACGAAAAGGTGACGGAAACCGCTTTTGAACAGCGGCTGCGGCCATTTACCAGCAAGTATCTGGCCCAGAATCTGCGCAACTTAAAACGGGACGGTTCACAACCCGACGAAAATGGTGATCTTGAAAGCTTCCGGCTGCTGCCCATGCGCGACATGCATTTTAACGCCGAGGTTGGTGGTGACACCATTTCAGCAATCAAGCCGGTTTATTTGTATCTGCTGCTGGTGATTGGGGGACTGATACTGCTGATTGCCTGCATTAACTTCATTAACCTGTCGACGGCCCACTCGCTAACCCGCTCCAAAGAGGTGGGAATGCGGAAAGTGCTGGGTGCGCTCAAAATGCAACTGGCGTTTCAGTTCTGGGGCGAAGCACTCATTATCTGTCTATTCTCGCTGGTGCTGGGTGGGCTAATGGCGTTTGGTTTGTTATCTGAGTACAAAAAACTGTTCAATAATTCGCTGTCACTGGCTTCTTATAAGGACCCGGTGGTCCTGCTGTCGATACTCGGTATCTTTCTGCTGGTAACCATACTGGCCGGCGGCTATCCAGCGCTTTTCATGGCACGGTTCAACACCATAGAGGTACTGAAAGGTAAAATTTCGGCCGCCCGGAGGTCTGCTTCCAGTGCGGGTGGGTTACGTAATACGCTGGTGGTCGTTCAATTTGCCATTGCTACGCTCCTGATTGTCTGTACACTGGTGGTCTGGCAGCAGATTTCGTTTCTGCGCAGCATGCCGTTGGGTTACAACCAGAACCAGGTGGTCAGTATTCCGGTGGGTAGTGGGGTAAATGGCCAGAAAGCGTTGGATCTGATGCGCGATAAGCTGGCTCAGCAGCCGCGTATCCTGAGCATTACCGGCACCAGCCGAAATCTGGGCCGGGGTACCGACGGGTCTACCTATACCTCTATCATTGGTTTCGATTACAAGAACCGGGGCGTGCGTTCGCACTGGCTCCGCGTCGACTATGACTATGTGAAAACCCTGGATCTGAAACTGCTGCGTGGCCGGGATTTCTCCCGCGAGTTTGCGACCGATACCGTTACTGCCGTGGTCATCAACGAAGCGATGGCCAAGCAACTGGGAGAGAAGAATCCAATTGGAACGCTGCTGAACATTAATGATGGTGAACCGCCAAAGCAGGTAGTGGGGGTAGTGAAAAACTATCATTTTGAGTCGCTGAAGCAAAGCATCAGTCCAATCAGTTTCTTTATCGACAAGGACTGGGCGGTCAACTACATCTTTGTCAAGATTGCGCCGGACAATGCGCCGGCTACGATGGACCTCCTGAAGAAAACCTGGGCCGAAGTAGCCCCGAAAGCAACGTTCCTGGGCACCTTTTTAGACGAAAACACCAACCGGCAGTACCGTTCAGAGGAGCGGATGTCGCAGATATTCATGAGTGCCGCCGTGCTGGCCATCATCCTGTCGTGCATGGGGCTGTTTGCCATTGCAATTATGGTAATGACACAGCGCACCAAAGAAATTGGTGTGCGCAAAGTGCTAGGGGCCAGTGTGTTCAGCATTGTTGCCCTGCTCTCCCGCGATTTCCTGAAACTGGTGCTGGTGGGTATCATCATTGCCTCCCCGCTGGCCTGGTGGGGCATGAGCCAATGGCTTCAGGAGTTTGCCTACAAAGTTGATATTCAGTGGTGGGTATTCGCCCTGGCGGGCCTGCTGGCCGTGCTGATTGCCTTCGTAACGGTGAGCTTCCAGAGTATTAAGGCTGCGTTGAAGAATCCGGTGACCTCACTCCGTTCGGAGTGATGAATTAAGACGGGACCGCCCGGCGGTTAAGAGTCTAGAATTGTTGGACAACTGGTGATTCTTAACTCATAACCGCCGGGCGGCCCCGTCTTAACTCTTAACTGCAATGCTAAAGAACTACCTGAAAATCGCCTGGCGGAATCTGCTGAGGCATCCGACTACGACCAGCATTCACCTGCTGGGGCTTACCCTGGGGCTGACGACTTGTCTGCTGATTCTGCTGTTTATCCAGAATGAGTGGAGCTACGACCGGCATCACCAGCTCGGTAACCGTATTTATCGGGTCAACCAAATCCAGACGACGGGTGAGGAGGTGGAGCGGTCGGGTACAACACCGTATCCGCTGGCACCGGCCATGCGCCTTGACTTTTCCGACTGGCAGACAATCACCCGCATTCACGCAGACCGGGATGTGTCCGTCGTGATTTCGCGGGAGAAGATTCTGCTGGAAGACAAGGTGTTGTTTGCGGAGCCGGAACTCCTCGATATGTTTGACTTTGAGATGGTGACCGGCAACGGCCGGGCAACGCTGGGTCAGCCTAATCAGGTTATACTCACGGAGAGCACGGCCCGGAAGTATTTCGGCACGACCCCGGCGGTTGGCAAAACGTTTCGCCTGGACAACCGGGTGACCGTGCAGGTAACCGGTATCATGCGCGACATGCCGTCGCAATCGAACCTGAACGCACGTATGCTGGTGTCGTTTGCCACCATGAAAGATTATTTCCAGCTCGGTATTGACCAGTGGGGCGTACGCTCCGGGGGTAGCGTGTTTGTGCTGCTGCCCGAAGGCAAGACGCCGGAGCATTATACCGCCCGGTTAGCGGCTAATAGCCGCAAATACTTTGCCGATCGCAAAGGGGAGAAAAACGAGCTAGTGCTTCAGCCTTTGCACGACATTCATTTTAATCCCGATTACCAGGGTAGCGAATTCTCACCGCCCATTGCACCTACGTATATGTACGTCTTTGGAATTGTGGGACTGTTTGTGCTGCTGATTGCCTGCGTCAACTTTATCAATATGTCTACCGCCCGCGCCATGACCCGCGCCCGTGAGGTAGGGGTGCGTAAGGTAGTGGGGGCAACTCAGAGCCAGCTGGTGCGGCAGTTCCTGAGCGAAGCGTTCTGGCTGGCGGCATTTTCGGCTTTACTGGCGCTGGTGCTTAGTTATAGCCTGCTGCCGCAGGTAAATGATTTTCTGCAAAAGCAGATTGCCTTCCGGTGGGCGGAAGTTATAGGCCTGCTGGTGATCCTGGCGCTGCTGACCACCGTGTCGGCGGGGGGGTATCCGGCGTTTTTCCTGTCGCGCTTCAAACCGGTGCGGGTGCTGAAATCCCTGGCTGAACCGGGTCGGAGTGGACAGGGCTGGCTGCGGCAGGGCCTGGTGGTGTTTCAGTTTACGATTTCGCTGGTGCTGGCCGTAGGGGTGCTGATTGTCTACCGGCAAATGAATTACTTCCGGCAGAAAGACCTCGGCTTTAACCGCGACGCCCTTGTAACGGTAGGCATCCCGCAGACGAAAAACCTGGCACCTATCGCGCAGGAACTACGGCAGATTCCGGGCGTTGACCATGTCTCGTTTGCGCTTGGGGCTCCTACCTCCGGCAATAACTTTGGCACCGACATGCGGCCTGACCCCGCTAATCAGGAGAAAAAGATAAGCATTGCGCTCAAAATTGCCGATGCTGATTACCTGGAGACTTACGGACTCAAACTGCTGGCGGGCCGTTTCCTTGACCACAGAGATACCCTGGCCATTGCCCAACGTGTTCCGGAAGAGCAACGGCGGTATGTGTTTGTGGTGAACGAGAACGCCGTAAAGGCGCTGGGGTATTCGCGACCCGAGCAGGCCCTGGGTCGTAAAATCAGCGTGGGCCTGAATAACATTGAAGCCGAGATCGTCGGTGTGGTCAAAGACTTTCATACCAGCTCACTCCGCGACCCGATTCAGCCGATGGTGATGCTGAACTTCCCGTATTTCTACCGGAGCATAGGGATAAAGCTGCACACCAGTAACTACACAGCCGCCATGGCAGCCATTGAGCGCGTCTGGCGCAAGTTCTATCCGGACGATTATTTCGATGCTGAGTTTCTGGATCAAAGCCTGCAGGAGCAGTACGAAGAAGAAATGCGGCAGTTTACCCTATTACGCATCTTTGCCGGCTTAGCTCTGATTATCTGCTGCCTCGGTCTTTGGGGCCTGGCTACCTTCGTTATCGAACGGCGCACCAAGGAAATCGGCGTCCGTAAAGTATTAGGCGCTTCAGTACCCAGCCTCGTCTCGCTGCTTAGCCGCGACTTTCTGAAACTGGTGTTCATTGCCATTCTGATTGCCACGCCCATTGCCTGGTATGCCATGGACCAATGGCTTCAGAATTTTAACTACCGTATTGGGCTCGAATGGTGGGTGTTTGGGCTGGTTGGCGTCATGGCGATAGCAATTGCCTTCCTTACTGTCAGCTTTCAGAGTATTAAAGCAGCGTTGATAAACCCGGTTCGTTCGCTTCGCTCAGAATAGCAAAAGGAGTATCTGTTCCTTTTTCTGCCCCTTGCAAACGGCAAACCCAGGATCAATAATCTAACCAACCAGTCAACCAGATGCTACGGAATTATCTGAAAGTGGCTGTCCGCAGCCTGTTCAAAAACAAGGTGTACGCTTTCACCAATATGTTGGGCTTGACCATTGGCCTGGCCGCTTTTGGCCTTATTAGCCTGTACCTCTACGACGAATGGCGGGTCGACCAGTTTCACGACAAAGGCAACCGGATTTACCGGGTGCTGACGAATACCCGCGTCAAGGGCGAGGCTGGCATTAACAGCACCGTAGGCCGTCCGCTGGCGCAAAAAATTGAGGCCGAGGTGCCCGAGGTGGAAACTGTAATACCGGTGAGGACAACCAGCCTGGCCATTAAACACAACAATCAGTATTTCTACGAAAAAGAGCTGTATGCCGGCGAACACTTCTTAGATGCGTTTTCTTTCCCGCTGATTGAAGGCGATCCGAAGACCGCTTTACGTGAGCCGTATTCGCTCGTGCTGACGAAGACTGTCGCCCGCAAGTATTTTGGCGCAGGCTCCCCGTTGGGAAAGGTGCTGATGCTGGGCGATACATTGCCTTTCAGAGTAACCGGCATTCTGGCTGAGCCGCAACCCTCGCACATGGATTTTCAGGTGCTATTGTCGCTTTCTACGTTCTACGCGCTGGGCGGTGACCGTACGCCCTGGTTTACCTGGGATGAAACCTGCTATGTGCTGCTGCCGGAGAAAGCCAATCGGGCCGCTGCCGAATCGAAGATTTCCGCGCTGTCAATGCGGTACAATGGGCAGGAGTACCGCAACAATGGCTACGAGGTAACGCATACGCTGGAGCCGGTAACCGACATTTACCTGCACTCCCGAGCGGGCGGTCTCAACCGGGCTACCGGTAGCGCCAGACAAGTTCAGATGCTGGGCCTTATCGGTCTGTTCATTCTGCTGCTGGCGTGCAGCAACTTTGTGAATCTGACCACGGCCCATCAGGGCGAACGGGCCAAAGAAGTAGGGGTTCGTAAAACCATCGGAGCGTCTTATCAGGCGGTAGTTGGCCAGTTTATCGGTGAGTCGCTGTTGCTGGCGGTGCTGTCGGGTATCCTGGCGTTGCTGGTTGTGGGGCTGATGCTGCCGTTGTTGAATGAGCTCACCGAAAAAACGATTACGGTAGCACTACTGCGGCAACCCGTACCGTTGCTGGTGATTTTGGGCTTTGTGCTGTTTACGGGCGTATTGGCCGGTTGGTACCCGGCGCTGGTGCTGGCGCGGTTTAGGCCGGTCGACACGCTGAAAGGGAAGCTGGTTGCTACGCCGAAAAGAGCCTGGCTGCGGCAGGGGCTGGTGGTGTTTCAGTTTACGGTGTCGCTGGTGTTAATCATCAGCACACTGGTAGTCAGCCGGCAGCTAACGCACATGCAGAACCAGGCACTGGGCTTCAACAAAGAGCGGGTGCTGGCGGTGGAACTGCGGAAGACACCCCGCCGGGAGTTCATCGACAACTACGAGAGCATTAAGCAGCAAACGAAGGCTTTGCCCAACGTGCAGACCGTTGCCGGTGTTGCTGCACTGCCTGGCCAGTCGGGCTGGGACGGGCAGTTGGTCTGGGTCGAAGGACGGCCGCAGGACCAGGCCGTTACGCTGGAAGTCATACCAGTGGACCATGATTACGTAAAAACGGTTGGGCTGAAAATCCTGCATGGCCGCGATTACTCCCAAGCCTTCAGCACCGATGCGACCAGTGGCGTATTATTGAACGAAACCGCCTGCCGCGCCTTTGGCTGGAAACCGGCAGAAGCAGTCGGTAAGAAACTAAGCACCGCCGGGCTGGACGGCGGACAGGTGATTGGCGTACTGGCCGATTACCACCAGCATGGCTTGCAGGAAAAGATAAAGCCGGTGCTGACCTTCATTGCTCCGTACGCGTTTCGCTTTCTGGCTTTACGTCTTGGACCCGGTAACTTATCGGCTTCCGTAGCCCAGGTAGAGCGATTCTGGAAAGCCCGCTTCCCCGGTTACCCATTTGAATACTGGTTCCTCGACGAAGATTTCGACCGGCAGTACAGAGCCGAGCAGCGGCTGGCCCGTATTTTCAGTGTTTTTGCCAGTCTGGCCATTCTGATTGCCTGTCTGGGCCTGTTTGGCCTGGCCACCTTCACCGCCGAGCGCCGTACCAAGGAGATCGGGATCCGGAAAGTGCTGGGCGCATCGGTACCGAGCCTTGTCTCGCTGCTCAGCGTCGACTTCCTGAAACTGGTGCTGGTCGCGATTCTGGTTGCCAGCCCCATTGCCTGGTACGCCATGAACCGCTGGCTGGAAGACTTTGCCTACCGCATAGATATGCCGTGGTGGATATTTGTCGTCGCCGGCCTGGGCGCAGTACTGATTGCTTTTATTACCATAAGTTTTCAGAGCCTTAAAGCAGCGTTTTTGAATCCGGTGACGTCTTTGAAGAACGAGTGAAGAGTTAAGAATGAAGAGTTATGAGTTAGCTGGCGCAAGCAATTCTTAACTCATAACTCTTCATTCTTAACTCTTCACTCCCCATGCTCCGCAACTACCTCAAAATCGCCATCCGCAACTTGCTGCGGCACAAGAGTTTTTCGGTTATCAACATTGTCGGCCTGTCGGTCGGGGTCGCGGCTTGCCTGCTGATTCTGCAGTACGTCAGCTACGAACTGAGCTTTGATAAGCTTCACATAAAAGGCGACCGGATCTATCGGGTTCGGCAGGACCGATATAATGATGGGGTGCTGAGTACGCAGTGGGCGGGTGGGGCTTTTGCCGTCGGTAACTCGTTCAAAGACGCGTTTGCGGAGATTGAGGATTACGTCAAGCTGGTGAAGTCGCGGGCCATGATTGCCACCAACGGCGACGAGCGGCTGAAGATCGAAAAGGTGTACTGGGCTACGGCCTCGTTTCTGACGGTCTTTTCGTATCCGCTGGTGCAGGGCAATCCCGCAACGGCGCTGGCAGAACCCAATACGGTGGTTATTACCGAAACGGTGTCCCGGAGGCTGTTCGGTAACCGGAACCCGATAGGCAAAACCATTCAGCTCAATGAGGAGCAGGTGTATAAGGTAACGGGGGTGCTGAAAGACCTGCCGGCCAACACGCACCTGAAAGTAGATATGCTGCGGTCCTACGTAACCTTTGTCAATCAGATAAAGGCGCGTAATAAAGATGGCAGCGGGCCCGAAACTGCCTGGCAGTGGGATGGCTGCCTGACGTACCTGCTGCTCCGCCCCGGCACCAATCCTAACGCGCTGGAAGCCAGGTTTCCGACGGTGGTTGACAAACTGGCCGGCGAAGACCACAAGAAGTACCGGTCGGCCGCGATTTACCTGCTGCAACCGCTCAGGGATATTCACCTCTACTCCCACTACATGGAGGAAGCCGAACCCAACGGCGACGGCACTACGGTTTACCTGCTGCTGGGCGTGGCATTCTTCATCGTTATCATTGCCTGGGTCAATTACATCAATCTGGCCACGGCGCGGGCCATCAACCGGGCCAAAGAGGTGGGCGTTCGCAAGGCGGTGGGTTCGCAGCGGACTCAGCTCATC
The DNA here is from genome assembly GCF_039541875.1 of Nibrella viscosa. Lineage (NCBI taxonomy): Bacteria > Pseudomonadati > Bacteroidota > Cytophagia > Cytophagales > Spirosomataceae > Nibrella > Nibrella viscosa. Next base: position 141,756 of record NZ_BAABHB010000007.1, on the reverse strand, counting down.
CGGCAGTTTATGATGGAATCGGCCCTGCTGAATGGGCTGGCTGTAATTTTGGCGCTGTTGGTGGTATTAATAGCCATTCCGGTATTCAATAACCTGTCGGGGCAGGAACTGGCGCTATCGCTATTTGGGAACGGGAGCTTCTGGCTGACGTTAGCAGGCCTGTATATAATCGGGGTTTTCTTTTCCGGACTGTACCCCGCGTTTGTGTTATCCGGCTTTAACCCCATAACGGTTCTGAAAGGCAGAGTCAGTGCCTCCCGGCAGGGCATCTTACTCCGCAAGGGACTGGTAGTGTTCCAGTTTGCGGCTTCGCTGTTTCTGCTGGTGGGTACGTTCGTGGTGTTCCGGCAGATTCAGTTCATGCGGGAGCAGTCGCTGGGCATTAATATTGACCAGACGCTGATCATTAATCCACCGATTATTAAGAGTGACTCCACATTTTTGCGGCAGATGATGGCGTTTAAGGAAGAACTGCTTCGCCGGCCGGCCATCCGGCATATCGCTGCGTCGACCGTGGTGCCCGGTGAGCCGTCGGGCTGGAATGCGGGCGGTATCCGGCTGAAGGGCACCGCCGAGAGTGATGGTAAACAATACCGCGTTATTGGTGTCGATTATGACTTCCTGAAGACGTACGATCTAAAACTGCTGGCCGGCCGAGACTTCGCCAGGGAGTTTGGCACCGACCCCAAAGCAGTTATTTTTAATAAAATGGCCGCTCAGCACCTGGGCTTTGCGCAGCCCGAACAGGCCATTGGTAAAGAAATCGACTTTTGGGGCGAAATCTTCACCATAGTGGGCGTAACGGACAACTTCCACCAGCAGTCGCTTCGGGATGCGTATGAGCCGCTGATTCTGCGTCTGATTCCGGATGTACGCGGGTATTTTTCGGTCAAGATGGCTTCGGGTGAAATTCGTAGCACCGTCGACCAGGTGCGGGCGGAGTGGAACCGATTTTTTCCCGGCAATCCCTTCGAATATACGTTCCTCGACGACCGCTTCAATGCTCAGTACCGCGCCGATCAGCGATTTGGGCAGGTATTTGGGTTATTTACCGGCTTAGCCATTTTGGTGGCCTGTCTGGGTTTGTTTGGCCTGGCGTCCTTCACTACTGTTCAGCGGACCAAGGAGATTGGCATCCGAAAAGTGCTGGGGGCATCGGTGCCGGAAATCCTACGGTTGCTTTACAAGGAATTTGCGCTGCTGGTCCTGATTGCATTTTTGGTGGCTACGCCCATCGCCTGGTACGCTACCGGTCAATGGCTGCAAGGGTACGCTTTCCGCATTACTCCGGAGTGGGACGTATTCGTACTGCCGTTTGCGGTTGTCCTGTTGATTGCCCTGCTCACCGTCTCTTTCCAGACGTTAAAAGCTGCGCTGATGAATCCGGTGAAGAGTTTGCGGACGGAGTAGTTTATGTACGGGTCAGCCTCTGGCTGGCCCAGCCGTCAGGCTAAAAATGCGACCACAGGGTTAGCCGCTAACGCGGCTGGGCCAGCCAGAGGCTGACCCGTACATAGGCGCTGTCCATTTCAGTACGCCTGCTGTCCAAAAGCGGACAATAGTTGAATACGCAAGCTTTTTGTCTGTTGATAAACAGCGTGTTGCGTAAATGGCACTGCATTTGTCCGACATTATCGTATAAAATAGTACAGGCATGAAACGAGCCTTTTTGGGAGAGTTTGAAGAAGTGGTTCTGCTAACCGTAGCTGTTCTGGACGAAGAAGCTTATGGCGTAACCGTCACGCAGGAGATTGAGCAGAAAACCGGTCGTTCGGTTGGCTTCAGTACGGTGCATACAACGCTGCAACGACTGGAAGAGAAAGGGTATCTATCTTCCCGGATGGGCGGGGCTACTGCCGAGCGGGGCGGTCGCCGGAAACGCTACTTTACCGTAACGGCCGCTGGGCGAAAGGCCCTGTTCGAAGTCAAACAGGTACGCGAGGAACTGTGGCGGGCGCTACCTTCGCAGACGCTGCAACTGATGGGGATTTAACACGGACCGCTTATGAAAAATGCAAAGGCGGAACATCCCCAACCACCCCGCTGGGCCGAACGACTACTAGTCTGGTGGGGTCATCCTGATACGCTGGAAGAGGTACAGGGCGATCTGCTGGAACTTTATTACCATTGGGTACAAACGATAGGGGAGAGGGAGGCAAACCGGCGCTACTGCCTCAGTGCGTTACGACTGCTACGACCCTGGGCTAAACCCAAACAATCATCCGAGTATCCACAACCTCTTTTCTTAAGTCCTGATATGCTACGCAATTACCTCACCATCGCCTGGCGGACCCTGTCCCATAACAAGGTGTATACCCTCATCAACGTCATTGGTCTTAGTATCGGTTTGGCGGCCGCCATGCTGATTATGCTCTACACCAAAGATGAGGTCAGCTACGATCAGTTTCACGCCAATAACCCGAACATCTACCGGATTACGACCAGGGACATTACGCCTGAAGGAACACTGGAGCGCGTAGGAGGGAATACCGGTTATTTTCAGGGGCCTGTATTCTCGGCCGGTGCGCCGGAAATTCTGTCGTTTGTGCGGTATCAGAGCGGTCGGCAGGATATGAAACAGGGCACTGAGGTGAAAAGTCAGGAGGTGTTTTTAGCCGACACCAATTTCTTTTCCGTATTCTCTTTTCCGCTGTTAAGCGGCAGCCCCAAAACGGCACTACAGCAACCCAAATCGGCGGTCATCTCAGCCGATATGGCTCAGAAGCAGTTTGGGACAACCGATGCCGTAGGAAAGGTCCTTTTTCTCAAAGATACCCGAGGGGAAAACAGCCGGTTTGAGCCGTATACCGTAACGGCGGTTGCCCGGAACAGCCCGCAGAACTCCTCCATCAAGTTCGACGTGCTGCTGCCACTCATTGTACCGAAGGAAGAAATGGAAAACAAAACGAACTGGTTCAACATTTTCCTGAACACGTTTGTGCTGCTCAGGCCGAATACCAACATAAGCCGGGTTGAATCCAAGCTAAACCAGATTTACGTGGCTGATGCGGGCGAAACCATCAAACAGATGTTCGATAAGTACGGCATCAAGAACAGGGTGGAGTACGCGCTCCAGCCGTTCACGGATATGCACCTGAACAAAGACCTGCCCGCCGATAACGGATTGCGGGATAGCAGCAACCCCATATACGCCTACATTCTGACTGGTATTGCGCTGTTTATTCTGGTCATTGCCTGTATCAACTTTGTCAACCTGACCGTAGCCCGATCATTGAAACGGGCGAAGGAAATTGGCATTCGGAAAGTAGTAGGTGGCGGCCGAACGCAACTGACGCTTCAGTTCCTGGGTGAGTCGTTCCTGCTGTGTTTCTTCGCGTTTGCCTTCGCGCTTATTCTGGTCCAGTTAGTGCTGCCTACGTTTAACCAGCTTTCCAACAAAGCACTGGCACTCTCGTACCTGTTCGATGCCAAATTGGTAGCCGGCTATCTGGGGCTATTCCTGGTAACGGGGCTGCTGGCTGGATTCTATCCGGCGCTGGTGCTGTCGAGCTTCAATCCGGTGCAGACGCTGTACAGCCGGTTCCGTTTGTCGGGCCGGAATTATCTGCAGAAGTCGCTGGTGGTGCTACAGTTCGCCATTGCTTCGTTTCTAATTATCGGTACACTCACTATCTACGCGCAATTCGATTACCTCACGACCAAGAGCCTGGGCTACGATGACACCCACGTGATTAGTGTCGAAAAATCGGGCCTGACGCGTAGCGAAGCGAAACTGTTCAGGGAGGAGCTGCTGAAGAATCCGACTATTGTGTCAGTCGCGCTTAAGAACGGCGGCTTTTGGGGTACGGTAGCCAAAATAAACGGCGAGACGCAGCAGAACTTTACCTACGAAACGGTCGACCCTACTTATCTGCCCCTATTTAAGATACCCATCGTAAAAGGGCGTAACTTTTCAGCCGACTTGCCGACGGACTCTACCCAATCCGTGCTGGTCAACGAAACGTTTGTGAAAAAAGCGGGGTGGAAGAACCCACTCGGACAGGTGGTCAACTTCTGGTATAATAACGAGCAGTATCGAGTTGTTGGCGTCGTGAAGGACCACCACTACGAATCATTAAACCGGGAAATTGACCCGCAGTTATTTACGATGAAGCCGGCTAATGACTACGGCAAAGTCTTTATCAAGATTAAGCCGGGGTCGGAAACCGCCAGCCTGAACCATATCGAAAAAACGTTCAAGAAACTGTTTCCCATCAATCCGTATGCCTACAGATTTCTGGATGAGGAAAACCGCAGCCGGTACGAAGCGGAGGCCAAATGGAAGCAGATTATGCTGTTCGGGGCCATCCTGACCATCTTTATTTCGTGCATTGGTCTGTTCGGACTCGCTACCCTCTCGGCCGAACGGCGTACTAAGGAAATTGGTATTCGTAAGGTGATGGGGGCTTCGGTGTCGAGCATTGTACAACTGCTGTCTTCGGACTTCCTGCACCTGGTCGGCTTCTCGTTTGTCTTCGCCTTTCCGGCGGCCTGGTATGCCATTAGTGCATGGCTGGAAAACTATCCGTATCGCATCGACATCAGCGTCTGGACGTTTGTGTCCGCAGCGGTTATGTCCATCGTCATCGCTTTGATGACGGTTAGTTTCCAGAGCATCAAAGCCGCATTGATGAACCCAATTAGTAGCTTGCGGTCGGAGTAATGTACGGGTCAGCGGGACGCGGACCCGTACAGGGAGCTGTCCATTTCAGTACGCCCGCTGTCCAAAACCGGACATTGCTTGTTATGAAAGGCGCATATAGGGCAGATTTGGCCACTGGCACTGCATTTGTGCGATACCATACAACTGCCCAAACAGTAAACAGCCACACTATTGCATTAAACTCAGGTATGATACGCAACTACCTTAAAATTGCCTGGCGTAACCTTGTCCGCAACCGCGCCTTTTCTGCCATCAACATTGTGGGACTGGCCATTGGGCTGGCTACGTGTCTGCTCATTATGCTGTTCGTCATCGATGAACTGAGCTACGACCGTTACCACGCGAAGGCCGACCGGATTGTGCGGGTAATTTTTAAAGGGTCTGTCAACGGCGGCAGTATGAAAGAACCCTCGGTGATGCCGCCGACCGCACACACGCTGATGGCTGAATACCCTGAAGTGCTGGAGGCTACCCGGCTTCGGACGGCCGGTGCGCCCATTATTGCTTATGCTGACAAGACATTCAAGGAGACCGCCATTACGTTTGCCGATTCGAACTTCTTCCAGGTATTTACCCTTCCCTTTATGAAAGGCGACCCGAAAACGGCTCTGGCGAACCCCAATACGGTGGTTATTACTAAGGCTGTCGCTAAAAAATACTTCGGCAACGACGAACCACTCGGCAAGGTACTCACCATCAAAAGCGGTAATGCTGCCTGTACCGTTACGGGGGTAATTGATCAGGTTCCTGCCAACTCACACTTCCATTTCGACTTCTTCGTATCCATGGCTTCCTTTCCGGAGGCTAAGTCGACATCCTGGATGGTATCCGAGTTTTACACGTACCTGGTGCTCCCGGAGGGGTATGATTACAAAAAGCTGGAAGCAAAGCTGCCCCAGGTGGTCGACAAGTACATGGGGCCGCAGTTGCAGCAGGCATTTGGGATGAGTCTGGCAGCGTTTCGGAAAAAAGGCAATAACGTTGGCCTGTATCTGCAACCGCTGACAAATATTCACCTGCATTCGGACCTGGCGTATGATCTGGAGCCCTCCGGTGATATCCGGTATGTCTCTATATTTGGTACCGTTGCACTCTTTATGCTGCTGATTGCATGCATCAACTTCATGAACCTGAGTACGGCCGGAGCGTCAAAGCGTTCAAAGGAGGTGGGCATCCGCAAGGTGCTGGGTTCCGTTAAAACAGCGCTGGTCGGGCAGTTTCTGACCGAGTCTATCGTGCTGACGGCTATTGCGCTGGTGCTGGCCGTCGGGTTGGTCTATACGGCTTTACCCGCTTTTAATGCGCTTTCCGGCAAAACGCTTTCCTTATCATTTACCACTAGTTCCTGGCTGCTTCCCGGTTTGTTACTGTTTGGCCTGGTGGTGGGTGTGCTGGCGGGTAGTTATCCGGCATTTTTTCTGTCGTCATTCAAGCCCGTGTCGGTGCTGAAAGGCCGGTTGTCCTTTAGTGGGCGGAGCCGCAGCACGAGTTTGCGCAGTGCACTGGTCGTGTTTCAGTTCTTTATTTCCGTTAGTCTAATCATCGGCACTACGGTGGTGTACCGGCAGCTATCTTACATTCAGAACCGGAAACTGGGATACGACAAAGACCAGGTGCTGATTGTGCAGGAGACCTGGCGGTTAGGAAAGAACGAAGCCGTATTCCGGCAGCAGCTTTTGGCGGACTCCCGCGTGGTGAATGCCACCATTTCGGGCTTTTTGCCGGCCGGCCCCTCTTATAACAACAACTTTATCACCTACGCCGACAACAATTCGGCGCAATACGTGAAGGCATTGCGGTACGATGTCGATGACCAATATATTCCCACCCTCGGTATGCAGATGGTTGCCGGCCGGAACTTCTCACCGGCGTTCGGCACCGACTCTACCGGCATTATTCTCAACGAAACAGCCGTGAAAGCCTACGGGCTTGGCGGTAACGTGCTGGGGCACACCATAACCCACCCCGAAAACGATGGGCGTAAGAGTACCTACCGGGTAATCGGGGTGGTGAAAGATTTTCACTTCCGATCGCTGCACGAACGGATTGCTCCGCTGGCCATGACGCTGGGTAATAACAATGGTCTGGTGATTGCGAAAGTGAAGACGAAAGATGTCGGCAGCCTGCTGGCTTCCATCGAGGAAAAATGGGCCGGCTTTGCCGTGGATGCCCCGCTTGAATACTCCTTTCTGGACAAGCGTTTTCTTAATGCGTACCGGGCTGAGCAGAAAATGGGTAGTATTCTGGGCATTTTTGCCGGACTGACCATTTTTGTCGCCTGTCTGGGCCTGTTCGGTTTAGCTACGTTTACGGCTGAGCAGCGCACGAAAGAAATCGGCGTACGGAAGGTATTAGGTGCCAGTGTTACGGGTATTGTATCAATGCTCAGCCGGGATTTTCTCAAGCCTGTTCTGGTCGCTATTCTGCTGGCTTCGCCTATTGCCTGGTACGTCATGAACCGCTGGCTGCAGGACTTTGCCTATAAGATTGACCTGGAGTGGTGGGTGTTTGCCCTGGCAGGTGTCGTAGCGATAGTTATTGCGCTATTGACGGTTAGCTTTCAGAGCATTAAAGCCGCGCTGATGAACCCCGTCAGGAGTTTACGAACGGAGTAGGACTTTTTATCGGAATATAGCCCCTAATAGCACTTCCACATGCGTAATTGGGATCGTGACCGACTCCTTCTGGAAACGTCGTTTTTCGATCAAACACTACGCCCAAACGCTGAATGACTTTGGAATGATCGACCGACCGGATGTCTTCGAAGTGAAACTCTCCGATTAAGTCAAACGAAGGCGTTTCCATACCGCAGTGAATTTTTCCAAATATAACAACATGGGATAGAAGAGGCTATATTACTCGACATCCGATACCTGTTCGGCAACTGCTTCCATAGCAGGAGTTTTCCTAAATAGGACTAAAAAGTACGACAACAGGCTTTGTCACAGAGTGGTTACTGTCCCGGCTTCAGCAGCTTCCGTTTAAAATAATCAGCGGTGGCATTGCCCATTTTCAGGGCATTGCTGTGCTTCATCCAGTGGTGCGTATCGTCTACTATTACCATGGTTTCCATCGGTACGCCTTTCGCTTCGAGCCGCCGGACCAGGTCGGCACTTTGGGCAAACCGGACGTTGCGGTCATCGTCGCCGTGGATAATCAGCACCGGCGAGGTCCAGGTAGTAATTGCTGAAACGGGCGATGCCTCATAGGCTACTTTGACGGTTTGCCCGGCATCGGGTGCTTTTTCGAAGCGGTCGGTCTGTGCATTCAGGTAGCGCATTACACTCCAGTCGTGTACCCCGTGAATATCAACACCCGCAGCAAAGAGTTTGGAGTCGCGGGCCAGGGCCAGCGCGGTCAGATAACCGCCGTAGGAGCCGCCGTAAATGCCGATACGGGCGGCATCGACCTGCGGTTGCCCGGCCAGCCAGACGGCGGCCGCCCGAACATCCTGGTATTCCGATGCTCCGTTTGCTCCGCCGTCGGCCGGCTGGTGGAACTCATACCCGTAGCCAATGCCCAGCCGGTAATTGACCGACAGTACCATAAATCCCTGGCCGGCCAGATACTGGTTCATGGCGTAGGCATTGGTATAATAGTCTGAATAATGCCAGCCTAACAGCATCTGGCGCGGAGGACCACCGTGCACATAAATAATAGCCGGTTTTTTAGCTGGACCACCCATTGGCTCAAAAAGCTGACCATGTACCGTTACACCGTCCGGCGCTTTAAAGGTCACCTGTTTAGGCGTCACCAGGGGCTTTTGTGGGAAACCCGCCGGAATCAGGTCCTGGGCCAGCACGGTTGGGGTGCCGTTGGTAAACGGCATCACAGCTGGCAACGGTGGTCGCTGAGCGGTGGCGCTGATAAGGGCAATGGTAGCGCCGTCGCCGGTGACCACAGGTGTCCATTCTACGCCATTGCCCGGTGTCAGTACGTCCATGGCGGCTTTGTCGACCGGCACCCGGACGATATGCCGGCGGTCAATATCCAGTTTATCGGGGCCGGTATTGCCGCTAAACAGCAGCCATTTGCGGTCGGGACTCAGTGAAATATGCTCAGCCATAAACCGGCCCGGTGTGAGCAGCAAAGGCGTTCCGCCCGTCGACGCAATCGAATACAGATGCGGCCATCCGTCTTCGTACGACAGATACACGATTCGGTCATTGGCGGCCCAGTGCAGATTAAATTGGCCATGCGTGGTCGGTACCGATCCGGCCAGCGTTTTAGGGGCCTGCCAGAGGGGGGCGGCTGCACCCGTCGACACATCGGCGGTCCAGATAGCCCAGGGGCGGTGTTTCCGCGTCAGCAGCGAATCCGGGGCACCGCCGGTTCCGGGCATCCGGACAAAGACCAGCTTTTTCCCGTCGGGCGACCAGCGCGGGGAAGCATCTTTCGAGAACGAAGGAGCAATCCAGGTAATGGGCGTTGTTTCGTTGGCGTAAATGCCCACAAATGCGTGGTCTTTCCGGTCGCAGACGAACGCCAGTTTCGAGCCATCCGGCGACCACGCCAGGGAGCCGTTGGTGCCACGGGCCGTAAACAGCGTTTTGGCCGCCGATGAACCATCCACCGGCGCACTCCAGACCTGACCACTTTTGACAAACGCTATCCGGTCGCTGTTGGGCGAAACAATGGGTTCGTCGCCCTCGGCAATGGCTTTTGGCTCGCCACCCGCAAACGGTACCGTCCAGATCTGAACCTTCGGGGGTACGGGTGATGAGGTCGTGTTAACGGGCAGTTCTTCGTCCCAGTTGGAGCCGTGGTCTCCTCCGCGCACGTAAACGACCCATTTTCCGTCGGCTGAAATGGATAAACTGGTAATCTCCTGCCCGTCGTCTTCGTTGTAATTGGTCAGCTTCCGGGGTTTGAAGTCGGGACCCTGCGCAACGTACACATTGCGTTTGCCCTGCTCATTAAACGCCCAGGCGATGCGTGAACCCTGGGCTGAACTGGTCAAATCAGAAGGAAACGGATAACTCTTTACGGATTCCAGGGAGAACGATTGGGCCTTTATCCCGAGGCACGTAGCCAGTATCAGTAGTAGTGTAAGGCAGGAATAGTACGTTTTTCTCATGCTCTTTATCGGGTGAAATATACCTTTTTAATTTTTCCGTTTACAATCCTGTAAATGGCTATTGCCTGTACGGGAGCTTGATTGGGGTCGAAGGTGACTCGTTCGTGGTCAATGACGGTGTTGCCGAGGATAATCCGGTTCACGAGTTCGCAGTGCAGCGCTTTGGTGCGTTCAAACATGCTGCCGTACTGCTTGCGCATGGTGTCTTTGCCTTTGTACCGAAGCTGGTCAGGGAAATCATAAATTTCTACATCGTCGGCGTAGGGATCCAGAAACGCGTCGATGTTGCGGGCGTTGTAGGCATTGAGTTGCCGCTGCGCCAGGTCTTCGGGAGAAGGTGACAGGGAAGCGCGATTGCCGCTTTCGGCCGATTTCTCACCGGTAGATTGGCTATAAGCTGATAAACCACTACTTAACAGCAGGATTAACAATAGAAGGGCTCTCATTGGGTTCTGTTTTTTAATTGTCGACATCTTTAACAACGGGTCGATTATCATCTACCCTTTTCTCGTATTGTACCTGAAACCGGCTCAGGTCTGGTTTGTACGGCCGCTTTCGCTTTAACTCATACTGATAAATGGTTTGACCAAGCTGGTACAGAAACGGCTGGCCTACTTCCTCAAATTCGTACTTGTTATCGTTCAGAATACCGTCGCGGTTGACGTAAATAGTAGCGCTCAGCATGAACTCGACCTTGCTGGTAAAGTCTGCCACGTACGACGCATCGGTCAGGAAGCCGTAGGCCCAGCCCACTTTGTTGAACACCCGAACGCCGGCGGGCATCTGGTGGTGCAGGCTATCGAGAAAGAAGAATTTGACGTAGCTGTCGTAGTACTGCCTGGCGTCGTACTTGGGGTAGTTGGTTTCGCCGGGGTACTGGGAGAGGTATTGGTACAGAAACCGGTAATCGTCGGCGGTCAGATTAAACCGCTGCTTTGCCGGAACCGACGCGGGGAACATCACCGATTTAAGAATCTGATGCAGAGACTCCAGGGGCAGTTTGTTCCGGCCGGTGAAGTCGAACGGCTCGTGAATCAGGCTGTCGTTGCGATAGAAGCCTTTGCCGAGTTTATCGGTACGGCGAAAATCGAACGGGTCGGGGTTGTACGCTGCGGGTTGGGTGTAGAGTACCCTGCCGTCTTCGCTGATAAACCGCACAGGATTGGTATGGCGGTTTTCGTCCGGTGTCATGCGCACAAAGCGGTGCGTAATGCGCGTATCCAGATAGCCCCTGTCGTGCAATGCCCGGTTGATGGCCTGCTGCCCCACAAATTCATACATGCGGCTGTACGGGTCATTCTCGCTAACCAGAAAGGCTTTTTTTATCAGATGTGCCAGTGACGGGAAGCCGTTCTGCGCGGTTGTATCTTTCCAATGTTTTGTCTGCTTACTATACGCACTGTCGAACTGCATAGGCGTATACTTCGTCACCTGCGGTATGTCCAGGTTGTTAAGCTTTTCCAAAGACAGTAACGCCAGCGGCAGTTTGACGGTAGATGCCGGGTTGAAGTATTCGGTACTATCGACGCGGAAGTAGTAGTTGGTGAACGTTGGATTGTTCTGTTTATCCCGGTTAATCTGCGTGTAGATGATCTGGAGCCGGTAGGTTTCGGGATGCCGCAGTACCTCCTGAAAAACGACATTCTGGTTAGTCGCGAAGAGCTTCCTCAGGAAATCATCCGTTCGGGCCTGTCCAAAGACGATAGACGTATAGAGGATTAGAATACTGGTAACAAGGATGGTCAGTCGCTGCATAGCCAACAAATTACGATTTGATACGGAAGAAATGAAATAAGACGCGGGCCGTCAACTCCAGACGTGATGTCCGCAAATGTACGGACGCTGTCCGCAAACGGACAGTTTTAATTCATAGGTTACCGCAAGGGATTAATTATCGGCTGTTTTTCTGTTTGGTATAGCATTTGGGCGTTCTATTAAGCAGGCAGTGGGCAGTTTGCAATAGGCAGAAAAGAAGCCGGCAAGCTACGTGAAAAACTGCCTACTGAGTACTACTTACTGAAGACTTAAAAAAGGTATGTTGCAGAACTACGTCAAAATTGCTTTCCGCAACCTGCTGCGTAGCAAGGGCTTTTCGTTTATCAACATTGCCGGGCTGGCGATTGGTATGGCCAGTTCGATTCTGATTTTGCTGTGGATACAGCATGAACTGAGCTACGACCAGTTTCACGAAAAGAAAGACCGCATCTACGAAGCCTGGAACCGGGCGGAGTTCAGCGGTGAACTTAATTGCTGGAACACAACGCCTAAGATTCTGGCCCGAACCATGGAACGCGACCTGCCGGAAGTGGAGCAGGCGGTCCGGGTAGACTGGCCACGCAATTACCTGTTCAGCGTCGGCGACAAGCGGATTACCGCCCAGGGACATATCGTCGACTCAACTTTCCTGAACGTATTCACGTTTCCGTTGCTACAGGGCAATCCGCAGCAGGTGCTGCGCGAGGTAAATTCCATTGTCGTTACCGAAACCTTTGCCCGGAAGCTGTTTGGCGACGCCGACCCGATGGGCCGCGTTGTAAAGCTGGATAACAAAGACAATTTCACCGTAACGGGTGTGCTCAACGACTTACCCGGCAATACCCGTTTCAAGTTTGAGTACCTGCTCCCCTGGTCCTACCTGCGCCAGCTTGGCGGAGATGACGAAAATTGGGGCAACAACTCCACCCGCACCTATGTATTGCTGAAGCCGAACGCGAGCGAGGCTTCGATGAATGCCAAAATGAAGGGCTTCAAACCACGCTATGATAAGGACGAAGACGGGAAGTGGGAGATGTTTGTCTATCCGATGAGCCGCTGGCGGCTTTACTCCCGATTTGACGAAGGGGTGGAAACGGGCGGGCTCATCGACTTTGTCCGGTTGTTTGGTATTATCGCTGCGTTTATCCTGCTGATTGCCTGCATCAACTTCATGAACCTGAGTACGGCACGTAGCGAGAAGCGGGCAAAGGAGGTAGGTATCCGGAAAGTGGCCGGTGCCGAAAAGAGTTCATTGGTTGGTCAGTTTCTTGGGGAGTCGATTCTGATTGCCTGCATTGCGGGGGTATTGGCCTTGCTGATTGTGCAAATCAGCTTGCCGGCGTTTAACAAGCTGACGGATAAAATCCTGTTTATTGAATACAACCAGCCGTATTTCTGGCTGGCATTGGTCGGGTTTATTCTGCTGGCGGGTCTGCTGGCGGGCAGTTATCCGGCTTTTTTCCTGTCGTCGTTCAAGCCGGTGAATGTGCTGAAGGGGACATTCCGGAGAGTGAATGCGGTGGTGACCCCGCGCAAGGTTCTGGTGGTGCTCCAGTTTACGTTTGCCGTGCTGCTCATCATCAGTACCATCATTATCCGGGAGCAGATCAAACACGCCCGCGACCGCGAAACGGGCTATGCCAAAGACAACCTCATCTATCATTACCTGACCGGCGATATCGGCAAAAACTACAAGTTGATAAAAAGCGAACTGCTCAACAGCAACATAGCGCTCTCGGTAACCAAAACGAGTTCTCCGCTCACGCAGGGCTGGAGTGATGGCTGGGGTATTCAATGGGCGGGTAAAGACCCCAACGACAAAACGGATTTTGACCGGTATGTTGTCGACGATAAAATGACGACTACCGCCGGCCTGCAACTGGTTGCCGGCCGCGACTTCGACCTGACCCAGTACCCGACCGATTCTACCGGGATGCTGCTGAACGAATCGGCCGCCAAAACAATGGGTTTCAAAGACCCCATCGGGCAAATCGTCAAAGACAACGGTATCGACTGGCATGTGATCGGGGTCATCAAGGACTTCATTCTGCAATCGCCTTATTATCCGACCAAGCCAATGATCATTGCGGGGGCGAAAGGGTTTTTCAACGTCATGCACATCAAGCTGAACGGAGCGTATGCTACCGCCGATAATCTGCGAAAAGCCGAAGCTATTTTCAGGAAGTACAATCCTGAATATCCATTTGAGTACAGGTTTGTGGATGAGGAGTACGCCAAAAAATTTGCCAGTGAGCAACGCATCGCTACGCTCTCCGGCCTGTTTGCCATACTGACTATCCTTATCTCCTGCCTGGGCCTGATCGGGCTGGCCACCTTCACGGCGCAGCAGCGTACCAAAGAGATTGGCGTTCGGAAGGTATTAGGCGCTTCGGTACTTAGTGTGGTTGCTCTGCTGTCCAAAGATTTTCTGAAGCTGGTGTTCATTGCCATTCTGATTGCCACCCCCATCGCCTGGTACGGCATGGAACAGTGGCTGGCGGACTTCCCGTACCGGGTTGCCCTGGAGTGGTGGATGTTTGTGCTGGCGGGTGTGCTGGCAATTGTCATTGCGCTCCTAACCATCTCGTTCCAGAGCGTAAAGGCCGCGTTGACAAATCCGGTGAAGAGTTTACGGGCGGAGTAATCAGGCGAAAACGGCAGGCAGGTCAAGCTTTATATCAAGGATAGCGTCGTGAAGCATGCCGGGTTCGTGGAAGAATTGGTAGTGGCCGGGCTGGTCGTACACAAATACGCCTTTCACGGCTGGAACGACAATCCAGCAGGACCGTACGCCGAAGGAGAAATAAATAGTTGTTTTTTCAACCATCTGCTCTAAACTCTGAGAAGGGGATTGAATTTCAATACAGAGAAGAGGGGCATCGGTACGCCGGGCTGGTTCATCCCCAAAACCCAGGGGTATCAACGGATAAGCGACGACATCGGGCGTAGAGCCATCAGGCTGAGTCGCTAACGTGACTTCGCTGGCAATGCGGAATTGGTTACGGTAGGCAGTTTTAAGTTCAAATACAAGATTAGCCTGTATGGAACCATGAGTGAGGTTTGGCATTGGTTTACTACGTTCGAGTTCGTAGGCAGATAAGGCCTGGTCAATTACTGCTTCCATAGCGCAACGAGTTTTTCAGGAACTTAAAGATAACGCAAATGGAGGAGAAAAGGATAAAAACTGACTCAGGTCTAGCCCAAGCAGCTCGGGGTAGGAGGTAGGGGTGGCAATGCCGCCATCGCCGAAGCGGTAACGGAGCCACTGACCAGTTTTGTAGTCGTAGAGGAAGCCCTCGCGGATGCCGTAGAAGTCTTCATCAGTTAACTGGATTACCTTATGCAAATCGCTTTTCAGGCCATTGGTATGACAGATTTCGATAATGACCGGCGTTTGGGCATTTTCATTATCGCGGAGCGATATGTCGGGGACTTGACTTGCTTTTTCCTCGTCGAGCATGGGTGAAGAGCCTGAGAACAGAGTAGGCAGTTTGCAGTGAGCAGTAGGCCGAAGAGGGCCTACCACGCTGCGCTCCAGTCTGCTTACTGCTCACTGCAAACTATAGACGTCAAAACTATGCTCCGCAACTACCTCAAAACCGCCTGGCGGAACTTGTTGAAAAACAAGCTGAACACCGCTATCAACATCATTGGCCTGTCCATTGGCATGGTATGCTGCATGCTCATCGTGATGTATGTGGTGGATGAACTGAGCTACGACCGCTTCTGGGCCAACGGCGACCGCATCTATCGCTTGGCGCTGGAGCGAAAGTATACCGACCGGGTATCGAAATACGCCATGATTCCGGCGTCCTATGCCCGTGATACAAAACAGGAAATTCCGGAGGTGGAGGAAAGCGTAAGACTGTTTGATTTTGGGAACGGCACCACGCTGGTCAAATACCAGAATCAGACATTCGAGGAGCGCGACGTCATGGCGGCCGATTCCAGCTTTTTCCGGGTCTTTCAGGTGCCGCTGCTGCAGGGGCAACCCGACCGGGTACTGAGCCGGCCGAATACCGCCGTGCTGACCCAACGCACTGTAAAACGGATCTTCGGCAACACGAACCCCATCGGTAAGACGCTGGAGCTTGTGCAGGGACCCAAAGTGGAGGTAACGGGCATCAGTGATGATGTGCCGGAGAACGCTCATTTTGCCTATAGTATACTGGTATCTACACCGGGTGCCCCGTTTGCGGAACAGCCTAACCACGTCAGCTTCTCGGCGCATACGTATCTGCTGCTGCGCCCGAACACCAACCCAGCGGCTGTGCAGGACAAATTTCCGGCTATTGTTGAAAAGTATGCAGCCGGCGAAGTGCAGCGCAATTTCGGGGTGTCGTTCAAGGAGTATCTGAAAGCCGGCAATGGCTATTTCTATTTCCTCCAACCCCTCAGGAACATCCATCTGGACTCCCATCTGGAAGCTGAGCTAAAACCGAACGGCAGCCGTACGCTGGTCTATATTTTCTCCGTAATAGCCGTATTTGTGCTGCTGATTGCCTGCGTCAACTTCATGAACCTGGCTACGGCCCGGTCGTCGGAGCGGGCGAAGGAGGTCGGTATCCGCAAAAGTCTTGGGTCTACCAAAGGGCAACTGGCGGCTCAGTTTCTGACGGAATCTGTGTTATTGAGTGTATTCAGCTTTGTGCTGGCGTTGATAGTGGTAATCGTACTGCTGCCGTCGTTTAACGACCTGGCCAGAAAACAACTGTCAGCCTGGTTGCTGTTACAGCCTGATACGCTTCCCCTGATGTTGCTGGTAGCGCTGTGTATCGGCCTGCTGGCGGGCAGTTATCCGGCTGGGGTGCTGTCGTCGTTTGAGCCCATTAAGGTGCTGAAGGGCAAGTTCTTCTCCACCCGGCAGGGACATCTCCTGCGCAATGGTCTGGTGGTGTTTCAGTTTGCCATTTCCATTATCCTCATCATCAGTACGCTGGTGGTGTTTACGCAACTCCGGTTTATTGAAAACAAAGAACTTGGTTTTGCCAAAGAGGCCGTGATTAACTTACAGGGAGCCGGATTTCTGGGTTCTAACACTGAAGCGTTCAAGCAGGAGATTTCCCGCATAGCCGGGGTGGCCGGGGTGGGAGGTACCAATTCGGCACCGGGCAATCAGAATGGCTTTTTCGGCATTATTTTCCATAGAGAAGCTGAAAGCGAAACGGTAACCGGCCGGGGTACGGTGGTAGATGACGCCTACCTGCCGACGATGAAGATGGCTATGACGGCGGGCCGTACGTTCTCCAAAGCCTTTAATGATTCGCTATCGGTCATATTGAACGAGGAGGCTGTCCGGCAACTCGGTCTTACTGATCCGATAGGAAAGAAGGTGTTCAGCCCGGATCTCTTCGGCCGCGCCAACGGTGCCGACGTACCGTTGACCGTAGTAGGGGTGGTGAAAGACTTTCACTACCAGTCACTCCACCAGCGGATAGCCCCTTTGTTTATCCTGCATAACCGCTGGTTTGGTCGGACCGATAATCAGATCGTGGTCCGGGTACAGACCGATAATCTGCAACCCGTTGTCGCCCGCATCGAACGTATCTGGAAGCGATACCTGCCCGACCAGTCATTTCACTACTCATTCCTGGATTCAGACTGGGAGGCTCTGTACCAGGCTGAACAGGTATCGCAGCGCATCTTCGGCGTGTTTTCCCTGCTGGCTATATTCATTGCCTGTATGGGTCTGCTGGGTCTGGCCATTTACATCATTCAGCAGCGGACCAAAGAGATTGGCATTCGCAAAGTACTCGGAGCCAGTGTTACCAGTATCGTGGCGTTGCTCTCCCGCGACTTCCTGAAACTGGTTTTCATTGCCCTTATCATTGCCTCGCCGATTGCCTGGTATGCCATGAATAGCTGGCTGGAAGATTTCGCCTACCGCATCGATGTACCCTGGTGGGCCTTCGTCCTGGCTGGCCTTCTGGCCGTCGGCATCGCCCTGCTCACGGTAAGTTACCAAAGTATTAAGGCAGCTTTGATGAACCCGGTTACCTCGCTACGCTCGGAGTGAAGAATTAAGACGGGGCCGCCCGGCGGTTAAGAATTAAAAATGTGCGTCAGCTAACTCATAACTCTTCACTCATAACTCATAACTATTTATGCTACGCAACTACCTCACCATCGCCCTGCGCAACCTCTGGAAGCACAAGCTGTTTTCGGCAATCAATATTTTTGGCCTGGCATCCGGGATGATGGTGTGCCTGCTGGCGATTGTCCACATCAAAGGGGCCTTCGACTACGACAACTTTCACCCGAACCGCCAGCGTATCTACCGGGTGCTGACGGATGTAGCCACCAATGAGCATGGGGTAGTCGCGCACGCTACATCGCCCATGCCACTGGCGGGTGTACTGCAACAGGATTATGGCTTTGTGGAGGAGGCTGCCCGCGTGGTACGCGTATATGGAGATTTTTCAGAAAATCATAAGCGGTTTAATCTTCTGTCATGGGCGGTGGACCCACGTTTCTTCACTATCTTCAGCGGATACCGATTGGCGCAAGGCAAGGCAGCTACCGAACCGCATACGGTCGTATTGACCCGCGAAACGGCGGAAAAGTTTTTCGGAACGGCTAACCCGATTGGCCGGGTGCTGCAACATGATGAGTTAGGTCCGCTAACCGTTACGGGTGTATTGGCGGATAACCCGACGCATTCTCACCTGAAATTCGATTTGCTGCTGTCGCTAAAAACGCCGGGTAATCCTAAATACCGGAACCTCTTCGAAGACTGGCGGCAGTATGCTGTGGGGTATACATACGTCCTGCTAAAGCCGGGCACAACGGAAAAAACGCTGTCGGATGCGCTGAATGCTATCAATAAACGAGCACTTCAGGGATTGGTGTTCACGAGAGAGACCGGGTATAGCTTCCGGCCACAGGCACTTACAAAAGTCTCTCCCGGCCTGGAGGAGCTGGCGATGTCGACCTACGAGCGTGAGATTGGTGGCTTACTGGTCGAAATTGGGGTAGGGCTGCTGACGCTGCTGCTGGCGGCTTTCAACTACATTAACCTGACGCTGGCCCGGTCGCTGAGCCGGGCCCGGGAGGTAGGTATCCGTAAAGTAGCGGGTGCCCTGCGCTGGCAACTGATGGGGCAGTTTATGGCCGAGTCGGTAGTGTTGTCTCTGCTGGCCCTGGGCCTGGCGTATGTCATGTTACAGTTCGTTAAGCCTATGCCGTTTGTGCAGCAGTGGCTCATTGGCGGGGTGCAGTGGGATGAGACGCTGTGGGTGGTATTTATCCTGTTCAGCATAGTAACCGGGTTGCTGGCCGGCCTTGTACCGGCGCGGGTACTCTCGGGCTTTCAGCCGGCGCAGGTACTGCGTAGTACAATGGGATTGCGGGTACTGCGGGGCATCTCCCTGCGAAAATCGTTGATTGTTGCTCAGTTCACCATATCGATGATTGCGCTGATCTTTTTGCTCACTATGGGACGGCAGCAGCACTATATGGCTACCGCCGACTACGGTTTCCGGCGGGAAGGCATCTTAACGATGCCAATCAATGGAATTCCGTACCAGCGGCTGGCTCATGAGTTCAACCAGTTGTCGGGTGTCGAACGGGTGTCGGCAACCTCCGGGTTGTTTGGTTCTTTTGGCGATACGCAGGTCTTTCGCATGAAGCAGACAGCCTCCGACTCAATGATGGCCTTTACGTTTGCCGTCGACCATCAATTTGTGCCCAACATAAATCTCAGTGTGCTGGCAGGGCAAAACCTCCCTGCGTCAGCGTCGGATACGGCCGGGCGATTTATTCTGATTAACGAAGAAGCTGTAAAGGCGTTCCGGCTGGGTTCGGTCGGGGAAGCTGTTGGAAAGTCGTTGTGGCTGAACGACAGCACGGAACTGCAAATTGCCGGCGTGCTGAAAGATTTTCGGTTTACGTCGTTTGCCTGGTCCATTAAGCCGCTGGTGCTGCGGTATCAGCCGTCGCAGTTCCGTTACCTGAACATCGGCGTGGCTAAAGGGGTCGAGGATGCGGTACTGGCTGATGCGATGACGGTGATGAAGAAGCTGACCCCCTACGAGCCGTTTACCGGGCAGTGGTACGATGACTTCCTGTACCAGCGCCACAATCACCGCGAAGACCTGGATTTCCTGTCACTGCTAACGGGTTTGGCCTTATCCATTGCCTGCCTGGGGCTGCTGGGGATGGTTACCTACACAACCGAAACCCGCACCAAAGAGGTGGGTATCCGGAAGGTGATGGGGGCCAATGTAGCTCAAATTATAGCCTTGCTGTCGTGGGATTTTGTCAAGCTGCTCCTGATCGCCAGTGCTATTGCATTGCCGCTTGGTGCGCTGGCCGGTATGGCGTTCCTGATCAATTTTGCCTATCACGTCAGCATCGGTATCGAAACGCTGGGTCTCTGCTTCCTGGTCATGCTCCTGCTCGGCGGGTTAACCATTGGCTGGCGCACCTACCGGGCGGCTTCGGCGAACCCGGTGCAGAGTTTACGAACGGAGTAGATAGTGGGCAGTTTGCAGTAGGCAAAATATGAAGTCAGCAAACTGCGAGTTACATTTTCTGTCTACTGCCCACTGCTTACTTAGTTATTGCTTACTGCCTATTAAAAATGCTCCGAAGCTACCTGAAAATCGCGCTACGTAATCTGTGGAGGCACAGGCTGTTCTCCTTTATCAACATCTTTGGCTTAGCCTCGGGCATGACGGTATGTCTGCTGGCTTTAATCCAGGTTAAAGGGGCCTTCGACTACGATACATTCCATCCAAATGCGGAGCGTACCTACCGCGTTCTAACCGATGTGACCCGGCAGGATGGAGAAACTGCGGCCTTCGCCAGTTCGCCATTGCCGCTGGCCGATTTACTCCAGCATGATTACAAAGCTATTGAACGGATTACGCGGGTACATTACGGTCTACCCGATGAAGCAACAGCCGGAGCGAAAACACTGTCCATCCATGGCGCTTTCGTGGATTCGGGTTTCTTCGACATCTTTGGTTTCCGACTGGCAACAGGTTACCCGGCAAACGCTTTAAATACAGTAGTACTGACCGAGGCAGCCGCCGAACGTTTCTTTGGCAAACAGAATCCCATCGGGCAGACCTTAACCCTGGGTCAGGCGGGGCAATTTACGGTTACGGGTGTGTTGCAAAAGCCCCCCTATCCATCGCATCTGAAGTTTGACCTGCTGGCCTCAATGGCGACTATGCCACTGTTACGGCAAAAGCAGCAACTGACCAATTGGAGTGACGAGACCGCCTGCTATACCTACGTACAGCTTAAGCCGGGTAGCTCCGCTGAGGCTTTGCAGACGGCTTTAAATGCCACGGCAAAGCGGGTTAATAACGTATATGTAGCGTCGGCGACAAAGCATTATGGCTTTCGGTATCAATCGCTGGCGAACATCTCTCCGGGCCGGGAACCGCTGCACAATATTACGGCTGAGCCTATACTGCCAAACCTGCAATCGATTAGTTTACTGGCGTTGGTAGTCCTGCTGCTTGCCGGGTTCAATTACATCAATCTAACCCTCACCCAGTCGTTAGGGCGTGCCCGCGAGGTGGGTGTTCGTAAGGCTGTGGGGGCAATGCGGGGCCAGTTGGTCGGGCAGTTTCTGGCAGAATCAACGCTGGTCGCATTGCTGGCATTTGTCCTGGCGTATGGGCAGCTAAAACTTATCAGTGGGTTGCCAACGGTGCAGCGGCTCATTGCGGAGGTTAGTCAGGACGGCATGCAATGGCTGTACTTTCTGGCCTTTGTTATCGTGACCGGATTGATAGCCGGTTGGGTTCCGGCCCGAACATTGTCCCGGTACCAACCGGCCCAGGTGTTGCGGGGGCGATTGAACACCCAACTCTTCAGCGGGATAGGTTTACGAAAAGCCCTTATTGTCTCCCAGTTTGCCGCCACGCTGATTGCCATCATCTTCCTGGCTGTATTCTATACCCAATCGTTGTTTATGGCTTCGGCCGATTACGGCTTTGCCCGGGAGCGTATCTTGAACGTTCAACTCAACAAGCAGCCCTACGAGGCACTGGCCACAGAAACTGCCCGCTTTGCCGGTGTAGAGCAGGTGGCTGCTACCTCTGCCGAATTTGGCTTCTCAGGCGGAGAGGTCCTGTTTGTAAGCAAACGTCCGAATGGTGACTCCGTCCAGACCTCAGCCTTCTCTATTACGCCTTCTCTGGTAAACAGTCTTGGGTTGACATTGGCTGCCGGACAGAATCTACCGGCTATGAGTAGCGACTCAACGGCGCATTTTGTCCTTATCAATGAAGAAGCGGTTCAGGCATTGCGGCTGGGCAGTCCGGCTGAGGCTGTGGGACAAACGATATGGTTAAATGAAAGTACCGAAAGGCAGATAGCCGGAGTCGTTCAGAATTTCCACCATTCCACGCTGCTACGGCGTATTCAGCCGGTAGTGCTGTATAGCCGGCCCAGCGAGTTCCGCATTCTTTCGCTCAAAGTCGCTGCGGGTGCCGAAGAGACGGTAATGGCTACCCTGGAGCGTACCTGGAAACGGCATAATCCGCATCAGTCCCTGGAGGCCTATTGGTACGACGAAAAACTCTACGAGCAGCACCTCCACCGCGACGACCAGACGTTTATCGGGCTGTTAACCGGAATGGCGCTTTCCATTGCCTGCCTGGGACTGTTTGGGATGGTGACGTACACCACCGAAACGCGGATCAAAGAAGTCGGTATCCGTAAAGTAATGGGTGCCACCTTTGGGCAGATTGTGGCGGCTCTTTCCGGGGAATTCGTCTGGTTACTGCTGATTGCCACCCTGGTTGGCGTACCGGTAGGATTTCTGGCCGGACAGGCGTTTTTGCAGCAATATGCCTATCACATCACCGTCGGTGTGAGTTTATTGCTCGGCTGCTCGGTACTACTCCTAAGCATCGGCGCACTGACAATTGGCTGGCAAACGTACCGGGCCGCATCGGCAAATCCGGTGAAGAGTTTACGGACGGAATGAGGGAGGAAAGAAATAAAGGAGGAAGGGAGGAGAGGGAAGCAGAAAGCCGTCCTATTCTTTACTCCTATCTCCTTTACTTCTACAACCACGAATTAAACACCCAAACATATGGCACATATCGCAATCCCGATTCCGAACTTGCCAGGCAAGCAGGATGTCGAAATCGAAGTAACCATCAACGGCCAGAAACAGGCCCTGCACTACCGCGTTGAACTTTTCTACTGGGGCGACTGCACCATCCCTACCTTCGACCGGGTGGAGTGTATCCGGCAACTGCTGGCGAGCTACGACCAGGACTGGACTTTGTATTACATCGGCACGCCCACTGATAATTTTGTGCCGATTACGTTCGTGCGAAAAGAGGATATGGCAAAACAGCGGGCCTTGCTGACCATGAGTTAATGTTATAAATCAAGCCCAGCTTGTTCTAACGTCTACCTGCCATTCTCTAATCTGAATACAGGTAACTAATTGGGTAGACCTTTACAGGAAAAAAGAAAGGTAGTCACACCTTAATGTTTACCACGACACCCATGCGTATCTGTTTCGTCAGTCTGATTCTCGGCTGGTTTTTAGGTGTTCACCAGCTTTATGCCCAAAACCAGCTGCATCAATCAACAACCCTGATGCCCAGGCAGCAAAGCATAGTCGTCATGTCAGCCCTTACCACCAAAGGAGACCTGCAAAAACTGCCGGCGGCCCTGAACGCCGGCCTGGAGCGGTGGCCATCACCCCCAATACCGCAACCGGGCGCGTAACCTGGATGAAACTGAAGCCGGTAACCGATGCTGAGTATACCAACGTAACGTAGTGAGCCTTTTATAAATTAGCTAGATGTTGAGGAACACCCCGCCTACTTATCTGACGAATCGCGGTTTGGCGCTTGGCGAAGAAGCGGATTTTGAAGCCCTAAGCTTTATTTAACCAATGAACCCGCTTTTTTGCCAAATGCTTGTTACCTGCTGCTGTTCTTTCGTCTGCTTTGTTTGTCATTTGTATAGGTTATAAAGTCAATGCGTAAATAGTCGTTTACCGTTGGGTCAACTGCAAAAATTTCTCCCGTTTTTTTATTTTCAATTGTAACAAAGTCGTGGTCTTTAAAGAATGCAGAATTGAAATATTTGTGAATGTTTATTTTAAGGAAATAAAGTTGTCCAATTTGTGGTTTCGCAATCCATCTATCAGCCATATTGTATCTTTTTAAAAGATAGTTGCAAGTTGTCGCAAAGAACGAAGCATAACCAACACAATGGGCTGTCTTGGAAGTTATAAGTTTATTTGGATCTATGTCGTTTTTGTTGGCAGTAAAGTTAAGTTGTCTTGATGTTATTGAAAGACTAAGTTCAACAAGTTGCTTAATGTCAGGGGCAGTTTGCTCGTTAGTATTTGTATCAATGTAGTCAGTAAGTTTTTTGTCTGTTGCTGAATAATTAGTTCGAAATCCAACCGGCTTATATGTCACTAAATGTCTGTAAAACCACCCACGAAACAAGAGTCCGACTATCGTTATAATTAAGATTATTATAAATATTGATTTGATAAATTTCATTGTTTAGCGGTCGTTGTTTACAGTTGCAGCTTACGTTAAAGCATTGTCGTTGTGGCGGTATTCTGTGTTCCGTCTGCCCGGTGCCGCAGCTTATTAAAGTAAAAAAGCTCATTGCTTTTTCTACTGGCCAACATTATTCATCTGCTGAAATGAGGCCGAATAGTAAACAAAAAACTGAAAATTTATTCGTCACTCTCCATATGCGCCAATGCACGGTTCGCTGCATGCCATACGTCTTTACGAACAGCAAGATGTTCCCATTTGAATAGGTGGACATTTCACAGAACCATAACTGCAAAAAACGCAACAGTCACCTTTTTTTGGCTTTAGGCGTGTCCCACAAATTTTGCATTCATAGAAATATTGGCATGCGTCTGTGGCCATTGTTTCCTCCTGCTGGTGTCCACATTCAGGGCAGTTAATCACCGATTGCAGTATTGGAACTTTTTTTTCCATTAGTGATTGATTAGAGTTTGAGAAGTCACTTTATAGCCTGTGTTGTTGATGGCTTTTGCAATGCTGTCAATAGATGTTTTGGTGTTGTCAAACTTTACAATGGTGTATGCTTTTTCATATGACGTTTGATATTGAACAACACCTTTGACTTTCGCAATTTCACTATTTACGTGTTCGGTACAGCCTTCGCAAGTCATGCCTTTTATTGTAAACTCCGCTTGTTTAATGCCGGCTTGGTTGTTAATGACAACCTTAGGCTGATCATAAATCGGGTAAAATGCTTTTGCGTAATAAGGGAAAGTAACCAACAGTCCCGCTACAACAGTAACAATGCTCAAAAAGGTTTTGGATTGTAAAACTGTAGGTTTGGTGTCTGTGTCGCAATTGCAGTCAACTTGCTTTTGAGGCTTTAGATTTTGGTACCAGGCAAAGGCAAAAAACAAAAGGGTCAGTGCAATCAGGTACGGCCTAAAAGGCTCAACCCATGCAAAAGATGAAGCAAGTCCACTTGCCCCACCTAAGAACGCTAAAACAGGTGTGAGGCAACAAAGTGAAGCGGCTGCGGCAGTTAAAAGCCCTGCCATAAAGCTTTTATTGTCTTTTGTTCTTGTTGTCATGTGAAAAATGTTGCACAAAAATAAAACCTACATTGTTAGAGGGTTGTCAATAGGGTTGCCGCTAACGGTTAACAGCGTGACGGCATTCTGTGTTCCGTCACGCCCCGAACCAAAGCCAGATAAAGGTATAAAGTTTATTCATGCTGCTCATCTGCGTTACGTCGCGCTGGAATTGATGCCAGCCATGTTACTACAGTTAATGCTATGTTGGTTCACCCCGCCATTACGCCAAACCGCTGTTAGCGGTTCGGTCTTTTCATTTTCCGTTTAACTTTTCAATCGCTTCTCGTCTGTTTTTTACTTCCAATAGGCTTTGTTGCATGGCTCATCCGGTGATGGTGTTGCGTATAAAAGCCTTAGGCTTAGCGGAATGGAAACGACAGGTAGGCTACCACCGCCGGAGTAAGGCCGAGACGGCTATGTATCGGTTGAAAGTGATTTTTGAGGAACGCTTACGGAGCCGAACCTTGAGCCGTCAACAGGTAGAGGTACGTCTAAAAGCAGATTGCCTGAATCGATTTTCTCGATTAGGGCTGCCGGTGGTGGTCAAAAAGCCTCCAACATAGCCATGCAACAAAGCCGTGCGAAGCGCTTAAATTTTTCAAGTCCCAATAAGGATTTGCGAAGTTTTGAATATTCAATCTCATGTTCGTCTTCAAATCCGTTGAAGCAATGGTAATCAGATTTTTCAGCCTCTCTATATCTATTGTGAAATTGTCCATTAGGATTTTATCATTACTGCCAACGAACAGGGCTTGGCGAAGTGGCGGTATTTTGTGTTCCGTCTGCCGGGTGCCGATGCTGAATAAGGATACAAAAGCTCATTGCTTATTCTGTTGCTTGGCGTTATTCGTCGGCTAGGACTGAAGCTGAGCAGAGAAAAAAGTTGAGAATATATTCTTCGCCCCGTCATATTGCCAATGCATCTGTTATGTGCTGGCTATCTGTTGATGATAGTAATTGCTTTGTTAATTGTACTTCAGATATTTAATTCCATTGTACGTTCTTAATGTCGGTATTTCTGTAACAACTGACACCTTTACCGTATCATCTTTTTGTAACACAAAAGTCGCTTTGGGATAGCCAATGCCACCTTCAAATGTGTTATTGCCGATGTATTTCAAACTTGCCCAGAGCTGTCCATTTTGTTTCATAAACAGCAGGTCATCGCTTTTCGTAAATTCAATAAAATTGTTATCACCAACATCATAAAGTCCCGTGATCTTGTCGTAAACTTTTTTGTCAAGCGGAATTTCCTTACTCATCACGACGTTAAAGATAATCTCACTTTCGCCAGCAATATTTTTACGCAACGTGAGTGTCCTGTTTACAGCTTGTGGCACAGAAGCCCATTTGTCCGTGTCAACATACTTACCGCCTTTAAAATAGATCTGCGTTATTAAATCTTGCTGGTTTGGCACCGAAACCCTCATGTGTATATGAGCCGGTCGCCAGGATGTTTCGATTGTGGGGACCGCTTTATAGGGAACAGGCAAAATAGATTTGAATTCATACGTTCCGTCTGCTTTTGTTCGTTGCCCGCCACGATAGTTGTAGTCGTCGGACGTGTTATCATACACTTCATTTTCATCACAATGCCAGATTTCTACAAACGCATCGTTTATAGGCGTTTTCCCATCCTCTTTAAAAATCTTTCCTCTTAAAACGATCGGTGTCCCCTTTGAGCCGGAAAGCCTAAGATTGGTTCGTAACGGTGCGCCTGGCCTGTAAAAGGGTCCAAGTATATCCGTTGTAGTTGGCGTGTCGCCTTCAAAGTTTTTCCCATTCCAGTTTAAAGCTCCGAAAGCGCTAACACTGACAACTGTCAGCGTTGAATTTTTAATAAATATCCTACGTTGCATAATGATAGGTTTTGGTTGTTTAGAAAGAAAGGCTCGTCCTTAGCTTGCACACAACGAACAGGGCTAGGCAATGTGGCGATATTCCGTGTTACGTCAAGCCGGGACTGAAGTTGAAAGTAGTACAAAAGACGATATTATGCAATTAGCTGGGATTTATTCGTAAAGCTGGATATGTAGCTGAGTAGTGTTATGTCGATGAGGATATATTCGTTAATTCGCCATAACGCCAAACCCCTTGTTAGCGGCTGCTCTACCGTCTGAATGAAGACGGTCCTCCGAATGTCATCTACGCGCTATCCGTGACAAATGGTGTTCGAACCAGAATATAGTTGCATTATTTTCTCGAGTAATAGGTCGGTCTATAACCCATCAGAAAACTAATTGGTGCCAGTATCAAATAGCTCAAAAGTTGCATAGGCCATGGTGGGTTTATCACACGAATTTCATCCTTATGTTTTAACCCCATCAATGGCAGCTGTAAAAAAGGGGGCATTCCTTGATCGTTAAGCTTGCCGTCATTAGCGAGCGCAAAAAATGATTCAAAGAATTCGTCTATATGGAGTGCAGGAGAAAATTGTTGAACAGAATGAGCCTCTGTATCATCCTCGTTCCAGAAACAATGAGGGGCGCCGGCAGGAATCGTAATACTTTCACCGGGCCCTATGATTTGTTCCTTGCCATTTACCAGGAAGTGAAGTCTTCCGGAAATAACTTTTGCAGTGCTTTCTTGTTTAGGATGAACATGAATTGGCTCTCTCATGCTGGATTTAAGATTGAAGGATTCAATTTCCAGTAGCTCACCATTTGTTTCCTTTCCGGTTCGAAGAAAAAGCATTCTTTGCCCTGTTCGTGCATTTGTGATTTTATCTCCTTGCTTTGCCATTAGGTTTAAATTTTTAGGTTGTCAATTCTAAAGGCTTATTAGATGTCATCTGGTGTGTCGAATTAGAGTTGTCGCTAACGTTAAACGGCTTTGCGTTCGGCGGGGCATTCCGTGTTCCGTCGCCCCTGAACTGCCGCCGATGTTTTTACTAATGTACAAGTTTTATTCTTCTGCTCACCTGCGTTCCGTCAAGCCGAGACTGAAGATGATAGTTGTTACTGCTGCTGACGCTGCGTTGGGTCGCCCCCCGCTGACGCAAAACCGCTGTTGGCTGCTGCTGTAGTTTTCAAAATGTTTATTTCTCTATCAAGGTAATTGGAATTTTTGCAATTTTCGCAAACTCTATTACAAGGTCTGTGAATTCTTTGTTGAATAATTCTATGAGTTCGGAGACCGGTCTCAAGTCTTTTTTGCATTGTATTCTAGCGCTTTCCGCTTTATTCAAATCGCCTGCATCAGTTGCCTTTTCCATTTTGGAAACTACTTTATCTAGTTGTTGCAATATATTTTCTTCTACGAACTGTACCATGTCAGCGTCTGAATGCGACAAGTCCTTAAATATTTTTTGTGCTTGAAGTAACTTGGATTGGTCCTTAACAAACCATTGACCTATTTTATTTTCGAGATTTTTTTGATAAATGTTTTCAATGTCAGCACAGTTAAACTTGAGCTGTTGCCTTTCCTGACCGCTTTTCATATTTTTGTATTCTTTTATAACTTGTAAGAAGTCAGTTCTTGCTGTTTTTGACCTAAAGTCAAAGTACAGGAATTGATTTATCCACTTAGCGGTATTTTCGTTTGCATC
Organism: Nibrella viscosa; assembly: GCF_039541875.1. Classification (NCBI taxonomy): domain Bacteria; kingdom Pseudomonadati; phylum Bacteroidota; class Cytophagia; order Cytophagales; family Spirosomataceae; genus Nibrella; species Nibrella viscosa. Next base: position 113,141 of record NZ_BAABHB010000007.1, on the reverse strand, counting down.
AAGTATCCGCTTGCAGATTGAATACAAATCAACTGCACACTGCTTATACTTTGGCAGAATTGGAAGTTTTGATAGTTCTTTACCTAAAGAAATAAATTCATTAAGAACTTTTGCTCCAGACTCTAATGTTAAAGCAGCCATATTAACAGTATTTTGAGGTTTAATTTTTTACATTTTGATTAAATGTGCAGCCACAGTTGCAGCCAACTTGTAAATAGACGCAACTGTGTTGCGTCAATACAAACTAAAACGCTGTATTGACGCAATATAACCGTTCCAGGTCAGACAGTCAATAGACGTGTTGGTGCTGAGGAGCGGGGCCTTTCTACGCTTTTCGTAAACCGGAGAAAGACAATGGGACCCCAGGTCCAGGTAGGCATCATAACCGTTCAAGGCAGCGGGTTAGCCGCAACGAATTTAGTTTGACCTTGTCGCCATGGCTGCTTTCCCCGGATCGGGAGCACTGCCTGCCGAGCCGTCCTGGCGAAACGCGAAGACCTCCCCTTTTTGGGCTGGATTATCGGGCCGACGGTCTGCTGATTGCCATGATTCAGCATCCGCCCGCCTGCGGTGGTTGATGGCATCGGCAACACCTTTTATGGGGCGCTGACCCACAAAAACGGTGCTGCCGAGCAAAGCAACTTCCACAATTACCGCCTGATCCGGAATAACGAAGCGCCCCAGACGATTGAGGTGTACTTTGTGGAGAATGATATTGACCCGACCGGCCTGGGCGAACCGCCTTTCCCGCCGGTGTTCGGGGCGGTGGCCAATGCACTTTATAAGTCAACCGGCAAGCGGTTCTATACGCAGCCCTTTGCAAACCAGCTTGTAAAATCCTAAGGCAGCAGGAGGCTGATGTTAAGTCCTCCCTGTTATTTGGTATAAAAACACGGCGGCTACTCAGTAGCCGCCGTGTTTTTATTGATAGGACAATCAGAATGCGGGCAGGAATCAGCAGAGAGAGCTGACCTGTTTGAGGAGTTGGCCGGCCACGGTACAAAATTGGATAAAAGAAGCAGACTGCTCAATCGCATAAAGATGCTATACGGGGTATATACGTTTGATTATAAATGTATTATTGTCTGCTGATTTTGGATTATCAGAAAGGCTAAACGTGAATTTTACCGTGTACTCAATTCGTCAGCATTGAGCAGGTTTTTTCCGGAAATGGAGAGTAGCTTTTTTAATTCCGACAATTACGGAGCAGGATATTTGACCGCATTGTTTTTTGTTGTAGTTTAAGTTTCTCTTAGAACCAGGTAGATAGACATTATACACGCAATCTTTACGTATCAGCTATTTTGAAAGGTGTATCTCTGGAGCGGCAGTCATCCGAATTATTTCAGGAGGTGATCGACAACATGCCGATTGGGCTGGTGCTGTATCAGGCCATTCGGGATGGAGAGGGGAAGATTGTTGATTTCCTGTACGTTTTTGCCAACGAAGCATATGCCGGTATAACTGGCCGCGCCATTCATCAGGTAATCGGCAGTACGCTGTCGGAGGTGTACCCGCTGGCTTCAGAACGGGGTTTCCTGAGTCGCCTGATGCAGGTTATGCAATCGGGTCTGCCAATTCGCTTTGAAGAGCGCCTGCTGGACAATGGTCCCGACCGCTGGATTGATATCAGTCTGGTGAAGCAGGGCGATGGCGTATTATTTACCTTCCAGGATATTTCGGAAACCAAACGACTGGAGCAACAGGAGCGCCGGCAGAAAGAGCAGTTGGCGAGTGTGCTCAACGGCTGCCAGATTGCCGTATCGTTGTTTGAGCCTATCCGCAACGAGCAGGGTACCATCATCGATTTTAAGTACATCACCCACAATGAAGCCAACGCCCGGCTGATTAACTGGCCGGATACTACCGTTCCCCGGCAAACCATGCTCGACGTGCTGCCGGGCCTGGTTGAGTGTGGCCTGTTTGCCCGGTATGTGCAGGTGGCCGAAACGGGTATTCCGCAGCGGATCGAGCAGGCGTACCATGCCGACGGGCTTGAGGGTGTTTTCGATGTCTCAATTGCGCGGCAGGGTGAAGGCATTGTTGTTTCTGTGGTTGACCAGACCCCGTTGCGTAAAGCCCTGCACCAGGCCGAGTCGCTGGTAGGGCAGTTGAAGCAATCCAACGAGTACCTGCAACAGTTTGCCTATGTAGCCTCACATGATTTGCAGGAGCCGTTGCGCAAGGTAAAATCGTTTGGTGATATCCTGATGGATCAGTACGGAAACGTACTTGGCCAAAACGGGACCGATCTGGTCAGACGGATGCAGAATGCCACAACCCGGATGCAATCCCTGGTGCGGGACCTGCTGGCCTATTCCCGGCTGAGCACGGGCACAAACCCACCGGCTCCGGTGAACCTGAATGCGTTGCTGAAGGAGGTGCTGGATGATCTGGAGCTGACCGTTCAGCAAACCGATGCGGTGATAACTGTTGATCGCCTGCCTGTTGTGGTTGGTAACCGGGCACAGCTCACGCAGTTGTTTTCTAATCTGCTGAGCAATGCGCTGAAATTTCATAAACCCAATCAGTGCCCAGACATTATCATTAGCGCACACCACCCAACCGGACCGCTTTTGGCTGAAGTGCAACCTCTAGCAATTAAGAAGCAATACGTTCAGATTGACATCATCGACAACGGTATCGGGTTTGACCCGCAGCATACTGAACGGGTGTTTCAGATGTTCCAGCGGCTGCATAGCGCATCCAGATACCCTGGCAACGGCGTTGGCCTGGCGTTGTGCAAAAAAATAGCCGAGAACCATGGCGGAGCCATATCTGTAAAGAGCCGGCCGGGCGTGGGTACCACCTTTACGGTGACCCTGGAGACTGCCCCGCTATCCTAACCGAATTAACCAGTTAACTAGTGAACCAATAACTACCCCCAGTGTCCGCAATTGTACGCCCCACCGTCCGATTGCGGACATTTTTATTTTGTTTTCCTGGGGAAGTTGCTGATTATCAGGTGTAGTTGGTTTTTGGTACAGGCTTTGGCATTAAGATAGTGCAGGCTGACTGCTGCTATCCACACCATGACTGAAACAAGCGGGAGAAAAGAAGGAGAGAAGAAAGGGTAAATCTACCACACCCCTTTTCCCTCCTCCTTTTCTCCTTTCCTTCTTTTCTTTTATGCTAAAAAACTACCTCACCATCGCCCTGCGAAACCTGCGCAAGCACAAAGGTTTCACGTTTATCAATGTCTTTGGGCTGGCCGTCGGGCTGGCCTGTTGCCTGCTCATTACCCTATATATAGTGGATGAACTGAGCTTCGACCGGTACAATACCAAAGCCGACCGCATTTACCGAATCAATACCGATATTGTCTTCGGTGGGAATGATATGCGGTTTGCGGTATCGCCGGACCCCCTTGGGCCAACCCTGAAAAAAGACTATCCGCAAGTAGAAAATTATGTACGATTCCATGACCGGGGAACCTGGCTGGTGAAACGGTCGGGGCAGCCGCATAACCTACGGGAAGACAAAATCGTCTTTGCTGATTCTACCCTGTTTGACGTATTTACCCTACCCTTTATAGCTGGTGACCCGAAGCGGGCATTGGCAGAACCCAATACCGTGGTAATTAGTGAATCAGCCGCCCGTCGTCATTTCGCGAACCGGAATCCAATAGGACAAACCCTGGTCTTTAATGATACGCAAGTATATAAAGTGACCGGTGTCATGCAGGATATGCCGGAAAACTCCCATTTCCGCACTGATTTTTTCGTGACGATGCTGAATGATAATTACCAGTGGGGTCAGTGGCTTAGTAACAATCACCACACCTATATCCTTCTGAAACCTGGTATTGACCCAAATGCCTTTGAAAAGAATTTCACTGACGTTGTTGAGAATTACATAGGCCCACAGGCATTGGCCATTATGGGCGTGAACATGAAACAGTTTCGCGAATCGGGCAATAAGTATCGAATGTGGATGGTGCCGCTGACCGATATTCACCTGAAGTCACGCCAAACGATAGAATTGGCCCCCAACGGAGACATTCAATACATCTATATTTTTGGGGCGGTAGCGATTTTCATTCTGCTCATTGCCTGCATTAATTTTATGAATCTGGCAACCGCCCGGTCGGCCAATCGGGCCAAGGAAGTGGGCGTTCGCAAGGTGTTGGGTTCGGAGCGGCAGCAGTTGATTAGCCAGTTTATGGTCGAATCAATCCTGATGGCTGTTTTTGCGATGGGGCTGGCGTTGGGGTTGGTGACGCTGGCCTTGCCGCTATTTAATACCATTGCGGCTAAAAACTTGTCCGTGCAAAGGCTGCTTGCACCCAATTACCTGGCTGTTATCCTGCTACTGCCCGTTGTAGTCGGTATGCTGGCGGGTAGCTATCCGGCATTCTTCCTGTCGTCGTTCCGGCCGCTGCTGGTGCTGAAGGGCGGGGCGTTCAAACTCATCAACCGGCGTTCGGCCCAGGTAAGCCTGCGCAGCGGACTGGTGGTTTTCCAGTTTGCCATGTCGGTTATTCTGATAATCGGGACGATGGTGGTGTACCGGCAAATCAACTATATCCAGACCACCAAGCTTGGTTTTAACCGGGACCAGGTACTGACCATTCATGAAGTATACAGCCTTGGCAATCAGGCGGAGGCTTTTAAAAATGAAATACTGCGTCTGCCTGGTATAGTTGGCGGTACTTTATCGGGTTACCTGCCGGTGCCTTCCGACCGGAATGATAGTCCCATGTTTCCCGAAGGTGAATTCGACCAGAAGAAAGCGGTGAGTATGCAGCAATGGACCGTCGACCACGACTATGTGCAGACGCTTGGTATGCAGGTTGTGCAGGGTCGTGATTTTTCCCGCGATTTTGGCTACGACTCGTCCGGCATTATCCTGAACGAAACGGCGGTTAAAATCTTCGGGTTTAAAGACCCGATTGGCAAACGGGTCATGCAGATGTTCGACGCGACCGGTAAAAACTTCAAGACGTACACCATCATTGGCGTGGTGAAGAACTTCCACTTCGAATCGCTGCGACGAAATATAGGGGCTCTGGGGCTGTTCCTTAATAAGAACACCTCGGCTGCCAGCTTCCGGCTGAGTACCCAGAATATGTCGGCGCTGATTCCGCAAATTGAAACGAAATGGAAGCAAATGGCACCGGGGCAGCCCTTTAACTACTCGTTCCTGGAAGACAAGTTCGACGCCATATACCGGGCCGAGCAGCGCATCGGCACCATTGCGCTTACCTTCGCCATCATTGCCATTCTGGTGGCCTGCCTGGGGCTGTTCGGCTTAGCGGCTTTCATGGCCGAGCAGCGGACTAAGGAAATTGGTGTTCGCAAGGTACTAGGTGCGTCTGTACCCAGCCTCGTTACGATGCTGAGCTGGGACTTCCTGAAACTGGTCTTTATCGCAATCGTGATTGCCACTCCCATTGCCTGGTGGGCCATGAACCAATGGCTGCAGGATTTCGCCTACCGCATCGACGTTCCCTGGTGGGTGTACATCATGGCGGGTGTCGTGGCGATATTCATCGCTTTTGTCACCATATCGTTTCAAAGTATCAGGGCGGCTTTGATGAATCCGGTGAAGAGTTTGAGAACGGAATAAAGCCGGTCCCCAGGCGTAGGCGGAATGGGTTAAACCGGCTGGTAAATGCCGGAAAACGTGCCGTTTACGAAAGGGAGGGTTACTAATGTTCAACCTTTTTTGTAGCTTTAGGACCGTCTATACTTTCCTGTCACGACCGTATGCGTCTACGTCATCTGTTCTGGGCTGTCCTGCTGGTTCTGCTGGTGGGCTGGCGCTCGTATATCTATTTCAATGACCTGTCTTTGTACGATATTTATGCGTTTGCCTGGCCGATCGCTATCACTATGGTATTCGGCGCGTTTATCTGCGGAGCTACGGCTGAAGGCGGTGGTGCCGTTGCCTTTCCGGTCATGACGCTTTTGCTGAATATCCTGCCGGCTGATGCCCGGGTGTTTTCGCTGGGGTGCCAGTCGTTTGGTATGACCTCTGCTTCCGTATTTATTCTGTCGCAGCGCATACAGGTTGTCAAACGTTGTGTGTTGCCGGTATGCGCGGCCGGCATCATCGGGTTTATGGTGAGTGATCAGTGGCTGGTTGCGATCATCCCGGCTAAAATAACCAAGTTGTTTTTTGTGTCGCTATGGCTTAGCTTCGGGTTTGCGCTCTGGACGATCAACCGGAAGGCCGGCACGATTAAAAACGTCGATCTACCGGCACAGTTAGGATGGAAGCATATTCTCCTGCTGATGGTATTTGGCCTGTTCGGAGGAGCCATATCGGCTATTTTCGGTAATGGCATCGATATCATCACCTTTACGCTGCTGACGCTGTATTTCCGCATCGACGAGAAAATTGCCACCCCTACCTCGATTCTGCTGATGACAATCACGACCGTATTTGGCTTTCTATGGCATATTCTGGTAAGACACGACGTATCACATGCAGTGCAGTATTACCTGCTGGGCGCTATTCCGGTTTGTTTATCTATGGCTCCGATGGGGGCCTATGTCATCAGCAAAATTCCCAGAAAATTAATTGTCAATTTTCTGTACATTGTCCTGGTGGTTCAATTTATCACGGCTTTCTGGGTTATCAAACCAGACCTCTACCATACCGGGTTTAGTGTTGCCGTGGTCCTGATCGGGTTGGTTGCGTTTAGTCTCCTCGCCCGCAACCAATACCCCAAAAAGGCTGCCGCCCGGAAGGGTTCTCCAACAGAAATCTCTATCTAAGCCTTAGTTTCTCATGGCCACATCTGTTCACAACCGGACACCACTTGTCCGGTTGCGGACAGCGTACCGGGAAAAAAAGGGATTTTCGGGTAGTTTAATAGTGATGGCATAAGAGTTGAGCAGGAATTGACAGACCTGTGCCGGTGCGTTCTGCGTTTGCGCCGTCCTAACTGTCCACATCGCTACTCAGCCTAACAATGCTACGAAACTACCTGAAAACAGCCTGGCGGGGCCTCCTCAACAGCAAGGGCTACTCAGCCATCAATATTGGAGGGTTGGCAATTGCCCTCGGTATTGGTATTTTACTGCTGTGGTATGTGAAAGACGAACTCAGCTACGACCGCTTTCACCGCCATGCTGGTCAGATCTACCGCGTCAATGGGGGCTTCAAAGACCAGTTTAGTGCCGGTATCGTGGCTCCGGTAGCGCCCTACGCCAAACGGCAGGTGCCGGGCGTGGAGGAGGCTGTTCGGGTTGCCGATAACTACGACAGCTCGCCCTTTAAAATAGACGATAAGACGCTGCTGGAAGAAAAGGCCGCTTATGTAGACCCAGCCTTTTTTACCTTCTTTGATTTCGAATGGGTGGAGGGTAGCCGTGAGCGCCCTTTCCCGGATTTGCAATCGGTGGTGATGACCGAGTCGGCCGCCCGCCGGTATTTCGGAATGGCCAATGCAATGGGCAGGGTCATCTATTCAGTACCCCAACAGAAAAATTATGTGGTCAGCGGCATTATCCGCGACTTTCCGGATAACTCCAGCATTAGGGCCAATCTGCTGTTTTCCTTCGAAATACCCAGTAAGGCGTACCAGTCAAACGACTATTGGAAATCAATGGAGACTGACTGGGGCAACTGGTTTGCCGGCACGTTTGTGCGGGTTAACCCCAACGCATCTCCGGACAACATTGCCAAAACGCTTACCGATATCCATCACCAGAACAACAAGTATGACCAGGTAACCACTTACCGGCTCCAGCCATTGACCGACATTCACCTGTACCGGCCCGATGGTACCGCGTCGGCTATGCAGCAGGTGCAGATTATGGGCATTGTGGCCCTGATTCTGCTCAGCATCGGGTGTATCAATTACGTGAATCTGGCCACGGCCCGTGCTTCCCAGCGGGCAAAAGAGGTCAGCGTCCGGAAAGTAGTAGGGGCGGGTCGCCGGCACCTGATCGGGCAGTTTGTCGCCGAATCGCTGCTGATCTTTGCCATTGCGCTGGTGCTGGCTATTGCGTTAATCAAAGGCGTAGAGCCGGTGTATCAGGAACTTACGGGCAAAACGCAATCGTTTTCGCTGGCTAATCCGGATGTATGGCTGGTGCTGGTTGGGTCTTTGGGCTTTACGCTGCTGTTAGCGGGTATATACCCGGCTTTTGTGCTCTCGTCGTTTGAACCCCTCAAGGTACTTCGCGGCAAAGTGGCCGCAGGTAGTAAGGGAGGAGCCTTCCGCAAGGTGCTGGTGGTAACGCAGTTTACGTTATCGACTGTGCTTATTGTCGGCACCATTATTATCGGCAATCAGCTCCGGTTTATGCGCGAGCGCGACCTGGGGTATGATCGCGAAAACGTGTTTGGCTTCTGGATGACGGATGAAATTGCCAAACACTACGACGCCGTAAAAGCAGAACTGTCGCGGAAGCCGGGTGTGCTGGCCGTGACCTCGGCGGGCAGTAATCTGATCAATATAGGCACTACCACCGGTGATACCGACTGGGATGGCAAGCCCGAGAAAAGCATGTTTATCATCCGCCCGATGGCGGTGGAGAAGGACTTCATCCAAACGTTCAAGCTGAAAATGGCGACCGGTGATGTGTTTACCGGTTCCAAAGCCGACTCAACGCACTTTATCCTGAACGAAACGGCGGTAAAAAACGCGGGTATCAGTAATCCCATCGGTAAGCGATTCAAGCTTTGGCAGACAGAGGGTACCATTATCGGGGTGATGAAAGACTTCCACTTTGCCTCCATGCATCAGAAAGTAGAACCGGCCCTGTTCTATTACCAACCCAATCGTTCCTTCGGGCGGGTGTATGTAAAAACAACCGGACGTGATGCACCGCAGGCCATTGCTGCGGCCGAACGGCTCTGGAAAAAATACAGCCCTGATTACCCATTTGAGTACCGGTTCATTAACGATGATTACAACCGCATGTACCAGGCCGAGCAGCGGACGGGGCAGGTGTTTAACTTCTTCTCCGGCATTGCCATTCTGGTATCGTGTCTGGGTCTGTTCGGCCTGGCAACCTTCACTGCCCAGCAGCGCACCAAAGAAATCGGCATCCGCAAGGTGCTGGGGGCCTCCGTTCCCAGCCTCGTCTCGATGCTGAATCGCGATTTCCTGAAACTGGTCCTCATCGGCATCGTTATCGCCACGCCCATTGCCTGGTGGGCCATGAATCGCTGGCTCGAGAACTTCGCCTATAAGATTGACGTCGAGTGGTGGGTGTTTGCCCTGGCGGGTCTGCTGGCCGTTGTGATTGCCCTGCTCACCGTCAGTTTTCAAAGCATCCGGGCCGCCCTGATGAACCCGGTTACCTCATTAAAAACGGAGTAAAGCCGGGCCGCCGGGCAGAGGAGATAAGGGAGTAAAGAAAAGAATTCCTCCCTGCCTTCTTTGCTCCTTCTACTCTTTTCTTCCCTTTACCATGCTTCGCAACTACCTTAAAATCGCCATCCGCAACCTGCTGCAGCAGAAAGCGTTTTCGGTCATTAATAGTATTGGCCTGACGCTGGGCCTGACCTGCTGCTTTCTGATTCTGCTCTTCGTCAGCCACGAACTGAGTTATGATAAATTTCACGAAAAGGCCGACCGCATCTACCGGGTTACGTACAACCCCAAATTCGCCGGGGTTCCTACGGCGCTGGTGACGTTGCCGACACCGGCCGGACCGCTGATTGCCAGTTCGTTTCCGGAGGTGGAGCAGACGGCGCGGCTGTTCCGGCGGAGCGCGTCCATCGAAGCGAAAGACGGTGTAGCCGGGCGACCGGATAAATACGAAGAGGAGCGGTTCTTCTTCGGCGACCCCGCTATTTTCACCATCTTCACGTTTAGTTTTCTACAGGGAAATCCGGCTACGGCGCTGCGGGATAAGTTTTCGGTGGTGATTACCGACAAGGTGGCCGAAAAATACTTCGGCAGCGGCAATGTGCTGGGCAAGATGTTAAGCCTGGACGGGCAGTACCCCATGACGGTTACGGGCGTTATCAAAGCATTGCCGGATAACTCGCATGTGCATATCGACCTGCTGGCCAATTACGAAACCATGTTTGCCACCATCAGTGAAGATGCCCGTCAGAATCTGCCCCAAAACTGGGTTATCAGCCATTCGCTGACGTATGTGCTGCTGAAACCGGGGCAGTCGGCGGCTACGGTCAACGCCAGGTTTCCGGAGTTTTTGCTGACGCACGCCAATGAGCGGTTCGCCAAAGACATTGTGTATGCACTCCAGCCGCTGACCGACATTCACCTGCGGTCGAACCTGGCCAATGAGGTAGAGCCAACCGGGCGTATGGATTACGTATACATCTTTATCGGTGTAGCCCTGATTACGCTGCTGATTGCCTGCATCAACTTTATCAACCTGGCTACGGCCCGGTCCCTGAAGCGGGCCCGTGAGGTGGGGATGCGTAAAGTGCTGGGTGCGGCCCAGACGCAACTCATCGGTCAGTTTCTGGGCGAATCGCTGCTGTTGTGCCTGATTGCTTTCGGTCTCTCGCTGGTACTGATCAGCCTGTTGCTGCCGGTGCTGAATCACCTGACCGGCAAAGAGCTGACAATGGCGTATCTGTTCGGCAACAGACAACTGCTGCTCGGCTTTTTGGGTATTGCGTTGCTGACGGGTGTGCTGGCGGGGAGCTATCCAGCCTTCTTTGTGGCCCGGTTCCTGCCCATTCAGACCCTGAAGGGTAATTTTACCAGCGGCAAGGCAAAAGGTGGCATGCTGCGACAGACGCTGATGGTGGTGCAGTTTACGGCCTCCGTTGCGCTCATCATCGGCACCATTATCACGTATCGCCAGCTTCGGTATGTGCAGGAGCAGCCGCTGGGCTTCAACAAAGACTATGTGATTACCATCCCCTTCAAGAGCAACAACTTAAACAATATCTTCGACAACCCGACCGACAGCCTGTTTACGAAACTGAGAAGTCTCAAGGACGTGCTGCGCAGCAATCCCCAGGTCGAAGAGGTTGCTTTGTCAAGCGGGCCGCTGGGGCTGGGCGGCACCCGGCGTGGCATAGTGCCCGAGGGCTTTACCCGTAACGATAACCTGTTTGCCACATCCCTGGCGACCGATTACGACTTCATCAAAGCCTACGGGCTGCAACTGGTAGCCGGGCGGGCGTTTTCGCGGGCGTATGGTACCGACCAGGCTGAAGCCTTCATCATCAACGAGTCGGCGGTGAAGCAGTTCAAGTGGGGGAGTCCGGCGCAGGCTATCGGTAAGCAACTTGAACTGGAGGGTAAGAACGGTAAAGTGGTGGGTGTGGTGAAAGATTTCCATATGGAGTCGCTGCAACAGCCTATAGAGGGTTTGGTGATGGATATCAATGCGTCCATGCTGTCCATACTCTCTGTTAAGATCCGGAACCAGAATATCCCGCAGACACTGGCTTTTATTGAAAAGCAGTGGGATGGCTTCTTCCCGCAGAAGGTATTCGAGTATGAGTTTCTGGACAAAGACCTCGCCCGGCTGTACGAGCGCGACCAGCGGCTGGGAAATATTGTCGCCTACTTTGCCGTGCTGGCCATGTTCATTTCCTGCCTGGGCTTATATGGCCTGGTGGTGCTGGTCACCCAACAGCGGGTTCGCGAAGTCGGTATCCGGAAAGTACTGGGGGCTAGCGTCACGAGCATTGTCGCCCTGTTCTCTCTGGACTTCCTGAAGCTTATTCTGATTGCTATCCTGATAGCCTCGCCCATTGCCTGGTACGCCATGAACGGCTGGCTCAACGGCTTTGCCTATCGCGTTGCCATCGACTGGTGGATCCTCGTTGCGGCCGGCCTGCTGGTCGCCCTCATTGCGCTGCTAACCGTCAGCATCCAAAGTGTCAGGGCGGCATTGGCTAACCCGGTGAAGAGCCTGAGAACGGAGTAGTCTGCCCCAGCAGCCCTGCTGGTGTAGTGCTGTAAAGGCCCAGCAGGGCTGCTGGGGCAGACATTCCAACCTTCCAGCCAAAAGCCGGGTCTATGCAGGTAAAAACACCAGTAGCCATGAAAACGATAGTCATTGTTTTTTGCCTGATTTTAGGAATGGTTGGGACCTGCCGGAAAGCAATAAACGTGGGGCCGACCGCTCAGGGTGAAGTAATTGAGAAGAAAGCAACACTGATTTATGAACTGCCGGTTGACGGCTGCTCGTGGCACTTTACCATCGACAACGGTGATGAATCGCGCCGATTTGCGCCAACCGAAGCGTCGGAGCAGAACGTGCGGGAATTTGCCGAAAAAAATAATCTGTTCCGGACCGGCCGGATGCGTGGCGAGGTAACGATCAAATACCGGCCGACCAACAAGAAACGAACCATCGTGTGCGGCTTTGGCGGGCAGGTAACGCTGGAGGAGATCGACGTACTGGCCATTAGCCTACCCTGACAGAATCGCGGGACGCGTGCAACGTTGCCGTCGGTTTCTGCATCTATTGATTAAACATGTAAAACGAACCATCATGAACCGTTCCCGATTTACCTTACTACTCGGCGGCCTGTTGCTGACGAGCTTAACCTACGCCCAGAACGACCGCGACGAACAACCTTATCAGACGAAAAATTTCACGGGCAGCCTCAACACCGTACGCGTCGAAACCTCCGGTGGCAGCATTCTGGTGGAAGGAAGCCAAAGTTCCGGCGTTAAAGTGGATATGTATGTCCGGCCCAACAACTGGCCCGACAACAAGATGAGTAAGGAGGAAATTGAGGAGCGGCTGAAAGACTACGATATTACCATCAATACCGAAGGCAACACCGTAGTGGCCACCGCCAAGCGCAGAGGCCGCGATAACTGGGACTGGAAAAAATCCGTCAGCATCTCGTTTCGGGTCTATACTCCCCGCAACTTCGCCACCGACCTGAAAACCTCCGGCGGCAGTATCCGGATCAGCAAGCTCAACGGCCAGCAGAACTTTACCACCAGTGGCGGTAGTCTGCACCTGACCGATGTCGAAGGAGCCATCAAGGGCCGCACCTCGGGTGGTAGTATCCATCTGGCGGGTTGCCGGAAAGATATTGACCTGTCTACCAGCGGAGGCTCTATCCACGCTGAGGATTCAGAAGGAAACCTGGCCCTGCGCACCTCCGGCGGCAGCGTACACCTGAACAACCTGCGCGGCAAAATCAATGCCACCACCAGCGGGGGCAGCGTGAAAGCCGACGGTATCAACGGCGAACTGATTACCGGTACGTCCGGCGGTTCGGTTAAGCTGGCGGGCATATCCGGCAGCGTAGAAGCCCGTACCAGCGGGGGCGGTATGGACGTGGAGATTACCAAACTGGGCGACTACGTAAAACTCACGGCCGGGCCGGGCAGCGTGCGGGTCCGGATGCCGCTCGACAAAGGCATCGACCTGGATCTGAGTGGTCGCCGGGTGGCTGTTCCCCTGAAAAACTTTAGTGGCAATACCGAAGAAGATCGCATTCGCGGTAAACTGAACGGCGGTGGGATACCCGTTACTATTGCCGCCAACAGCGGCAATGTATACATCAACCAATGAGTTAACAGGCCTGTCCGTTTGTGAACAAAAAAGTGTCCGGTAGTGGACACTTTTTTGCGTTATATGGCTATTTTTAGCTGTTTTTCAGGGCTTTTTGTTTCTGGCACAGGCATTGAGTTTAGTAGGGTACATCTCTATCTTACTGTTATGACAACCTACATAAACACTGGCATCATTGTAAAAGTCCTGGCGAACCTGTTCTTCGGGATTAGTATGCTGGCTGGAGTCTTCTCCGGTTCGGGAATGACGTCGGTTTGCGCAGCGGAACAGTACCAGACTAGTCAGATAGCAGCAGAAAAGTCTGAGATAAAACAGACTCGCCATGCAGACTTTTTAATGGATAAAGGGTTTATCTTCCGCCGGGCCAGAAAGGCCGAACGGTCGGTCCGGCAAGAGCGCACAACAGTTTGCCTGAGCAGTGCTCGTCTGGAAGACTGCCCCAAAATGACCATCCGCCCGGAGCAGCCAAGCTCATTGATCGGCCGTATCGCGAGTATTTAACCGTATTTTTGAATTCAACAGTCTTATACCTATACGCATGCTTTCTCTACGCAACGTTTCCAAATATTACCCCGCCGGTTTCGGCAAGACCTACGTACTCCGCAACATTACGTTAGACATTGAACCCGGTGAGTTTGTATCCATCATGGGGCCGTCCGGGTCGGGTAAGTCGACGCTGCTGCATATCCTGGGCCTGCTCGAAGAACCCTCGGAAGGTGAGTATCTGTTTCTGGATCAGCCGGTGCAGAAGCTCTCGGAGCGGAGACGGACCGACATTCACCGCAACCACATCGGCTTCGTCTTCCAGGCGTATCACCTCATCGACGAATTGACCGTATACGAAAACATTGAAACCCCGCTGCTGTATAAAGGCATGTCGTCGTCGGAGCGCAAGAGCCGCGTAGCCGAACTGCTCGACCGGTTCAACATGGTGGCGAAGAAAGACCTTTTCCCGAATCAGCTATCGGGCGGTCAGCAGCAGCTAGTCGGTATTGCCCGTGCCATTGCCGCGAACCCTAAAGTGATCTTTGCCGATGAGCCCACGGGTAATCTGCACTCTGAGCACGCGAAGCAGATCATGGAACTCTTTAAAGAACTAAACGAGAAAGACGGCGTAACCATTGTACAGGTAACTCATTCGGACATAAATGCCGGCTACGGTAATCGCATTCTGCACCTGAAAGACGGCTGGCTCGAACCGGCCGCTACGGCATCAGTGTAGCAAACAGCGGAGCCAGGGTAGCCAGGACCTGTTCCGATGTGTTTGGTGTGATGGTCCTGTTGTGGAACTCAACCTTCCGAAACCACTGAATACCCGCTGCGTTGCAGCAGAAAACCACCTCCGCGTCTGTCAGGGCATCAGGCATAAAAAGCCCTTCGTTCACCGATAACCCAGTTTGAGCAGCCTGCCGGAGTAGTTGACGACGAATAATCCCATCGATGCAGCCCGCATCGGGTGAAGGCGTAAACAAGGTATTCCCCCGAAGCCAGAACAGGTTGGACGCATTGCACTCGGCGAGGTGACCGGCCGTATCGAGCAGGACCACGTCATCACATTGAGCCGCTTGTTTGTAAAGCCCCGCCAGCACATACGGCAGTGCATTCAGGGTCTTGAAGGTCGAGACGGGGGAGGGCGATACACGAACAGAATCGTATACGCCCAGACGGTTTCTGGCGGTTACGGCAAAGGGCCGGCCGGGCAGCACCGTCAGCAGAAACTCCGATTTGTTACTGTCTGGCGTATAAAGTCCACCCGGCTGCCGCCACATCTGTAGCTTGATCCGGGCCGGTTGATTGGCCAGGCCATTCAGGGTAAGCAGGGCCTGAATTTGTTGCTCCAGCGTTTCCTGACTAAAACCGAAGCGGTGCTGTAGGTGAAGCGCCTGCATACCACGAGTCAGCCGGTTCAGGTGGTCAGCCAGAAACCAAATCCGTTCCTGTTCATACCGGATGGTTTCAAACAGCCCGTCGCCATACCGAAAAGCCCGGTTATCGGCGGTCAGCCGAAACTGGCTCTCCGGGAGTATATCAGAATTATAAACCAGATACATCGTGTTTTTCTGCCGTTTATCCCAAAACGGTAGAGGAGTCAAAATTAACTTTGTAATATTAAACCATGAAACGAGTAGCCATGATGAGCGCGGTAAATCGATTGTTTCAACGTCCGAAATGGCTGGCCGGCCTGTTGTTGGTGAGCGCGGCCTATGCACAACCAACGCAGAGTGTCGGGCCGAACAGTAACCGATTCTCGCTGCGGCAGGCCATCGACATTGCGCTGCAAAACAACCTGCAGGTAAAGCAGGGGCAGCTACAGGTACAGAACAGCGACCTGCAATACTATCAGGCTAAAATGAATCGCATTCCGACCCTGAACGCATTTGGATCGCAGGCCTTTAGCTCCGGACGGAACATCAACCCCACCACCAACACGTTTGTGGAACGGGCGGTGAGTTCCAATAACTACCAGCTCTCGTCCAGCGTTACGCTTTTCAATGGATTTGCGATTCAGAACAACATCAAGCAAACTGATCTGTTTCTGCAGTCAACCGAGGAGAGTCTGAAAGCAACGCAAAATAATGTAGCGCTGACGGTGGTGCAGAATTACCTGAATGTGCTGAATAATGAGGATCAGCTGGAGATCGCCCGTCGGCAGGTAGAGGCCACCCGTGGCCAGGTAGAGCGGACGCAGCGACTGGTCAATGCCGGCACCGTAGCCGAGGCAACGCTGTATGACATCCGGGCGCAGTTGGCCAATGACCAGTTAGCGGTTGTGAACGCCCAGAATAACCTGGATCTGGCAAAACTAGCCCTGTTGCAGACCATGAACCTGCCCGGTACGGGCAGCCCGGGAGCAATCGGGGTAGAGCGCATCCAGTTTGATGATCCTGCGGTTGCACCCTACACGGCGTCTCCGCAGCAGATTTACGAAACGGCCACAGGCATTATGCCCGAAATAAAGGCGGCCGAACTGCGGGTAAAAAGCGACGCGGTAGGTATTGATGTCGCCAGGGCTTCATTGTATCCCACCCTGTCGCTGAACGGTAACCTGAGTACCCTGTATTCCAGTGTTGGTTTACAGCGTCTGGTTACCGATGGAACACTAATCCGGCAAGCGGTACCAAATCTGTTTGTCGATATTAACGGAGTGCAGCAGCAGGTTTTTCAAACGCAACAGGCTGGCACCTTTGTGCCCTACTCCTACGGTGAACAAATACGGAATAACCTGAACCGTTCAGTTTCTTTAAATCTGCGTATCCCAATTTTCAACAATATGCAGGCGAGAAACAGAGTTACCTCTGCTACAATCACGAAACAAAATTCAGAAATTGCTGCGGAAAACGCCCGTTTGCAGCTCCGCCAGCAGATAGAGCAGGCGTATACCAATATGCTGGCCTCGGCCAACCGTTACCAGGCTACGCAGGTGCAGGTGGCTTCGCTGGAGCAGGCATTCCGGGCGGCCGAGAGCCGGTTAAATGCCGGAGCATTAAACTCGGTCGATTATAATATTGCCAAAACGAACCTTGACCGGGCCAGGGCTAACCTGGTACAGGCTAAGTACGATTATATTTTCAGGACGAAGATCCTCGATTTTTACCAAAACAAACCGCTGTCGTTTTAAGGAAGAATGAGCTGCCCGGCCAACCGGAATATATGACTGCAATTTGGAACAGGAGATAGCTGTTCCGGGGTCATGTATACGCGTTCGTTTTTCCTACTGCGCCGGTGGTCTCATTTTTCTTAACCGATGAAGCGTAAATCAAATCGTATCTGGTGGATTCTGGGCGGCATTACCGTGCTGCTGATTATTGGGTTGGTAGCGGCCAAGCAAACCGGGATTATTGGGAAGCCCCAAGCCGTTGACGTTGAGTTTGCCACCGTAAAACGTACCGACATTATCGAGCGCGTTAGTGCGTCGGGACGGGTGCAGCCGGAAATTGAAGTAAAGCTGAGCCCGGACGTATCGGGCGAAATCATTGGCCTGTATGTCAGCGAAGGCGACCCGGTCACCAAGGGGCAGCTCCTGGTGAAAATCCGGCCGGATAATTACGAGTCCCTCTTGTCGCGGGCGCAGGCTACCGTAAACGCCAACCGGGCGCAGTATCAGCAGGCAAAAGCCTCTATTGCACAGGCCGAGGCCCGGCTCATCCGGGCCAAAGCAGATTATGAGCGCAACCGGAAACTACTGGCCGATAAAGTTATTTCACAGGCCGATTTTGAGCAGATTGAAGCCAACTACAATGTGGCCCGGCAAGATGTGGAAGCCGCCCAGGCGAATGCCAAAGCTGCTCAGTTCAATATCCGGAGCGCTGAGGCCGGCCTGCGCGATGCCAGTGAAAACCTCCGTAAAACAACCATTTATGCCCCCGTTACCGGCACCGTATCCAAGCTGAATGTTGAGCTTGGCGAGCGCGTGGTCGGTACCTCCCAAATGGCCGGTACCGAAATCATGCGGCTGGCTAACCTCAGCAATATGGAAGTCCGCGTCAACGTCAATGAGAATGACATTGTCCGTGTCAGCCTGGGCGATACGGCCGATATTGAGGTCGATTCCTATACCACATCGGGCCGTAAGTTTAAAGGAATCGTTACCGAAATCGCCAATACCGCCATTGGCCTGGCGAGTTCGTCGGCCTCAGCGGCTTCGTCCATGTCGACCGATGCTGTAACAGAGTTTGAAGTGAAAGTAAGAATCCTTAATAATTCATACCAGGACCTGCTCAGCAGCAAAGACCGCAAAGGCTATCCGTTCAAACCCGGTATGACGGCCTCGGTTGAAATTATCACCGACCGGAAGACCAATGTGCTGGCGGTACCTATCGCGGCCGTAACCACACGAGGCACCGAAGAGGAGGAGGCTGCAAAAGATACCAAAAATCAGAATAACAATAACAACAACGCAGCCGTGGATGACCGGAAGGCTAAGCTGGCGGCCAAAAAAGAACCGGTGCAGGAAATTGTTTTCGTTAACAAAACGGGCAAAGCCGAACGGCGCGTGGTCAAAACCGGCATCAGTGATTACGAAAATATCGAGATTGTTTCCGGACTTAAAGAAGGCGAGCAGGTCATATCCGGCCCATTCCTGGCCGTATCCAAGCGACTGAAAGAAGGCGACGCCGTTGTCAAGCGGGATTCGAAGAAAGCGAAGCCGGAAGAGTAGACCGGAGTTGTACACCGGTTTCGTTCCATCCCCGAAAGCGGTTTTCAGCATAGTGAGAAGCCGGCGAAGTAAACCGGAGTACAACTCCGGTTTACTTCGCCGACAAACCCCAGCCCGTACCCTTGGGTTTTACATGCAGGCAGCCTTGTAAAAAAAGGAGTAGGGGGAAAAGGCATACACTCGTTTTTTCTTTACGCCCTTCCTCCTTTCCTCCTTTATCCCTTTTTTTACTCCATGAAACTTTATGAACCCACGCGCTTGACAGTTGTTGGGGGCGGGAGCTGGGCCACCGCGCTGGTTAAAATCTTCTCCGAAAATAACGTGAGTATCCGCTGGTGGCTGCGCCAGCAGTCCGATGCCGATCATATCCGTCAATACCACCATAACCCGAGCTACCTGAGCGATGTGCAGATCAACCCGCGCAAAGTACGCGTCTGCACCAGCATCCGGGAGGCCTTCCGAAACAGCGAATTCATTGTGTTGGCCGTACCGGCTGCCTTTGTCGCCGATGCGTTAAAAGGAGCCCGACCCAAAGATTTTGAGGGAAAGCATGTGGTATCGGCCATAAAAGGCATGATTCCGGAGCGCAACCAGCTCGTAACCGATTGGGTAGAAGAAGTCTACGGCGTACCGGCCGACCGCATCTGTGTTATTGCCGGCCCCTGCCATGCCGAAGAAGTAGCGCTGGAAAAACAATCGTACCTGACCATTGCCTCCTCCGGCCCCGACTGCGCCGGCACCGTGGCCCAACTGCTCACCTGCCGCTTTGTGCAGGCATCACCCCTGGATGATATATATGGAGTGGAATACAGTGCGGTCATGAAAAACATTGTCGCCCTGGCCTGTGGCATTACGCACGGCTTGGGCTACGGCGATAACTTTCAGGCCGTACTGGTCTCCAACGCCATGCAGGAGATCCGGCGCTTTGTGGATACGATTTACCCAAAACCGCGGGATCTCAGTGCCTCAGCCTACCTGGGTGATTTGCTGGTTACGGCGTATTCGCCTTTCAGCCGTAACCGCACGTTCGGTAGCCTGATTGGGCGCGGGTATAGTGTGCAGTCGGCGCAAATGGAGATGAATATGATTGCCGAAGGGTATTATGCCGTGAAAAGCATCCACGAATTTAATCAGCAGTACCAGGTGCCGATGCCTATTATTGAAGCGGTATACAATATCCTGTATGAGAAAGCATCGCCCGGCGCAGAGATGAATCGACTGAAGCTGGTGCTGAAGTGAGTAGTACCCCGGATTGTAAATCCGGCCTGGTCTAGCTGAAAACCAAAGCTGCCTATTGGTTCAGGCTTTTGCGGCCGGATTTACAATCCGGGATACATGTTTCTACAAAAAGCTCCGTATCTTCTCGGCTGTCGCGGCCAGTTCCTCCTGGCTCAGCTTCAGCTTGTTCGAAAAGTTCATATCTGCCATGCTGTTGAGCGGAATCAGGTGAACGTGGGCGTGGGGCACTTCCAGGCCAACTACTGCTACGCCAATACGTTTGCAGGGAACCGCCTTTTCAATAGCTGGTGCAATCGTTTTCGCAAACTGCATCAGGCCGGTATACAGCTCATCATCCAGGGCGAACAGATAATCCACCTCCTGCTTAGGTATAACCAGCGTGTGGCCTACGGCTGTCGGAAATACGTCCAGAAACGCCAGGTAATCGTCGGTCTCGGCGATGGTGTGGGCCGGAATTTCGCCGTTGATAATGCGGGTGAAAATGGAAGGCATATTATCGGTCTATTTCCACAATTTCAAACTCCATAACGCCGGCGGGTACGGTAATTTCGGCCGAGTCGCCAACTTTTTTGCCTAACAGGCCCTTACCGATGGGTGAACCTACCGAAATTTTACCCTGCTTCAGGTCGGCCTCTTCTTCGGAAACCAGGGTGTAGGTCATTTTGGCCCCATTCTTTTTATTCTTGATGGTCACCTTCGATAGAACCGATACCTGCGAGGCATCAATGGTCGACTCATCGAGCAGCCGGGCGTTGGATACAATCTCTTCCAGTTTGGCAATTTTCATTTCCAGGAGGCCCTGCGCATCCTTAGCAGCATCATATTCAGCGTTTTCACTCAGGTCTCCTTTATCGCGGGCTTCGGCAATCTGGCGGGCAATATCAGCGCGACCTTTGGTTTTCAGGTCGTTCAATTCAGCTTTCAATCGGTTTAGCCCTTCTTCGGTGTAATACGAAATCTTTCCCATGTATTTAATTCTATTTTATCCTGTTTACTCGTCGCCTTCCGGTTGAAGGCTATAAAAAAGAAAAGAACGGTACACTGACCGTTCTGCAACAAAAGTGGTTTTATTTGCAGCCACGTCAGAAACGCCGTCAGTAAGGAGCCGGTCGGCGAAACGGTCGGTGTATATAAGCGTTCATTTGTTGCATGTGCACTCCGCTTTCCGCCGGGCAGCCAGCTATGGCAAAGCTTCCCGGCGATCTGTACCAACTGAAAATGACCGGATCAATACCTGATCCGGTCGGGAGGACAAAAATAGCAATACTTAACGGCAAGGGCAATACCTGTCAATGCCTATCAATAAAAACATAGTTAACGGAAAATGACCAGGTCTTTGCGGATAATTTTTATGGGTACGCCTGAGTTTGCCGTCGCCAGTCTGCAACGGCTGCTCAATGCCGGCTGTCAGGTGGTGGCCGTGGTAACGGCTCCCGACCGGCCGTCGGGCCGGGGGTTGCAGGTGATTGCCTCGCCGGTAAAGAAAGCCGCCGAAGCCGCCGGGCTGCCGGTGCTACAACCCGAAAAATTACGTGATCCGGCCTTTCTCGAGCAGCTGCGTAGTTTTCAGGCCGACCTTCAGGTGGTAGTGGCCTTCCGGATGCTGCCTGAGGTGGTCTGGGCTATGCCAACCATCGGCACATTTAATCTCCACGCATCGTTGCTGCCGCAATACCGGGGAGCGGCTCCGATCAACTGGGCCATTATCAACGGCGAAACGGAGACCGGCGTTACCACCTTTTTTATCGAGAAAGAGATCGATACCGGCCAGATGATCTTTCAGGACACGGAGCCTGTTTACCCCGACGATACCGCCGGCACACTGCACGACCGGCTGATGGAAAAAGGTGCCGATCTGGTGCTGAAAACTGTTCGGGCTATCGAAGCGGGAGACTATCCCCGCACCCCGCAACCGACCGCCACCGACCTGAAACCAGCCCCGAAACTTCACCGGGAGACCTGTGAAGTAAACTGGAACCAGCCCGCCGAAGTTGTCCGGAATTTCGTACGTGGCTTATCGCCTTATCCAACGGCCTGGACGACGCTCAACGGCAAATTCTATAAACTTTACAACGTGAGCGTAGCCGCAAACCGCCTGGGTGCGTTTTCTCCCGGTACGATTGATACCGACAACAAAACATACATCAATATTGCCGTCGCCGACGGCTGGATCTCCATCGACGAGCTTCAGGCTGAAGGCAAACGCCGGATGACGGTGGAGGAGTTTTTGCGGGGAAACCACCTGTAAAACGGACCGGGACGCCGGTGCAATTGTACTCCGTTTAATCGTTCCAATCCGGCTGTTAACTATCCTGCAGATAATGTCAATCCTGCAACGGACTAAAAACGCATCAGCGTACGAAATCGTTTTACAGGACCGATCCTGTTGTCAGCCGTCCTGGCAGTCAATTTTAAGTCTTCTAACGGATTGCAAATCCGTTTTACATGTATGAAAATTAGCCTCATCGCAGCTGTAGCCCAGAACGGCGTTATCGGCCAAAGTAACCCAGACGGTGGGCCCGATATGCCTTGGCACCTACCCGACGATTTTCGCTTTTTTAAGCAGAAAACCAGCCACCACCCGGTTATTATGGGGCGTCGGACCCTACAGGCTCTGGGCAAACCACTGCCCAACCGGACGAATATTGTCATTACCCGCAGTAACGACTTTCAGGCCGATGGTTGTGTGGTCGTTCACTCGCTGGACGACGCTCTGGCCGAAGCCCGCCAGGTGGAGCAAAACGAAATCTTTATCATTGGCGGTGGAGAAATTTATAACATGGCAATGCCCGCAGCCACCACACTGTACCTGACCGAGATTGACAAAGCTTTCGAGGGAGATACCCGCTTCCCGGAATTTGATAAGTCTGCGTGGGAAGAAGTGGAGCGCCGGCACCACCCCGCCGACGACCGCCACGAGGCCGCATTTGATTTTGTGACGTACGAAAGACGGCGTGGTATTTCCTGATTTACTCGCTCCGTAAGGCGTGAACAGGATTCAGTAAAGCCGCTTTGATACTCTGAAGGCTTACGGTGATTAGGGCAATACTGACCGCCAGCAGGCCCGAAGTTACAAATACCCACCAGGCCATATCAACCTTATATGCAAAGCCTTGCAGCCATTGATGCATGGTGCACCAGGCAATGGGTGAGGCTATCAGAATAGCGATCAGTACCAGGATCAGGAAGTCGCGGCTGAGCATTGCGACGATACTTAGTACAGAAGCGCCCAGCACTTTCCGAATCCCAATTTCTTTGGTCCGTTGCACCACAGCTATAGAAACCAGTCCGTACAAGCCCAGGCAGCAAATCAGGATGGCGATACCGGTGAAGACGTTGACGAGCCGGTTGACCAGGTTTTCTGTTTCGTAGAATGTTGCTACCTGCTCGTCCAGAAACCGGTACTCGAATACCTCATTCGGGTAGAACTGCTGCCATGTCCGGCGAATGCGCCGGAGCGTTTGGCTCGGGTTTTTTCCGGAAATGCGGATACCGGCCCGTTCGTACCAGTCGGCGCGGCTGGCGATGATGCAGGGGCCAATTTCTTCCCGTAGCGATTTCTGATGAAAGTCTTTGACTACCCCCACAATCGGCAATGGAACCGGCGAGAGGTAATGCTGTAACCGCCTGCCCAAGACCTGCTGCGGGTTCTGAAAGCCGAGTTTGTGGAGCAGTGTTTCGTTGATCAGGTATTCGCGGATGGTGTCGCTGGGCATGATGTTACGGCCCGCCAGTAAATGCATGCCGTAGGTGGTCAGGTAATCGGCATCGGCCAGGCGCTCGCGAATGGGGTAGGGTTCCCAGTCGGCCTTTCCGTCAAACTTAAACGACCCGCCGAACAACTGATCGCTGGCCGGCGGCCGGTGGTGCAGACTCACCGCCTGAACATCGGCATATTGCGCGAGTTTCTGCTTGAACGCATCCTGGGCTGGTTTGGTGTTGTAGGGCAGCGGAACAACTACAACGTTGTCTTTCCGAAATCCCAAATCGGCCTGCTGGATATAGCGCATCTGGTTTGCCACGATAAACGAACCAAGAATAAGCACCTGACATACGGCAAACTGCACCACCACCAGCACCCGCCTGACCGTAAAGCCATGTCCCGACGGGGCGATAAGCTTACCCCGTAGTGCAGCCCACGGCGAAAAGCCGGACAATACCACCGCCGGATACCCACCCGCCAGCAGAATGACACTGAGCAGCAGCATGGAAATAAAGGCAACAAGTAGTGCATCAAACCGAAGAGTCAGGGTTAACTGAAGCCAGTTGTTGAACAACGGCAGCAGGGCCACCACCAGGAGCAGCGCCAGCGCGGTAGCCGTCCCGCTAATCAGCGCCGTTTCCAGCAGGAACTGCAAAATCAGTTGAATCCGTGAGCTACCCAGCGTTTTGCGTACGCCGACTTCTTTGCTGCGTCGGAGTGCCTGCACCGTAGCCAGGTTGACAAAGTTAATACAGGCTGCGCCAATCAGCAGCAGGCCAACAATACCCAGCGACCAGAGCAGCGACGAGCGGATAGCGCCACCGCCCCGCTGCACATCAAAGTGAAACTCGCGCATGGGTTGCACCTGAAACCGGAATATAGTGGCCATCTCGCCATAATGCTTCTTCGATAAGGCAGGTAGCGCCTGCTGGAGACTGGCTGCAGTGCCGGGGTCTTTCAGTGTAAAATAGAGCCGATGGGAGCTGGTGAGGAAATACCAGTCGGATGGGTTGAAGTCCGGAAAGAGCCGGTGCATGGTGGACAATGAGATAAACAGGCTGATGTCGGTGTCGGTCGTCGGGGGAGGGTCGGCCAGAATACCCGTGACTGTCGCACTGACCTTATTGTTGAGAGTTAACACCTGCCCCATCGGATTGGCGGTCCCGAAATACCGTTTCGCCCAAGATTCCGTCAGTACAACTGTATTGGGTTGGCGAAGGGCTGTTCTGGGGTTTCCCTGCAGCCAGGTATAGCTCATGACAGCAAACCACTCCGGCTCTGCCAGGGCTGTTCCTTTGTGTTCCCGGAAACGCACGGGTTCTCGTTGGTCCGGTCGCTGGACACTAACAGTCAGGTCCCGGTTCATCATCAGGAAAGCCGCCTGCTCTACCTGTGGGTACTCTGTACGCAACACCTGCGCCAGGGGCGGGGGCGCTTCGGGATTGTACTCAATGGAGCCGTCTTCGAGGTGCAGATCGGTGTTGATTCGGAAGATACGGTCGAAGTTAACGTGGTGCCGGTCGGTGCTGAGGTGATGCCGCAGAAAGAGAAATAGCAGCAATCCGCCGGCAATACCTACCGATAATCCGACCGTGTTCAGCAGCGTATAGGTGCGTTGCTTCCATAGGCTCCGCCAGGCTGTTGTGAGGTAGTTATGCAGCATATTGTCGCACTTTTTGGTTATCTTTAAGAACCGGAAACACTCATGCTATGGAAGCTGTCGCCCAAACTCCTACCGACTTCGAAGAGGAAAAAATGTCAAGTTACAATCATGCCGAACTACAGAGCCGACTGGCATTTCTACTAATGTCTGCTTACCGCCAGCAGTATAGTATTTTAACCGAACTTGATTTTGAGTTTGCTTCTGGTAAAACCCGCCCTGACCTGAGCATCTTGCCGAAACGCAAAGCCGATTGGCTGGCCGACGAAATTGTTGTTCAGGATATACCCCTGACCACGATTGAAATCTTCTCGCCCGAACAGAGCCTGAACAGCTTAACCGAGCGTATTTATAAAAAGCATTTCCCGGCCGGCGTCAAATCGGTCTGGCTGGTGGTCCCCACCGTGCAGACGGTTTCCATTCTCCTGCCTGACAAACGGCAGATGAATTTTGCTGACGGTGTGGTAAATGACCCCGTAACCGGCATTCAGCTTAACCTAAGCGATATATTTGAAGGGTAATCGCCCATAACTGATAATTCTGCCACACAACAAGTCCGTATCCTGATTCGGTGATCAAGATACGGACTTGGTTTATGCAGAGGCTGTTAATAATTGTTAAGCCTTGTTTGCGGCTATTCGGTACGGAGGGACTTCACCGGGTCAAGTAAAGCGGCTTTGAGGGCCAATTAAATCGGGCAAAAATAGGTTAGCGGCATCGGCCGTTCGACCCTCCGGGGCAACGGTGATTCTAAAGGACTCGGCCTTTCTATTAACTGTCAGCTCCTCCGGAGCAAGTTTGGGCATATTGAAGAGGTGGCCGCTTCAACCCGTACCGCTTCGGGGCGAATAAACTGACTATAGTTGCCCAGCGCCCAGAGCATTTTAGAAGGATAATACCGGCCGTCTGTTTTGTTTTTATCCACATAAACCAGGCCGTCTTTGTAGTTATACGCCGATAACGCCAGCCACCAATAAGGTATGCTATGCTTTTAGATAGTATAGTCCTTTATGATTTTTCCCATAGTCGGCGGTCGATAACAAACGGTTTACTCTCGATAATCTTTATTTGTTCAAATAATGCGTGGGCCGGATGCAACAGGTAGTTCAGCGACTCAGTGACCACCGCCGATGGAACCCCCACCGCCAAAACATCGGGAAACATCAGCCAAGGTGTCATTAGCTGGTGGTTGTCTCCAAAGGCTGCTTCGTCCCGCCACGTAGCGGGTAAGTCTGCTTCTGTCAGCACACGCCGATTGTCGGGCACAGTCAGCGTCAACAGCACCAGCCGGGGTAAATCTTCGTAGGGCAAGGTAGGCAGGTGCACTAATTGTTCCAGCA
Source organism: Nibrella viscosa (assembly GCF_039541875.1). Taxonomy (NCBI): domain Bacteria; kingdom Pseudomonadati; phylum Bacteroidota; class Cytophagia; order Cytophagales; family Spirosomataceae; genus Nibrella; species Nibrella viscosa. The sequence goes on along the minus strand of NZ_BAABHB010000007.1, from coordinate 86,608 downwards.
GGGCCAGTTCAGGACTGGTAGACGTATAGAGAATGCCCTGGCCGGCCGGATGCCAACGGCCACTGTTGTGTCGGGCGCCCTCGGTCGACAAGGGAGTGGCGGAAAACCGCTCCTTCACTAACCGGTAAAGTCGTAATGGAGATCCTTCGGTGGTCATCCGGCTTCAGGCGTAGATACCGTGTTCAATACGGCTCAGTACCTGGTGGACCAGCGCGAAACCGATGGTTGTATCTAAAAATTCCAGGGGAGCTTGACGGCGCAGTTCAGGCAATGGTATCCTTAGCCAACGGCCCAGTACCTCGGCACGGCCATCGAACACCGCGAGCCCATGAGCCAGAAGATTCTCCAGCAGCAGCAACCGTTCCGATGCACCTGAAGCGAGCCGAGCCTGTGGTTGAAGCCGGTGAAGGGTTCGCTCCGAGATGCCTAAAATGTGGGCCATGTCGCGATCGGTGAGTGATACCGGACGGGCCACCTCGTCTACGCGGAGTCGCAACACGCCTTGACGGGCTTGATCTACCAGTTCGAAGCTGGTTTCTGATCCAATATTATCGGTGAGCAGTTCCATAAGCCGGCAATCTTGTCACTAAGATACCTGACAAATGGCATACACGCAAGCAGATAAGTCAGGAATCACGGATAGCTTCTAATTTACTTACTGATGTTACGCAGCCTTAGCTAATAGAGTAGATTGATTTTTGAGACTGTTTAAGTCTCGCAAAGCCAATTTCATCGCATCCAGCGTTAGCGAACTTTTCAAAGCAAAATGATTTTTGGCTGTCGAAAACCGCAGGACTTCCCACTTAACAAAGGCCAGCATGAATAGAAAAAGATGATTGCTCTGTGAGCGAACCGTGTAAGCCGCAGAGCGGGAATACCCCGTGTTTGGTCTCAGTGTCGAAGACAACAAGGATCTGTACGAGGTATGTAATCACATCGGCAACCTGAAGCATACTATGTCAACAAGAGCCTTTACGAGAAGTCTTCAGATTGTATTTGCTCTGTCGTTAGTAGGACAACGTATTGAGGTAATCCGTAAGCTATTCGGTAAGTAATTGCGGACACCCCACACAACGCTCGCGATTCTCTTAACTGCATAGTAAGTTTAATGATCTTTTGTCGTTATGGGCGGGTGTGAAAACTATTGTAAGATGTCGTATGTTTGCATAGTAACACACTGATAAACAATGGGTAAAAGACTGACATTGGAAAGTAAAGTTTCCAGACGAATCGCTCGTAAAAGCGGCAATGTCTTCTTACGAGATGACTTTAAAGACTTGGGCGATTATGACCAGGTTGGCCGCGTGCTGAAGAGACTGGCTGACAAGGGTAACATTGTCCGAATTGGCTATGGTCTTTATGCAAAAGCGAAAGTATCAGCGCTGACAGGGGAAATCGTGCCTGTCTCAACGTTACCTAACCTGGGCAAGGCAGCATTACGTCGGCTAAAAGTCAAAACGGCTCCCTCATCGGCCGAATTAGCGTACCAGGCCGGTCAGTCAACGCAGGTGCCGACCGGTCGGCTGATTGGCGTTAAAAGGCGGGTTAGCCGAAAGATTGGTTACAAAGGCGCTTACCTAAAATACGAGTATGTCGCTTGACAGGGCACTGGTAGAGGAGGTTGCTCTGAATATAGGTATCAGTGAAGCCTTTGTTGAAAAGGATTGGCATGTGACTCAAGTAATCAAGTTACTAGTCGAAAATCCACATCCTGATTTTGCAATTGTCTTCACGGGGGCTCTTCCCTTTCCAAAGCACACAAGCTGATTGAGAGATTCTCGGAAGACATTGACTTCAGGCTCATTACACCGAGTCTCCAGAGGCAGAGTGGTTCGCAAGTTCGGAAAGCGTTATCGGCGTTTAAAGAACATATAACTGGCTCGCTGACCCAGACGTATGAGTTACTTAAGGCAGATGCAAGGGATAATAATCGGCACATCATGATTGATTTGACCTATCCTACTGTCTGCGAGCCAGCTCAATCACTGCGGCCACACATCAAGCTTGAATTTACTTTAGCCGACCTGCATTTACCGAGTATTGACCTGCCGGTTTCTTCCTTCATCAACCAGATAGCAGGTTAGGCAGCAGAAGTGAACCGCATTTCCGGAGGAGTATGTGCGGTTCGTCAACGGAATGTCCTACGCTCAGGATACGGTTGTTCCTTCTTACGGTGAAGCTTTGGCTAAGGTGAAGCTATTGACAGACGCAGTGCAACAAATTTTATAATGTCTTACTTTGATCGATTTATTGCTAAGCGAATCTTGGACTGCATGTTAGTCTGTTCCTGGTCCAAATGTATACCGGCTGGCATAGCCTAGCCCCAGCCCCACACAGGTTCCTCGGCGGCAGCTAACACCCCTGGTCATCCGGAATGCCTGGGTTCGATCAGATCCCACAGATTACCGTATAAGTCCGCAAATACCGCTACGGTACCATAAGGCTCCTCCGACGGTTCCCGTACAATCTGAACGCCGTTGGCCAGCAGGTTTTGGTAGTCCCGCCAGAAGTCGTCGGTATGCAGAAACAGGAACACACGTCCGCCGGTTTGATTGCCTACCCGTGTTTGTTGTTGCTCCGTAGCGGCTTTAGCCAACAGCAGCGCACACTCCTCAGCACCGGGTGGGGCTACCCGTACCCACCGCTTGGTCTCACTCAGGACGGTGTCCTCCAGAAGGACAAATTTGAGCTTTTGGGTGTAAAAGCGGATGGCTTCATCGTAATCATCGACGACTAAGCTGAGTTGGACAATGCGTTGTTTCATAGTTGCTATTCCGAACGAAGGCTTTTCACCGGGTTCATCAAAGCCGCCTTCACGCTCTGGAAGGAGACCGTTAAGAGGGCAATCAATACCGCCAGCAGACCGGCGAGAGCAAATATCCACCAGTCGAGGTTGATGCGGTAGGCGAAGGTTTGCAGCCACTGCTGCATGGCGTACCAGGCAATGGGCGTTGCGATGCCGATGGCGACGAGAACCAGTTTCAGGAAGTCGCGGTTCAGCAGTGAGACGAGGTTCAGGACAGAAGCGCCCAGCACTTTGCGTATACCAATCTCTTTGGTACGCTGTTCGGCGGTAAAGGTGGCTAAGCCGAACAGGCCCAGACAGGCTACCAGAATAGCCAGGCTGGTAAAGAGGGTAAAAATGCGCTGAAACTGGCGCTCGGCCCGGTATTGCTCATCGAACTTCTGGTCCAGGAAGAAGTACTCGAACGGGCTCGCAGGGTAGAGCTGTTTCCAGATTTGATGAAGTCGTTCCAGGGTGGCGGGGAGTTGCTGCGTTCCCAGCTTCACCGACAAGTAGGCCATTTGGGTGGCGGGTGGGCACATATACAGCATCGGACGGGTCGGTAGCTTCAGCGACTCAATATGAAAATCGTCGACTACCCCGATGATACGCATGCCATTTTCCCGGCTGGTGTTGCCACTGCCAAACACAATTGACTCCCCAACGGCGGCTTCGGGCGACGGAAAGCCCAAAGCTGTTAACGCAGCCCGGTTAATGATGTATTGATTGCGCCATTGCGGCTGGTTGGCTTCAAAACCCCGGCCCGCCAGTTGCCGGACGCCGTAGGTACGCATAAACTGCTCATCGACGTTGACGAAGTAGAACGTCTGCTTATTCCCGGTGATACGTTTTTTCCAGAATACGCCTTCACTGGTACCCCCAATGGCGTTGAGCCCTTCGCCCGGCACGACCGACGAAGCCGCCATACGCTGTACGTGCGGCACCTTAGCCACCTCCGTCCTGAACACCTCGTATTTGTTGCGGTAAACAGAATCCTGCCGGTAATCGAAGCGGGGGGCTTTCAGCACCAGCATCTGGTCGATGGAAATACCTAAATCATGGTTTAGCAGGAAATCAAGCTGGCGGACGATTGTAACCGTGGCTGCCAGCAGCACAACCGTACAGACCAGTTGGAAAACGACCAGCGACTTGCGCAGCACCAACCCTTTGCCGAAGCGACTAACCGAACCCCTCAGCATACTCATTGGCTCGTAACCCGACAGCACCACCGCCGGATAAAAGCCTGACCCCAGCACGCTGATGGTAAACAGTCCTGCCAGTGCCAGGGGGTTGGTTGATTGGTTTAATGGTTTATTGGTTAACTGGTTGAAGGTGGGGCCGGCTAGCTGCACGAGGGTGAGGGCCAGGCCGATGGCCAGCAGATTGACCACGACGGCTTCGCCAAGAAATTGCCCCATCACTTGTCGGCGGTTGGCACCAATGGCTTTGCGTAAACCCACTTCTTTAGCCCGCTCCATGGCCCGGGCGGTAGTCAGGTTGCTGTAGTTAATCCAGGCAATCCCTAAAATAAACGCAGCAATCAGCAGCAGGAAGTACACAATGCGGGCGCTGCCGTTGGTTTCGTGCTCATACGTCAGGTCCGAGCGCAGGTGAATATCGGTAAGCTGCTGCATGTTCAGCACCATATGGCTCTTGTTCAGGTAGCGCTTGCTGAGTTCGGTCAGCTTGGCCCGAACCAATGCCGGGTTGGCCTGCGGATGCAGTTGGATATAGTTGTAATCCCAGTAGTTCTCCCAGTTGTCTTTATGTCCCTGACTATACAGCGTCTGGTACGGCAGCAGCATCTCGAATTTAAAATGCGTATTGAGCGGCACATCCTCGATAACGGCAGCTACCGTATGTGGGCTGGAGAACCAGCCGCCCACCAGTTGTAGCGTTTGCCCTACCGGATTGGTCTCACCAAAATACTTCTTTGCCACCGAAGCGGTTAAAACCACATTTCCAGGCTTAGCCAGCCCATGCATGGCATTTCCAGCCAGCACCCGATATGGAAACATGCGCAGAAAGGCAGGCTCAACCGCATAGGCTTTGCTCTGGGCGTAGGGCGTCTGATTCCGAATAACTGTCAGTTCCCCGGCGCTATACACGCGGGTATAGTCGGCCACCTCGGGCAATTCAGCTTTCAGGGTCGGGCCAACGGCGCTGTGGGTGTTGGCATCGCGGGTATCCAGTGTGCCGTTGCTGTAATTTTCTACGTAGACGCGCCAGATGTGGTCGGCGTGTGGGCTTTGCCGGTCGTAACTCCGCTCAAACTGCACATACTGGATAATGAGCAGGCAGGCAGCCATACCCACCGCCAATCCGGCAATGGTCACCACCGAGAAGACCTTATGCTTCAACAGGCTGCGGAGGGCGATTTTAAGGTAGTTTTTTAGCATAATGATGCGTGTTGACCGGCTCGCCGGTGTGATGATGAATGATGAATGGGTAGCGCGAAGCTCATTCATCATTCATCATTATGCATTTATCATTCAGAACGAAGTGAAGTAACCGGGTTCATCAGAGCCGCCTTCACGCTTTGGAAGGAAACCGTCAGCAGGGCGATGCCGGTGGCCAGCAGGCCGGTCAGGGCAAACATCCACCATTCAATGCTGATTTTATAGTCGAAATCAGCCAGCCATTTGTCCATGACATAATACGCAATGGGTGAGGCCAGGACCAGTGCCATCAATACCAGTTTCAGGAAGTCGACCGAGAATAGGCTGAAGATATGAGCGGTAGTGGCACCCAGCACTTTCCGGATGCCGACCTCCTTGGTGCGCGATTCGGCCATGAGGGCAACGACACCGTACAGGCCCAGGCAACCGATGAAAATGGCAATACCAGCCAGCAATCGGAAGATGGAATACATCCGTTCTTCACCCTGGTAAAAGTTAGCCAGCGTTTGGTCCAGAAATTCGTATTTAAACAGAAAATCGGGGAAGGTGGCCATCCACGTTTTTTCAACCGAAGCCATTAACTGACTGATACCGGCGGTGCCGCCCTGTCCGGCAAATTTGATGCCGGCCAGGTTATAGGCGTTGCGGTGGGTAGCCAGCACGCAGGGATCAGTCTTCCGGTGGAGGGAGAAGGTGTTGAAATCCCTGACCACCCCAACAATCGGCATTTTTGGATTGCCGCCCACCGAGATCAATCGGCCGATCGCCTGCTGCGGGTCATTCAGGCCTACCTTATGCAGCAGCGTTTCGTTGATGATGGCCTCGCGCATGGTATCGGCGGGCTGAAAGTTACGGCCCGCCAGCAATTTCATGCCGTACGTGCTGATATAGGCGGTGTCCGCCGGGCGCATAACCACCCCGAAGTCGCTGGGCTTTTCGGCATTCTCGAACTGAAAGCTTGTCCACCAGTTGCCGTTTGCCGAAGGTGCCGACATACCATAGCTTACGGACTCCACACCGGGAATGGCCGCCAGTTGGTTACGAAAAACTTCCAGTTGGCCGGGCTTTTTCTCGGGAATGGGTACGGTCAGGATCGCGTCTTTGCGGAAGCCAATATCCGCCGACCGGAAATATTCCATCTGGTTATAGGCCACAATGGTTCCGATAATCAGCATCTGCGAAATGGTAAACTGCAGCACAATCAGGCTCCGCCGTAAGGTAAGGTGACCGCTGCCTACTACGCGAACCTTACTCTTCAGCGCCTGCACCGGCTGATAGCCTGATAAGACCAGGGCCGGGTAAAAACCAGCCAGTACGGTTGTTACCATGCCCAGCAGCAGTAGAAAACCAACAACCTCCTGATTCGCAAAAAGAGAGAATGTCAGTTGAATTTTCAGCAAATCGGCCAGGAATGGTACGCTGAAGTAGGCAATGACCAGGGCCAGTACAATGGAGATACCTGTCAGGAAACCGGTTTCACCCAGGAACTGCCGGACTAACTGCATCCGTGAACTACCGAGCACTTTCCGGACACCCACTTCCTTGGCCCGCCGGATAGCCTGCGCCGTTGCCAGATTGACGAAGTTGATGCAGGCGGTAATTAGCAGAAACAGGCCAATTAGCCCCATTGCCCAGATCATTCGCCGGCTCACGGTACGATCACTATAGGTACTGATCTCCGGGTTGAAATGCAGGTCGCTCAAAGGTTGTAGCTCATACCGCTGCCGCTGGGCATCCTCGGCGGGAAGGTATTTTTTGGTAAACGCCACCAGTTGCCGCTCCAGTTGCGCCGGGTCTCGGGATACCTTCAGGTAAATCTGGACACCGCTGGAGTTTGACTGCCAGTCGTCCCAGCCGGTATTAGCTCCAAACTCCTTCAGCGACGCAAAGGATAGCAGGATACCGAAAGGCAGGTCCGTTGTTACCGGTGGAGTTTTCACTAGGCCCGTTACCACAAAATCCATTTTGTTCCGAACTCTGATGATTTTGCCGATTGGGCTGGCCGTGCCGAAATACTTCTCTGCCATTGTTTCCGTCAGCACTACCGTGTTTGGATTAACCAACGCCGTAGCCGGATTACCCTGTACCCATTGGTAGCTGAACAGCCGGAAGTACTCCGGCTCCACAAAGGCCATGGTGCCCCTTGGCTCCTCAAACCGACGCAGCCCACCCGGTGCCTGCGGGGCGTTGGTGGCTACCAGCGTTTCCCGCAGGTCACTAATCATGGTCAGATCCTGCTGCATCTCCGGAAAATCGGTACGCAGAGCCGCCAGCGCCGGCAGCGGCATACCCGAGTTATAGCCTTCACCTTCCGATGTTTTTACGTGCGTGACAATGCGGTAGAGCTGGTCGGCGCTGGCATGGTGCCGGTCGTAGCTTAATTCATACCGAATGACCAGGAAAAGCAGCAGGCAGCAGGCTAGTCCGAAAGTGAGGCCTACCACGTTGATGAGGCTATAGCTCCAGTTGCGCTTCAGCGCCCGAAAGGCAGTGGTGAGATAGTTGCGAAGCATGTTGGTTAACGATATATTTGATGTAGATAGCGTTACGAATTATGTATATTCCTTCGGCATCCGGACTTCCGCTGACTTATGAGGAAATGAGTGTTTATGGCCCAAAAGCGCATCAGCGGGTCATATCCAAACTCAACTCCGGACTGGGTCCACTATTCTATAAAGAAGGCACTATCCGCCTGGAACCACTCCCCGAAACCATGCTTGATGAGAGCCAGGCGAGTCCGGTTCCCGATTTAATCCTTTACGACAACGACGCCCGCCAAACCCCCATCATTGTTGAAATCTGCCATACCGAGGGTTTGAAACGTGACCTCAAAAAAGTCATTCAACTCATTGATCAGGATGACTACGGCATTCTGGAAGGCTTCGTATACGATTACATTGCCTTCCAATGGTTCCGCTACCGCAAAGGCGACGGCGGCCTGGTTACCGAAACATCATTCTCCGAGGTGCTTCAACTTGATTTGAATGGGTTTTTATAGGGGAGGAAGGGGCTCAGAATTCTCTCCTCCCTAACCCTTTCTTCCTCCCTCACTCCGTCTTTAAACGCTTCACCGGGTCCATCAAGAAGGACGATTTTGAGGTGATTTCTGAACATAGCGTTGTTGTACGGGTCATCGTCCCGATGGCCTAGCCGTTAGGCTAAAGAGGATGGCAAGTTTTTAGCCAGGGAGCCTAACCGCTATCGCGGCTGGGTCAGCGGGACCGGTGCGCCGGACCCGTACATGGCTTACATATTCTTAACCGGCAAACCCAAACTCTTCTCGGTCTCTTCAATAAGCCGCTGCTTTTCTTTTTCGGTTTTGCCCTGCGCATTCACGGTACGCTCAAAAATGAATTGTTCGCCGTCTTTGGTGTACTCGTAATGCATCTTGAGCCGGCCCGATACCGGATCTTCTTCAATGGTTTTGGTGAACGGATTATTGGTGCTGCCAATGCCGGAGGAGGACGAGGCCACCGTACCGTCGTTAACGGTTGTGGTTGTACGCGTATGCTTCACGCTCGTCACCGACTTGGTTTCGGCATAGCCTGCCTCTTTGGAAGCCGGTTTAGCCGCGGTGGCCAAATTGGCATCCGGCTCGCGGTTTTCACGCTGTTTTTTGATAATAACCACATCGTGCCGGGCCTCCACAATGCCTAAAGAATCGATAACCCGGCTGACCAGAGCTTCCTTTTCTTCCTTACTCATGCCTTTTACGTCAAAGGTTCGCTGGTAATGGATTTCTGCCCGGCCTTTCTGCTCCGCATCAACGCGTATCCGTAAGGTCTTTCCGTTGTCGTTAATCTCCTGGTGTAAAGACGACCGCTGCGCTACCGCCGTCAGGCCTGCGCTCAGCAGCAACAGGGTGAGTAAAGTTTTCATGATTGATTGCTGTGTGTTAGTTTGGGTGTTGTTTAAAAGGTTATCACTCCGCCCTTAGGCTCTTCACCGGGTTCATCAGCGCGGCTTTAATGCTCTGGAAGCTGATGGTAAACAGCGCAATCAGCACCGCTAGCGCACCGGCCAGGATGAAGACCCACCAGGGAATACCCGATTGATACGCAAAGTCCTGCATCCATTTGTCCATGGCATACCAGGCAATCGGCGAGGCTATGACAATGGCGATTAGCACCAGTTTCAGAAAGTCTTTGGAGAATAAAGCCACAATATCCGTTGTGGATGCTCCCAGGACTTTCCGCACGCCAATTTCCTTGGTCCGCTGCTCGGCCATGAACATAGAGAGGCCAAACAGCCCCAGGCAGGAGATGAATATGGCGATACCGGCGAAGATACCGAACAAGGTCTGCTGCGTCTGCTCGCGGGCGTACAACTGGCCAAACCGCTGGTCGAGGAACTCGTACGCGAACGGACGCTCGGGGAAGTTCTTCTTCCAGACGGACTCGATATGGGCCAGCGCGTTTGGCAGATTTTTACCGGCTACGTGAACCGATGCCCAGAAAAGCCGCTGCGGGTCAAGGAACATCACAATGGGCGCTACCGTCTGGTGAAGCGATTCGAAATGATAATCTTTGGTTACCCCGATAATCTGCCCCCGGTCGCGACCGTAGCCAAACTGCTTGCCGATGGCATCATTTGGGTCTTTCCAACCCAGCATTTTCACGGCGGTTTCGTTCAGAATGAAGGCCGTTGAATCATCGGTAGGAAATTCGCGGGAGAAGTTCCGGCCGGCAGCCATTTCAATCTGGTACGTCGGGATAAACTCGTAATCGATCGTCAGCGCTTTGATGCCGATATCCGTGGGAGCCATGGTATCGCCTTTCAGCACATACGCGTCCCAGGAATCCAGCAACCGTCCAGACGGAATTCTGGAGGAACGAGCTACATCATTGATGGTGCTGCTTCGTTTAAACTCCTGTTTGAGGGCCTCATAATCACGGGCCGAGTCGGCTCCCATGCGCAGTAGCACAATCTGATCTTTCTGGTAGCCCAGTTTATAATTCTGGATGTACTTCATCTGGTTGTACACCACCGCCGTGCTGATGATGAGCGCCACCGCGATGGCAAACTGCGTCACCACCAGCGTTTGCCGCAGCCGCCCATTCCGAATAGAAGAAGCCACTTTGCCTTTTAACACACTAATCGGCTGGAACGATGTCAGGAAGAAGGCCGGATAGCTGCCGGCGACCAGACCGGTGAGTAGGGTAATGCCAATAAGGGTTAGCAGAAACGTTGGGTCGGCCAGGGCACCAATGGTCAGTTGCTTCTGCGTAAAGTCGTTCAGGAAAGGCAGGAAGATAAGCACCAGAATAAGGGCAATCACCAGCGCAATGGACACCAGCAGCAGCGACTCGCTCAGGAACTGCCCAACCAGCTGATTCCGGATGGCTCCTACTACCTTCCGCATACCGACCTCCCTGGCCCGCGACGACGAACGCGCCGTGGCCAGGTTCATGTAGTTGATACAGGCAATCAGCAAAATGAACAGGCCAATGGCCGAGAACAGGTACACGTACTGAATATCGCCATTCGGCTCAATTTCCGAATCCAGTTGCGAATGCAGGTGAATGTCGGTCAGCTTCATCAGATGCAATACCGAATACGAAGAGGCTTTAACGTTCTGAAACGCCGGTATATGCCGGTCCTGAAACGCCGGAAAGGCCTTCTCCAGGCGGCTGATGTCGTAATTCGGCGGAGTCAGGATAAAGGTCGAGAATGAGTTATTGCCCCAATTGCTGCGCAACCCTTCCGCTCCGTAAACGCGATTATCATTGAGGGTTGAAAAGGAAATCAGAAAGTCAGGATGAAAGTGCGACTGTGCCGGCAACGGCTCAAAAACGCCGGTTACGGTCATGTCAAACTGACTGTCCATCCGAACCGTTTTGCCCACCGGGTTTTCCTTTCCAAAGTATTTCTCCGCCATCGGCCGAGAAAACATAATGGAGAATGGATTGACCAATGCTTTGTCGGGGTTACCGCTGAGTACGTTGACTGTAAATACCTTGAACACGTTCTCTTCGGCAAAGAACATATTCTCCTCGTTAAACGAATGCTCCCCATAGCGCAGCAGGGCGTTGTTTTCCAGCAGCCGCACCACCTGCTCCAGTTCCGGGAAGTCCTGCCGGATGAGCGAACCAAAGGGTGGGGCCGCATGGCCCAGTTTGAGCGATTCGGTGCCGTCTTTGGACAGAAACGTCCGGGCTACCCGGTAAATACGGTCGGCGTTCCGGTGGTGACGGTCGTAACTCAGCTCGTCCTTCACGTATAAGGCAATCAGCAGGAAACAGGCTAAGCCGATAGCGACTCCCACGATATTGATAAAGCTGAACGACTTGTGCTTTAGCAGGTTCCGGAAAGCAATTTTCAGGTAATTACGGAGCATGGTTGCTGTATTATGTGCCTAAAGACACAGCTATTCCCTGAATGTTGCTCAATACTTGTGCCACCACTGAAAATTGCTTTCCTGCCGGTTACAGCCTATACTATTTTCCAGGATCTGTCCGAATCCGGACAATCTTTTGTCCATTAGCGAACAGGAGATAATCGTCATTTAACCACAAACTCCACCCGCCGGTTTTGGGCTCGCTGCGCTTCGGTAGCATTGTCGGCGAGGGGGCGGGTGCTGCCGTAGCCTTTGGCCTCGAGCCGGTCGGAATCAATACCGTGCCGGGTCAGGTAATTGGCCACTACCTTAGCGCGGTATTCCGAAAGTGTCAGGTTCAAACGTGGGTCGCCGACATTATCCGTATGGCCGCTGATTTCAATCTGAACAGTTGGGTATTTCTTCAGCGTCTTCACCAGTTTGTCCAGTTCTTCGTAGGATTCCGGACGCAGCCGATATTGGCTTTGCTCAAAAAAGACGTTTCGCAGCACCACCGCTTCGCCGGTCTTGAGCCCTTCAAAGGTTTCGGCTACAACCGGGGGTGTTGTGCGTTTGACCGTTGCCGTATCGGCCGGCTTCGTTTGCTGAGGCTTTGGGGTAGTTGGAGCCGGCAAACTGGGACGAACGGTACGGCTTGCTACCTGTGCCGGTACAGGCGTGGGCGCTGTTGTTTTTGCCGGTGTTGGGTTACTGACCGGTTCTGTGGCGCGGGCAACAGCGGGTTTAGGGGGTGTATAGCGGGGCTGATACAGGTATTGAGCCGGAATAAGCGTACCTGGATTGCCGGAAAAAATACCGGAAGCTTTATTGTCTTTTGGGGTTACCCAATAGACTTTGATTTCGCCCTCCAGCATATCGTTGAAGTAATCGATGCGCAGGTCGTAGTATTGCCCGGCCGTCAGCAGAATACTGCCGGTGATGGTTTTGTTGTCATTGAGATCCCAGTCGTCGATGAGCTTTTTACCGCCTACCCACAAGCGGATACCGTCGTCTACCTCAGCGGTAAATATATATTTCCCCGACGCAGGGGCGTAGAGTTTTCCCGTCCATCGAACCGAGAAATAGGATACGGGCATACCTGGTCCCGGTGCCTGGTTGAACCACGCGAAGTCAATTTTCGGGTCAATGCGGGTGAAGACCTTTTTGCCGTAGTTCCGGTCACTGTAGTACTCGCCGACCAATCCCCGGCCATTCATCGATTGCTGTTGACTATAGGCGTTCAAGGCCGTAGCCAGACAGGCTCCTACGCAGAGCAGTTGCCACCTGACCATAGGTTTCCTGTTTAGTGTGAATAGAAACGTTACCGAATATCTCGATTTTGGGGGTACGGCCCTTCGGTTTTGGTATGAGCGGTTATTTCCGGTGTTTACCTGACCACAAACTCTACCCGGCGATTTTTGGCCCGTTCACCTTCGGTAGTATTGTCGGCAATGGGCCGGGTACCGCCGTAGCCTTTGGTCTCCAGGCGGTCAGACGCAATGCCGTTGCGGATGAGGTAATTGGCCACCACTTTAGCGCGGTTCTCCGACAGGGCCAGGTTCAGGCGCGGATCGCCTACATTATCGGTATGGCCCACAATGTCGATTTGCAGCGACGGCTGGGTTTTCAGCGTCTGCACCAGTTTGTTCAACTCCGTAAACGACTCCGGCCGCAGCACGTAGTTACTCTGCTCAAAGAACACCTGTTTGAGGATAACCGCTTCGCCCCGCACCAGGTTGGTAAATACGGCCGGGGTTTTAACGGCAGGCGTCGCCACTGCTACCTGACCGGTTGATTTCAGGGTTGAGATGTTTTGCTTTGGCACCGTCGCCGAGGCTTTCGGCTTTGCGGTGGCAGCTGGTTTAGTGGTTACAGCAGCCGGTGCCGCTGTAACCGGTTTTGTCGCAGGAATAGCGGGGGCAACAGCTACCTGAGGCTGAGCGGTAACGGGGCCGGCCATTACCGGTTTGCTGAAGAGGTACTGCGTCGGAATAGTTTTGTACGGTTTGCCGGTATACCCGAACAGATTGCTTTTTCGCTCTTCAGGGGTCTCCCAATACACAAAAATGATGCTGCCCTTCCAGTCGTTGTAGTACTCTACTTTCAGGTCGTAATAGTGCTTTCCCTGGAGGGTAATCTCTCCAACAAACTGCGTATCGTCCTGCTTACGCCATTCATCAATCACCTTTTTGCCATTGACCCAGATACGCACGCCATCGTCTACGGTCGCACTGAACCGGTATTTGCCGGAGGTGGGGGCGTAGAGCTTGCCGGTCCACCGTACCGAGAAATACTCCCGCTGTACGCCCGGTGCCGGGTAGCGCCAGTTCCAGTCGAAGCTGACCTGTGGGTCGGTGCGGGTGTAGGCTTTCTGTTCAAAGTTGGGGCCGTTGAAGTATTCGCCCTTCAGGCCGTTTCCCGTCTGCGCCAGGGCCAGACTCCCTGTCAGCGACAGGCCGGCTACCGCTATCGTTCGTAACACGCTCATAGGACTGTCCGGTTTACTATAAGAAAGTTACGAACACGAGCCGTTAATCCGGGGCCGCTTAATAAAGTTACGTTTGTAGCCGGCAGCGGCTTTTCAGGAGACAATTATAGCCTGTCGAAAACATAATGAGGGGGCTCGATGGTTCTCTAATCAACCAACTGTATATACGTTCGCATACATGTCTAATTCTCTTCGGCTGGAGATGACAACCCCGGTTCATGACGACCGGCCGGTGTTCGTTTCCGGTAATTTCTGCGACTGGTATCCCCATGCGGAACCGTTGCAAATGCAGCTCAAAGAGCCGGGCCGCTATGTCTTTGAATTTCCGGCTGATTTCTCGTTACCCGACAAAATCGAATACAAATACAACCGGGGCGGCTGGGACCATGTAGAGCTGGATGCCTCCGGCGAAGGCGTACCCAACCGGACTAGTACACTCCATTATGGTACGCAGAGTGACTTTGTTCCGCACTGGCGGTGGTTCGGCAAGTCGTTCAATCCGGATTTTCTGCCGAACGTTGAACTAATCAGCGAAGATTTTCATCTGCCGCAACTGGACACCACCCGGCGCATACAGGTGCTGCTCCCGCATGATTATCATACGACCGATAAACACTACCCCGTACTGTACCTGCACGACGGACAAAACCTCTGTGGTGAAGGCAGTGAGTTCGGCTGCTGGGAGGTGGATAAAAAAATGGCGCTGCTGGCAGCCCGTCACCACCACGACGTTATTCTGGTGACTATTGATCACGGGGCCGAAGAACGCATCCGGGAATTTACTCTCCACCGCACCAAAGCCGGGCAGGGGCGGGGGCGGCAGTATCTGGAGTTCATCGGGCATTCGCTGAAGCCGTTTGTGGATACGCACTTCCGCACCATACCCGATGCCGCGCATACCGGAATGGGTGGCAGTTCGCTGGGTGGGCTGATCAGTATTTATGCCGGTATGCTGTTTCCGCAGGTCTTCGGGCGGCTGATGATTTTTTCGCCGGCGCTCTGGATTTCGCCGAAAATTTACTTTGATGCCATTAAGTTTGCCGCGCCGGTGCCGATGAAGGTCTACGCCTACGGCGGAGGAGCCGAATCGTCGTACATGGTGCCCAACCTGCAGCGCTTCAACGATGCCCTGCTCCGGCAGCATTACGGTGGCCTCAGCATCGACCTCCACGTGTCTATTGATCCGAAAGGAACGCACCAGGAAGCCCACTGGAGCCGCGAATTTCCAAAAGCGGTAGAGTGGCTGTTCTTTTAACCGACACTACCATAAGCAATGCAGATACAAATAACGTCTTCCCCATCCACCACGCCGGACGCCCTGGTTATACCGGTTGTCCAGACCGATACATTAGCCGAAACCCTGGTGACCATCGGCGAAAAAACAGGGGTGCCCCCCTCGGTGCTCAATACCGATTTCAAAGCCGACGCTAAAGAAGTCCTGCCGCTCTACCATCCCGACGGCCGGAAAACTTACCTGCTGGGGCTGGGAAAAACACCCGGTACTATGGACTGGCTGCGGGCGTTCCGGGAACTGTTCTTCAAACAAAAAGCCAAACTGTCGCAACAGGTTGCCATTGACCTGACCGGCTTTGATGCCGACAGGGTCGAAGCGGTGGTGCTGGGCGTTTGCGGGGGCGGTTATGACTTGCGGCTGTATCAGACGGAAAAAAACGATACCTCAGCGTTTTTTTCGGAAGATGGGCAGTTGAGGCTACTGGTCGATGATGCGCAGCGTGCCGCAGCGGAGCAGGTGCTGACGCAAGCCGAAGCGCTGGCAGCTACGCAGCTTGACATTATGACGCTGATGAACGCGCCGTCGAACTACATGAACCCGTTGTTGCTGGCCGACTGGGCCACAGCATCGGGGCAGCAGTATGGGTATTCGGTCAAAGTGCTGCACAAGGAGGAGCTGGAAGAACAGGGATTCGATGCCCTGCTGAGCGTCAACAAAGGCAGTGACCTGCCACCTGTGCTGATCATTGCCGAATACAAACCCGCCAATGCGGCCAATGTCAGGAAAGTGGGGCTCGTCGGCAAAGGCGTTACATTTGATACGGGCGGCATTTCCATAAAGCCGTCTACCAACATGCACCTGATGAAGAGCGATATGGGCGGAGCGGCCGCCGTGTTGGGGACGGTAGAAGCAGCCGCTAAACTGAAACTGCCCGTTCACCTGATCGGTATTGTGCCGGCTACGGAAAACATGGTCGACGGCAGCGCTACCAAGCCGGGCGACGTAATCGGCTCTTATCTGGGGAAAACCATTGAGGTGATTGACACCGACGCCGAAGGCCGCATTATCCTGGCCGATGGATTGGGTTATATGGTCAGCAATTACCAGCCTGAGGTGCTGATTGACCTGGCTACATTGACCGGCAGTATCATTGCCGCCTTAGGCTACCACGCGGCCGGTCTGTTTACCCAAAACGATGAACTCGCCACGCAACTGATCCGGGCCGGAGACCGTACCGGTGAGCGGCTGTGGCGAATGCCCATCTGGGATGTTTACAAAGAAGACATTAAATCAGATGTAGCCGACCTGAAAAATTTCAGCGGAAAGCCAATTGCCGGCTCCATCAGTGCCGCCAAGTTTCTGGAAGTATTTACGGAAAATCACCCCAAATGGGCGCACCTGGACATTGCCGGTATGGCCTTTGCCGACACGGAATTTGGGTCGCAGAAGAACGCCACCGCTTATGGTGTGCGGCTGCTGATTGATTTTCTGCGAAATCTTTAAGTATTTGGATAATACTTATCCATTTGGTCACTTTAACTCATTACCCGGCATGAGTCAACTGTCGTTCCTGTGCATATCGACATTCTTTAAAGGAGAACCATTTTTAAAAGCTTGCAAAGAACTCGGCAATACGGTTTACCTGCTCACCGTTGAGAAGCTGCGCAACCATCCGTGGCCGCATGAGGCTATTGACGAAATTTTCTACCTGCCCAACGAGCTGAACTCAAGCGAAAACCTGGACATCATGCTGAAGGGACTGGCGCACGTAATGCGGTCGCGTCGGATCGACCGGGTGGTGGCGCTGGATGATTTCGACGTAGAGAAGGCGGCTCTGGTACGCGAAACATTCCGTTTTGATGGTATGGGGCTGACTACCTCCCGCTATTTCCGCGACAAGCTGGCTATGCGGATACGGGCGCAGTCGGCCGGAATTCGGGTGCCCGCGTTCAGCCCACTGTTTCACGACGAAAGCATCACGGAGTTTCTTCGCTCCACAGAAGCCCCGTGGCTGATCAAGCCCCGCTCCGAAGCGTCGGCTACGGGCATCCGGAAAGTACATTCGCTGGACGAAGCCTGGCAGGCCATTCATGCGTTGGGTGAGTTGCGGCACAATTACCTCATCGAACAGTTTAAACCGGGCAAGGTGTACCATGTCGATTCGCTTTCGCTGGATTGTACCGTTATTTTCACCCGCTGCAGTCAGTACCTGGCTACGCCGATGGAGGTTGCGCATGGCGGAGGGGTGTTCCGGACAATGGTGATGCCGCACGACGGATTGGAAACGCTGGCTCTCCAGCAGTTGAACCAGCAGGTGCTGAAGGCGTTCGGGATGCGGTACAGTGCCTCGCATTCCGAGTACATTAAGGGCGACCACGACGGCGAGCTGTATTTTCTGGAAACCTCGTCCCGTGTTGGCGGAGCACATATTGCCGAGATGGTGGAAGCCGCTTCCGGCATTAACCTCTGGCGCGAATGGGCCAGACTGGAAAGCGCAGTAGCCCGCAACCTGCCCTACCATCTCCCCGACGAGCAGTATCACTACGCCGGCCTGATCGTATCCCTTGCCCGTCAGGAATGGCCTGACCAATCCGTTTTCACCGAACCCGAAATCTGGTGGCGTATGCACAAAGAGCACCATGTCGGCCTCATTGTCCGCTCCGGTGATCGCAACCGTATCCAGCAGTTGCTGGACGATTATATCCAGCGCATCTTCACCGAATTCCACGCCAGTGCCCCCGTACCGGACCGGCCGACGAACTGATTATACGGGTTTCCACGTTTATGATAATACGGTACCCGTTCGGTCTAATCGCCACAGAGACGCTTGTTCCCTGCACCTTCAGGATTTTGCTGCGCTTTTCCGGACTGCCACCGCTTCAATTTCTATCAAAAAACCGTAATGTAATTCGTTGGTGGGAACCACGGCGCGGGCGGGCCGGTGATCGCCGAAAAAGCCGGCATATACCGCGTTGACCTGGTCCCAGAGGCTGATGTCGGCAATGTACACCGTCGTTTTCAGTACGTGGTGGAGGTCGCTGCCGGCAGCTTCCAGAATGGCTTGCATATTGGCCAGAACCTGCCGGGTTTGCTCGTTGATGGGGCCGGTGATTTTCTCCTTCGTCACGGGGTTGATGGGCAATTGACCGGAAACAAAAATCAGGTCGTTCCAGACGGTTGCCTGCGCGTAGTGACCGGCGGGCAGGGGAGCCCCCGGCGTTTCGATGCGTTCAATCATGGGTATCGTATTGGCAGAAACGAATATAGAGGATTTTGGTTATCTTTAATGGATGTATAAACGCGGTAATCAATGGAAGCAGTACCGCCAAAATTGCCGATGACCTGGGCCGAGCGGGCCGCCGGGCCGGTTATGCTGCGGGTGCCGGCTACCTGGGAAGAATACCTCGACCTGGTCGATGAGGTACCCTATACTATTGAATACGTCAATGGCGAAATCATTTCTAGTGCAGAAGCCGAAAAGGAAGGCAATACCGCACAGACGGGACAGGCAAGTTTTATTCATGAACTGCTGGTGGTAACACTGGCCAAACTGCTGGCCAACTACTTCGATGATTTGGGTAATTACTCCGTAGTAGGCAGTAACATTAAAATCTATGCAGAAGCCTGCCGGAGCGAGTTCAACGCAGATGTGCCGGTAATTCAGGGGGTACCCGACTTTGTACGGCTACCCAGCAGTAAACTGTCCGGTACGCAACTGACAAATTCGTATCTGGTGGTTGAGATCCTGTCAGAATCAACGAAAGATTATGATTTAGGTACGAAGCTATCAGTGCTATAAAACCTTGCTCTCGCTGCACTACGTCCTGTTTGTTGACCAGACAAAGCCGATGGCCTCCGTGTATGCCCGCACTGCGCAACCCGATCAGTGGCTGAATACCGATTATCATTCGCCGGAAGAAACGGTTCGGCTGGGTAAACTGGTGTTGCCCATAAGCGACATTTACCGCAAGGTTACCTTCTCATAATCCGCTGCCCATGCTTTTAGCTGCCGGGCGGTTTCGGCGGGGTTGTCTTCCATAATGGCCAGTTGGTGTACTGTTTCGGCTTCACGCTGGGAGAGACCGTGCAGGTAGGCTTTATCGTAGTACGATAGCGTAATGTCGGCCACGGTGGCGTAATCGTGTTCGGCCAGGGCGTTCAGGGCCAGTTGGGTGTCTTTGTTGCCCAGGCGCCGGCGGATGCGTTCGGTGGCCTCAATCAGTAGTTGATGGTCGATGCCGGTGTATTCCTGTACCAGCCGGTTTATTCTGATTGCTTTCGGTACATCGATAAACGCGACCGGTGCCATCCGCATCTGCTGCCAGAGGGGCAACGGGATAAAGCAGGTGCCGACGTTGCGGCTTTCGTCTTCCAGCCAGATAGGCCGGCCAGGGTCAAGTTGTCGCCATTCGGTAAACAGCCGGTTTTCAAATTGTTCGGAGCTTGGCTGCGGTGCCTGCCCGATGGCCCCGTACGAGGAGCCTTTGTGGTGGGCTAATCCTTCCAGGTCGATCACCTGTTCGCCCTGTCGGGCCAGTTCTTTCAGCACGTCGGTTTTACCGCTGCCCGTTTTGCCCCCCAGAATAATCAACGGGCGTGGTTCGGCAAAGGCTTCCAGCACCGCATTGCGGTAGGCTTTATAACCGCCAACGAGGGTAGCTACCTGCATGCCGGCCGTGTTCAGCAGCCAGGCAAAACTGCCGCTCCGCATACCGCCCCGCCAGCAATGCACCAGCACCTCCTGCGCCTTCGGATTCAGCTTCCGCGACTGCTTGACAAACGACGTCAGCTTTGGTCCCACCAGATCAAGACCCAGCAGCACGGCGGCATCTTTGCCGGCCTTCTTGTAACGGGTACCCACCTGCGCCCGCTCCTCATTGTCGAACAGCGGTATGTTGACGGCTCCGGGAATATGCGCGTGCTCGTATTCGCCCGGCGACCGTACATCAATGATGGGCAGGTGCCGGGCTTTTTCTAAAAATTCGTCGACAGTTAATTGCTGGATCATGGTGGTGGATAGAACACGGATGACGCGGATTGAGCAGATTTTCGCGAATATAATCTAAATAAAATCTGTGTGAATTCGCTTAATCCGTGTCATCCGCGTTCTATCAAACGTTACTTAGTTCCCGAAGATACATCTGAATCGTGTTTTCCAGCCCAAAATAAAGAGCGTCGCTGATAAGGGCATGGCCAATGGATACCTCCAGCAGGCCGGGTATGTTCTCGGCAAAGTACCGCAGGTTATCCAGATTAAGGTCGTGGCCGGCGTTAAGGCCCAGCCCCAGGTCGTTGGCTACGCGGGCGGCCTGCACAAAGGAGGCAATGGCGTGTTCGCGATTGTCGTAGAACTCGGCGGCATAAGGTTCGGTGTACAACTCAATGCGGTCGGTGCCGGTGGCTTTGGCCCCTTCGACTATGCGTTCGTTGGCGTCTACGAAAATTGAAACCCGGATGCCGTCGCTTTTGAACGTATCAACCAGCCGGCGCAGGTGGTCGGCATGGCGGAGGGTGTCCCAGCCGGCGTTGGAGGTAATGGCGTCGGGGGCATCGGGCACCAGCGTCACCTGATCGGGCCTGACCCGTTTTACGAGTTCAATAAAGCGCTCGTCGGGGTTGCCTTCAATATTAAACTCGGTGGTGACGACTTCTTTCAGGTCCAGCACGTCCTGGTAACGGATATGTCGTTCGTCGGGGCGGGGGTGAACCGTAATCCCCTGGGCACCGAACCGCTCGGCATCCTGGGCTACACGCACCACATTGGGATTATTGCCGCCCCGCGCATTCCGCAGGGTTGCTATTTTGTTGATATTGACGCTTAGGCGGGTCATCTGAGAAATGTTGAATTAACGAATGACTGAGTGAATGAATAGAACAGGTATCGCTGTTTTTGTAACTTTGCCCAACTTTCATTTGTTCCGGAGACGAAGATAGACCACTATTCTTCATTCTTAACGCATAATTCTTCACTCTCACTGTTATATGTCACTGAAGCAACAAATCGACGCGGATATTAAGCAGGCAATGCTGGCCAAAGACCAGGACCGGCTGCGGGCCTTGCGGGCCATCAAATCAATGATCCTGCTGGAAGAAACCAAAGAAGGCGCCGGCGACGGTCTGAAGCCGGAAGACGAAACCCGTATTCTGACCAAAGCCGTCAAGCAGCGCAAAGACTCTGCCGATATTTACCGGCAGCAGGGTCGCGAAGACCTGTTGAGAACCGAAGAGGCCGAAATTGCTGTCATCGAAAAATACCTGCCCAAGCAGCTCTCCGACGACGAACTGAAAGCCCGCCTGCAGGACATCATCGCCCGCGTGGGGGCCACCGGCCCCGCCGACATGGGCAAAGTTATGGGCGTGGCCACCAAAGAACTCGCCGGTCAGGCCGATGGGAAGGCGATTTCGGGGGCGGTAAAGCAGCTTTTGGCTTAAAGAGCGAAAGAGTGAATGAGTGAAAGAGTGGTTTTGAGACGCCTACTTTTTTCGCTCTTTCACTCATTCGCTCTTTCACTCTTTATTATGAAAACACTCGACATCCTCATCCTCATTCCCCTGATCTGGGGGGCGTATAACGGCTACCGCAAAGGGCTCCTGGTGGAGATTGTGGCGGTGGTGGCGTTTATTGTGGCGATGATCGTCGGGTTTAAGTTCCTGAATTTTGGTATCGATCTGCTGGCCCCGTACATCAGCACCGAAATGGCCCGCCGGATATTACCCTGGCTTGGGTTTTCTATTATTTTCTTTCCTACCATTTTCCTGATCAACCAGATGGGCTATTCGCTGCGGCAATCGTTGCGGTACACGATTTTGGGCACGTTCGACAGTGTGGCCGGGGCCTCGGTTGGTATTTTTACGTGGGTGTTCGGAATTAGTGTGCTGTTCTGGTTGTTTAGTACTATAGGCGTTAAGATACCAGCCCGGCAAACCGATGGCACCTGGATTTATCCCCATATTTTGCCCGTAGCACCTAAAATCATGGACGTAACATCCGAATGGATTCCGGCGGGTGGTAATGCGGTCCGGCGCTGGAAAGCACAGAAAGATCAGTTCGAAATAGGACAAAAACTGAGTAAGGAAGAGTAGTAATGACAGAGGCAGCGGTACAGAAAAAACAGGATATACGGAAACTGACGGCCGGGCAGTTGAAAGACTGGATGGTGGAGCATGCCGAGCAGGCATTCCGGGCAAAGCAGGTCTATGAATGGCTCTGGAAGAAATCGGCGCGGTCGTTCGACCAGATGACCAACCTCTCGCTGAAGACACGGCAGTTGCTGGACGCCCATTTTGAGATTCGGCCCCTCACCGTGGCCCAGCAGCAGAAAAGCACCGACGGCACGGTTAAATCATCGTTTCGCCTGTACGACGGCAACCTGGTGGAGGGCGTGCTGATCCCGGCCCTGCGCGAGGGCGACCGTGGCGACGGACCGCATGATCGCATGACGGCCTGCGTATCTTCACAGGTGGGCTGTTCGCTGACCTGTAAGTTCTGCGCCACCGGTTATATGGAGCGTAAGCGGAACCTGGAAGCCTCCGAGATATACGACCAGGTAGTAGAAGTAGACCGGCAGGCGCGGGAACACTACGGCGTACCGCTCACCAACATTGTATACATGGGTATGGGCGAGCCCTTGCTGAACTACCGCAACGTGCTGGAGTCGGTAGAGCGGATTACCTCGCCGGAGGGGCTGAATATGTCGCCCAGGCGGATTACCGTATCTACCGCCGGTATTGCCAAGATGATTAATCAGTTGGGCGACGATGGCGTGAAGTTCAATCTGGCCCTCTCGCTGCACGCAGCCAACGACCAGAAGCGCAACCAGATCATGCCCATCAACGAGAGCAACACGCTGAAGGCACTGGCGGAGGCTTTGCAGTATTTCTACCGAAAAACCGGCACCCGCGTCACGCTGGAGTATATTTTGTTTTACAATTTCAACGACAGCCTGCAGGACGCTAAAGAGCTGTGGGAGTTTACCAAGCGCGTACCGGCCAAAGTAAACATCATTGAATACAACCCCATTGCCGAGGCTACGTTCAAAAATACCGACCCGCAAACACTCGACAGATTTGCCGCTTTTCTGGAGAGCAAGGGCGTGGTGGTGAATGTACGGCGCAGTCGGGGTAAAGATATAGACGCAGCCTGTGGGCAGTTGGCAGGAAAAGACAAAGCTGCCTGAAACAGAGGAGAAGCTCGTGAACAAGGTTACCGATGCTGTTAATAATTTCTTAACACTATGCTGGTAAGTTTGCCTTACCTTTGCTAAAAGTATGGTCAACAAGCGGTTGACTTTATCTTTACTGCCTTCAACACAACATGTTTGGACTCGAAACGGATGTTTTCATCCTTTTGGCTATTAGTCTTTTAGCTGCCTGCGCATTTGAATTCGTCAATGGCTTTCATGATACCGCTAACGCCGTAGCTACTGTTATTTACACCAATTCGCTGAAACCTACCGTGGCCGTGGTCTGGTCGGGTATCTGCAATTTTATCGGCGTTCTGTTCGGCGGCATCGGCGTGGCGATGGGGATTGTAAACCTCCTGCCCGTTGAACTGCTGGTGGATCAGAACGTCTATCACAGCATTGCTATGGTGCTGGCCCTGCTGATCAGCGCCATTATCTGGAACCTCGGTACCTGGTATTTTGGCCTGCCCAGTTCCAGTTCGCACACGCTCATCGGGTCCATTTTGGGCGTGGGTCTGGCCTTCTCAACCATGCCTGAAAGCTCCAGCGCGGCTGTGAACTGGGATAAAGCGTTTGAAACGTTTCAGGCGTTGCTGTTGTCTCCGCTGCTGGGCTTTAGCCTGGTGGTTATCCTGATGTTTCTGATCCGGCGCATGGTGCCCGCCGACGTAAAGGATCAACTCTTTAAGGAGCCCAAAAAGAACGCTCCCCCGCCGACCTGGATTCGCAGCATTCTCATTGGCACCAGTACCCTGGTAAGCTTCTTCCACGGCAGTAACGACGGTCAGAAAGGCGTCGGTCTGGTAATGCTAATTCTGATCGGGATCACGCCGGCTTATTTTGCGCTCGATATTGGCAAAGACCCGCTTGCAATGCAGGGTAATTTGGCCCGGATTGAGCAATCAGTTAGCCGGATCGATACTACGAGGCTTGGGCAGGTAGACCGGTTGCGGCTTCAGTCTACCCGGCAGGAAATAGATGAGTTACAGGTTATGCTGACCGGTTCGCTGGTAGATGGCAAACTGCCGGCCGAAAAGCGGCTGGACGTCCGCCGGGATTTGCTGCTGATCAACAGCAACCTGAAAAAGCTGATGGCAAGCGAGGAGGTGGAATTAAGTAAGAGCGAGCGGGATGCCATTACCCAGAACCTGGACGAAAAGCAGGGTCTACGCCGGTTTACCGACTATGCCCCCACCTGGGTCATTCTGATGATTGCCCTCTCGCTGGGCTTAGGTACCATGGTGGGCTGGCGCCGGATTGTGGTGACTGTTGGTGAAAAGATCGGTAAGCAGCACCTGACTTATGCGCAGGGTGCTTCGGCCGAACTGGTAGCGGCCAGTACCATCGGTATTGCATCGGCGCTGAAACTACCCGTTAGTACTACGCACGTGCTGTCGTCCGGTATTGCCGGAAGTATGGTGGCAAATAAAGGAATCAAAAACCTGCAGGGCGGTACCGTCAGAAACATAGCCGCAGCCTGGGTACTCACCCTCCCGGTATCTATTTTGCTCTCCTTTACGCTGTATATCTTCTTCCGCTGGATTCTTTGAGCAGTAGGCAGGCGGAACGAGCACTTTCCGGTTCTTTTTCTGCAAACTGCCTACTGCCTACGGAGAACTGCCCACTACTTCCCCGTCTGCGACGTAAACGTACTCTCGAAGATCTTGTCGGCATTGCCGGTTTCGAAGCCCTCGCGCCGGTGCTCGCGCCGGATCTGATCGGCGGGCAACTGCTCGAACTCGGGCAGGACGCGCCGTTCGGCAAACTCGACGTAGGAGCCCGCAATGCGGTGCGTTTCGTTGTTGGCGAATTCGGCCTCGATCATCTGGGCTACCGTCGAGGCCTGCCGCAACGCACCATCCGGACTTACCTTTATCTTTCCACCCGCATTGTTTAGCTTAAAACCCCGGCGCTCCAGAAAGCCCACAAACGCATCGATGGTAGTATACCCCGGCTTCAGGTTATGCACGCTGATGGTGAAATGATTGAGGTAGTACCGGTTGTAGATCACCCAGGCCGCATATTCGCTTTCGCCTAACAGGCGCTGGTAATCGCTGAGCGTCGGCGTGCGCCACAGGGGCTGGTGGAGGAACCGGTCAACCCTGGCGGCATCGTCCAGGTCCAGCGAATCGACCGGGTCGCTGGTAACTTCGTTGGTGTAGCTGTGAATGATCGTCTGGGCCTCGGGAGATAGCTCGTTTACCCGCAGTTCGCTGGCAAAGATGCGCGGGTAGTGGGGTTCGGGCGGGCTGTACCAGTAAGCCGTCAGCTTTTTTTCGGTGAAGTTGTATTCGTCACGTTTCTGGTAGCCATAGTGCAGAAAGATTTTCTCGAACGACCGGATGCCGAGGTTAGGCACGCCCATGGTCCGAAAGGCGATATGGTCGTTTTCGATCTCGTTGGCCGACCGGATAACGCCTTCATCGATCATAGCGTTGATAATGCCGTTTACATCGGGCACGCGTTCGCGGTAGCGGCTCATGAGGCCGTCCATGACGCGGTCGAGGGTAGCAAGTTTGCCGGGTGAAGTAGTCATAAGCAAAGACGTTGAATATCCGGGCAAATTAGCGGGTTTTCGGCATCGGAACAAACCGGTTATTCAACTAGTCAACAACCCGCCGATGAGGTTGGTTGCCATCCTTTTATCTTTGCGTTTACAATATTTGCCGCTCCGTCCGTTTACCGTCTGTATGAAGTCTGAAATTTCCCGTTTTGCAATCGTTATCGTGGCTCTGCTGGCCGTCAATGTGCTGTCGAGCTTTTTGTTTTTCCGCATAGATCTGACCGAAGAAAAACGCTATACACTCTCCGGCGCCACGCGCAACCTGCTGTCTGATCTGGACGACAATGTACACGTAAATGTTTACCTCACCGGTGATTTGCCACCGGGTTTCAGGCGGCTGGAGAATGCCGTGCGGGAAACGCTGGCGGAGTTTCAGGCGCAGGCCGGCCGGCATCTAACCTACCGGTTCATTGACCCTACCGCAATTGTCAGTGAAAAAGAAAAAGCGCAGTTGATCGAAAAACTGGCGGAGCGGGGCGTAACCCCGACCAATCTCTTTGCCAACGAAGGGGGAAAGCGCACTGAGAAACTGATTTTTCCGGGAGCCATTGTTTCTTACCAGGGCAAAGAATCGGCCGTGCAACTGCTCAAAGGCAACAAAGCGGCCTCGCCCGAAGAACAGCTCAACCAATCGTACGAGGGGGTAGAGTTTCAACTGGGGTCGGCCATCCGGCGGCTGACGCAGACCGAAGGCAACCGGCGCAAAATCGGGCTGATCTCCGGCAATACGAGTGTGCCGCCCTCGCGGTTCTCAGACCTGCTGGCGTCTATTCAGGAGAATTACGACCTGTATTTTGTGGACCTGAGTAAACCGGGGCCTATTCAGGGCATCGATGCCATTCTGGTGCCTAAGCCGGAGCAGCCGTTTTCAGAAGACGATAAGTTCAAGATAGACCAGTTTGTGGTGAACGGTGGTCGGGCGCTGTTCTTCGTGGAGGGGCAGCGGGTCGATAGTGTGGGGGCGGAAGGTACCTTTGCCCAGCCGCTCAGCCTGAACCTCGACGACCTGTTTTTCCGCTGGGGAGTTCGGGTCAATCAGGACATTATCAAGGACCTGAGCTGCGCGGCCATTCCGCTCAACGTGGGTAATATGGGCGATAAACCAAACATCCAACTGGTGCCGTGGCGGTTTTACCCGATCCTCAACAATTTCGGAGCCAGCCCTATCGTGCGTAACCTGGATGCCTTGTACAGCCGGTTTGTCAGCACGCTGGATACCGTTCGCGCAGCGGGTATCCGGAAAACGCCCCTGCTGATGACCTCCCCCTATACCAAAATTCTGAAAGTACCGGCCGTGGTAGCCTATAACGAGGCCCGCCAGCAGCCCGACCCGGCCACGTACGATGGTGGGGTGCGGCTGGTCGGTTGCCTGCTGGAAGGCCGTTTCCGGTCCATCTACGCCGGCCGCATTTTGCCGGGCGACCCCCGAGCCGCAACGTTTAAAGCCGAAGGTGAGCCGTCGCGGGTGATTGTCTGCTCCGACGGCGACCTGATTGTCAACGATGTCAATTACCGCCAGAACGTACCGTATCCACTTGGCTACGACCGTTTTACCCGCAACACGTTTGCCAACAAAGATTTTGCTCTGAACGCCATCGACTACCTGGTCGACCCGGAAGGGGTCATCGCTGCCCGCGCCCGGCAGGTAACCATCCGGCCGCTGGACAGGATTCGGCTAAACAACGAGCGGTTGCAATGGCAGTTGCTGAATCTGCTGGGACCGGTGGCGCTGGTGGGCCTGGTGGGCCTGGTGTGGCAGACGGTACGTCGGAGGAGGTATAGCCGGGGATAAGTAATTTTAGGGTGGCTGCAAAAAGGTTGCATTCTCAACAGCAACCTTTGCCGGGCGATTTAGCTAACGGCAATGTCGCTACTTGCTTCTTAGGAAAGATTCTTACTTTTTGCAGAAGCAATTCGTTCGTCACCCTAACCCGTTCCTTACCCTTGCGAAAACTACGATACCTGCACATCCGGTTCGATGCCTCCATTGAACCGCACGAGATCCCTGCCTTTCGGGGCGCGGTCATCGCCAAAGCCGGCCGGGAACATGACCTCTTTCATAACCACTACGAATCGGCCGGCTCCATCTACCGCTACCCGCTCATTCAGTACAAGCGCATCGGCCGCAGCCCGGCCATTATCTGCCTGGACGAGGGCACCGAGGACATTCACCACTTCTTCCAGAACCGGACCTGGGATGTCGAGCTGAACGGGCGGCCGGTTGAACTGCGCGTAAAAGACCTGCGGCTGAACCAATACACCCTACAAGCCTGGGAGTACAGCTTCTCGTTCTCCATCCGCCACTGGCTGGCGCTGAACCAGGAGAACTACCTGCGCTTTATGGAGCTCCCCTACGAGCGCGACCGCATCGATTTTCTGGAACGTATCCTGCGGGGCAACATCCTCTCCATGGCCAAAGGCCTCGACTGGTACATCGACCGCGAAGTACGGGTCCGCATTCGTCACCTTTCGCCCCCGCGCAAACAGCGCTTCAAAGAGCATCTGCTGACCGCCTTCGACGCTACGTTCGACACCAACGTGTTCCTGCCCGATTTTATTGGGCTGGGCAAAGGCGTGAGTTTGGGGTTTGGGGTGGTGACGAGAAGAAAGGAGGAAGGGAGAAGAGGAGAAAGGGAACAAAGGAGCAATGACCAGTAACATACGAACGCATGGCAGATACGACACATACACGGGAATTGATTTATCTGGCAGGGCTACTGCACGACATCGGTAAGTTTTACCAGCGGGGGGATGCAAATGGAGTACAAAAATCAAAGCTACTCTCTGATGATATTAAAGCATTAGAAAGTACCCTTTGCCCCAAAGATCAGCATGATCGGTACACACACAAGCACGTACTATGGACGTATCAATTCTTTGAAACGTTTCGTGCGTTGTTTACCGACGCGCTGACGCCCGATCAATTGCGCCAGTTGGCACGTCTTGCTGCGGCTCATCACAAGCCAGACTCCGCCCGAATAGAGGAAGGTCTCATACAACTGGCCGATCATTATTCTTCGGGCATTGACCGCACGAGTCAGGAGGGAATGGTTGATGAATATGCAGAATTGAATACCGAAGGAACCGGAAATTGGGACGATTTCAAAAAAGTCCGAATGGTAAGCGTATTTGAAACAATCTATGACGAAAAAACTATTCGTTATCGATTGCCAATCACTTCTGTTGCATTAGACAAATCGTTCTTTCCGAAAGCGATGGCTGATGACTTTGACCAGTCGGCTCCAGAGCAGTACCGGACACTCTGGCAATCGTTTGCCGAAGAATTGACAACTATCGGTAAGCAGCAGAACCGTCCCCGAACGGTATCGACCCTGGCTGATACACTGCTATATCTGCTTGAAAAATACACCGTAACCGTGCCGAGCAGTACGAAGCATTTACCCGATGTATCGCTATACGACCACTTAAAAAGTACAGCGGCCTTTGCCCTCTGTTTATTTGACTATAGTCATGAGAAGCAGCTACCTAAACCGGTCATTCCAGTTACTGAAGCACCTTTTTTATTAATCGGGGGCGATTTGTCGGGCATTCAGGCATTTATCTACGACATCATCGGTCGTAGTGCGGCAAAAAACCTGAAAGGTCGTTCATTCTATCTGCAATTGATGGTAGATAGCATTGTACAGTATCTGCTCGATGGTCTGAAGCTTCACCGGGCAAACATTGTCTACAGCTCAGGAGGAGGTTTTTACATATTGGCTCCCAACACAGAGTTTACCCGAACAGAATTACCTTCTTTACGTCAGAAAGTTGCCCAAAAGTTGCGGGACGAACAAGGCGTAAAATTGTTTCTTGCCATCGATTGTCAGCCAGTAACTCAAGAGCAAGTATATGGTAAAAACGGCACTATTGGCGAGGTGTGGTCTGGGTTAACCGAAAAACTGGCGGCTCAGAAAAAACAACGATTTGCCGATACGCTGTCTACTAAAGACTACGGATTCTTTTTTGAGCCAAGCGAAGTAGGCGGAGAAAGCCGAGGTAGCCGCGATGCCATTACCAGTGAAGAATTTAATAGAGATCCTAAAACCGGCGGCTTACTAGAAGACTCATTTCCACTTGGACCAGAGGATAGCGTCGAAGAAAGAGGACAGCGTGTTCGAAAACCAACCTTCGAACAAATTCGGCTTGGGCGAACACTGCGCGAAACTGTTCGGTACGTGGTAAAGTCGGACCAGCCCATTACTTATTGGGAGCCGGATGAACGAACATTTGGGGTAGAGAGCAACCGGTTTTTCAATCCGCTTGGTTTAGGGCAACATTATTATTTTATCGGTGAGAAGCAACTTGAGAAGTTTCGTAATTGGGCCAGAGGTAGTGTAGATAGTGTATTAGTGCAAAGTGTTAATACCGGGGAGACGTCAGGGTTTGGGCTTCCTGGTAATGATCAAACGTACGGCTTCACATTTTACGGTGGCAACACGATACCCCGTTCCCGGCAGGGGGAGCCAAAATATTTCGAAGAACTGGCCGGACCTGATAGTACAAATTTCAAACGTCTGGGCGTTTTGCGAATGGACGTCGATAACCTTGGCTTTCTCTTCAAGAATGGCTTTTCTTCGGGAAAACGTACGTTCTCGCGATACAGTACGCTGAGTCGCTCACTAGACTATTTCTTTAAAGGGTATCTCAATCAAATTCGGGAAGAAGACGCTGACTTCCGCGAATACACCTTTATTCTCTATGCTGGTGGCGATGACCTGTTCATTGTTGGTAAGTGGGATGTAATTCTTCGGTTTGCAGAGGCTATTCAGCAGGACTTCGCTGATTGGACTTGCCAGAGCAACCGGTTAGGCATCTCAGGCGGAGTAGCAGTAGTGCCAGCTAAATTTCCCATTGCCAAAGCCGCCGATCAATCAGCTGACGAGGAGAAACGAGCTAAAAACCACCGATATGGTGAGCGTGAGAAAAACAGCCTCAGCCTATTGGGGACACCATTAGCGTGGGGTAAAGAGTGGAAACTTGTCACGGAGCTGAAAGATGACCTTAAACGCCACATTGGCGGTGAAAAAAACATCCCCAAAGCACTAATCTCCAAGATTGGTACACTTTACACCATGCAGCAGGAACAAGCTAAAAACGGGCAAAATCCAAGCTGGCGTTGGATCTCTGCATATGATTTGGGGCGGGCTAGAGAACGAGCTAAATCTGAAGAGGCTAAACGATTTTTCGATCAGCTAAAGACAGATTTATTTACAAACCGTACTTATAAGGGTCAACCACTAACTGACTCAAAATACACTTTTTTGGAATTACTCAACGTAGCAGCCCGCTGGGCGGAACTTGAAATGAGAAGCGAAAACACACAAACTGACTAATATGCCACAGTACGACCAAAACAAAAACAGAGGGGCATACTCGTCCGGCAGCTACGGCTCCGGGAGTACACCAAGTGGGCCACCTACCTATGGTAACGAAAATAAAAAAGTGTCGTTTTCAGCCGATTGGATTACCAGCGGTATTACAGACGACGCCATCATTTTTGCGGAAGGATTTGGCGAACATCTCAAAGGTGCAAATTTCACAACATCACAGATACGAAACGTTTTTGGTGAAATAAAGCGCATTCAGATGGCAGGATTTAATAATGGACGAACTGATTTTCTTCTACTTAAGCCCAAAATGGCATATGCCGCACGACGTGCGCAGGACAAAGACCGATCAACTGGGGCAACAGATTTTGAACGGGTTATGAAACTTGCTCATGAAGCCGTAAAGGCCCGCACCGAACACGACGAAGTCCGTTTTAAAAATTTCTGCGATTTTATTGAAGCCATATTAGCCTATCACAAAGCCGCTGGTGGACGTGACTAACCTTCCAAACACATGAAACTGACAAAGAAAATCTTAATCAAAGGAGAAATAGAAGCGTTAACAGGTCTGCTAATTGGCGGCTCTAACTCAGCCATGGGTATCGGTGGCCCCGACAAAATGGTGATTCGTAACCCTGTTACCAAACAGCCTTATGTACCCGGCAGCTCAGTGAAAGGAAAAATGCGCTCTTTACTAGAAGTGTCGTTTGGCTATATTGGCGATAAAGCTATGGGCAAAGTTAAAAACGGCCCTGGCGAAAACCCAGACCATCAAACCACAGTGTTGTTCGGCTCGGCACGGGGCGACGAACGCCAGCGCCCTTCCCGCATTATCTGCCGTGACGGCTTCCTGCTTAATCCTGACGAATTAAAAGGTACTGAATTACCATTTACTGAAGCCAAAACAGAAGTTGTTATTGACCGTATCACGTCTGCGGCAATGCCCCGTACTTTCGAGCGGGTACCCGCAGGAGCACGCTTCGGCCTGAACATCGTCGTGAATGTGTTTGATGAAGACAAGTTTAGGGACGAGCTTCGTTCTTTGACATACAAAGCGCTTCAACTTCTTCAGGATGACTACCTCGGCGGCTCCGGTTCGCGTGGTAATGGTCAGGTCAAAATTCGTATTCAATCAGTAGTAGAGCGAACCAGTGAATTCTATCAAGGTCAAGTCCAGGAAAACGTATTGACTCTTGATGAAGCTAAAGTACCTACAGACCTACGCTGACCGATGGCTGAATTGACCTATCGAGTGCTGAAAATGCACTTCCGCTCCCCTTTGCATCTATCGAAAGGGAAAACCGACGATTACGGCGAGAGTGAAGAAGTTCTCCACGCGGATACCCTCAAATCGGCGCTTTTCGTCTGCGCCCGGCAGGTTTTAGGGGCTGAGTCTGTAAGCGACACAGATGCGTTCTTTAAAAAGTTTCGTATATCATCGGCGTTTCCGTTTGTTGGCAATGAACTGTTCTTCCCAAAACCGCAGGCCCGTGTTCAACCGTTTAGAGATGACGAAATTATCCAAGAACGGCAGGCGAAGAAACATAAGAAACTTGCCTTTCTAGGTCAGTCATACTTTGAAGATCTCATCAACGAGCGGAAGCGACACCTACGGGCGGCTGACTTTACGGCAGATGGTCGGTTTGTGAGCGATCACACCGACGTTCGAACATTAGGCGAAACCCCCGTCTTTGCTACGGATGTGCAGCAACGGGTAACCATTCCGGCTAATTATGAAGAAGACCCGCTACCTTATTACGTGGACAGGCTGTATTTCAGTGAAACGGCTGGCCTTTGGTTTGCTTTTAGTAGTCACGACGAAACAGTATATGCCGATGTGCGGGCTGCCCTTAAGTGCCTTGGCGACAACGGCGTGGGCACCGACCGAAGCGTGGGTAATGGGCAGTTTGAGGTTTCAGAAGCAACGTTAACCCTGGCTGTACCCGATCAACCGACACATCAACTGTTGCTGTCGCTCTGGTGCCCGGAACAAACCGAACTGGATGCTGATTTTTTAGGTCAGAGTGCTTATGGTCTAGTTAAACGGGGCGGCTACATCGCCAGTCCAGACCGGCCCGAACACCTGACGTACCGTAAAAAATCGATTTACATGTTTACGGAGGGATCAGTTTTCCCACATCGGCCTGGCAAACCACTCCTGGGTAAAGTAGCCGACTTACAACCCGACACGCCAGAGGTAACCCAGCATGTTTGGCGCGACGGACTTGCTTTTGCTATTCCCATCACCGTTTCTCCGCCCGACGCATGAATACGCAACACGTACTGATCGAAACCCTGACCCCGCTGCATATTGGCTCGGGCCGGATGCTTCAGGGCAACACAGAATATCTGTATTTTTCGGACTCCTCAACGGTGGCGCTGGTCGATGAGCGCAAGGTGCTGGACATGATCGGTGAAGAAAATCTGGATCAGTGGATTCAGCTCATCGACAATGAAGGCGATCTACTCGATTATGTTCGCAAGCGCAAGCCTGCTGTGTTGCCCGCCGACGTGGCCCGGCGTACCATGCGGGCCGTGGGCAGTAAAAAGCCCGCCAAGTGGACCAAAGACGGCAAAACAAAATTCCCGACCATCCGCGAACAATTGTTTTCGGGCAATGGGCAGCCGCTTCTACCCGGTTCTTCGCTGAAAGGAGCCATCCGAACGGCTTTTTTCAATACACTTATACAGGCCAACCCCACAGCCGCCCGCCGGATCAGTGACTTTAAAAAATTCAACGACCGTAAGCAGAAATATGAGTATAAAGGGCAGCAGTTAGAAGCGAAGTACTTCGCTTTGGTTGATAGACCCGGCGACGCACCCAACCACGACGTATTTCGGTTGTTACGGATCGGTGATGCTCATTTCGACCAGACAGTTTGCCTGCTCTCCGAAACGCTCAACGAAAAGGGCGGCAGCACCTTCGAAATGAAGGACGACGTAAAGCAGTTGATCGAATGTATTCCCCAGGGAGCCGAAGCCATCTGCCGGGTACAGATACCCGCCGAATTACTGACGCGCCTACGTGACCCACGTTATCGCGAAACCGCCGACAAAATTCCGCACCGCGACCGCATCGAGTGGAAAAAGCTGATTGCCGACATCAACGCCAATACCCGTCGACTTATCAACAAAGAGCTTAACCGTTACCAGGCACAGAATTTGCCCGACGACGGTGCCAGCGAATACCTCGACACCTTACGCGGGCTGCTGACCGAACTGCAAACTAATCAGTGTATCATTCGGGTGGGCTTCGGCACGGGCTACCTGAATATGACAGGCGGCTGGGCCGAAGAGCAGTGGCGGAACGTGCCCAATGTGAACTTTCAGCAAGAAATGGCTGATTTGGCAGAGGCCGTTCGGCGAACTGCACGGTATAACGCATTTGCTTTACCTAAATCGCGTAAAGTGGCTCTGGGCGGTGTGCCGCTGGGTTTTCTGAAGCTCACTATTTTCTCAGAAACCGAATGGGCCGACTGGCAAAGCAAAGCTGCTGAGCGCGAAGCCGAAAAAGCCCGGCAGATTGAAACGCAACTGAAGGCTGAGGAACAGGCTTCCCGCGAAGCTGCTGAGGCCGAAGCAAAGCGGCAGGCTGAAGAACAACGCCAGGCCGAAGAAGCCCGGAAGCCAAAACTGTTTGAAGGAACGCTGAAACAGGGTCAGGAACTGGACGCTGAAGTAGTCGTTGCAGCTCGCACCAACAAGGTAAAGGTGTACGCAGCAGGCTATGAGTCGAAAACGTTTGACCTGATAGGTTACATTAACCCCTTGCCCATTGGTACTGTCGTTATCGTAAAGGCCGATCAGTTGAATGGCAAAAAGCAGTTGCTTCAAATTCGATATGTAAAACCAAAATAAGGTTTTTTTTGAAATTTAGGAATCTGATTCCTAAATTTCAAAAAAACGCCGTGATACATCGTCAACTTGCCACAATAGCCGATGAACTGCTCCAGAAGTACCCTATTATCAGCATCACCGGCCCCCGTCAGTCAGGTAAAACTACGCTGGCGAAGCTGCTCAGCCCTGAATATCGGTATGTTAGCCTGGAAAGCCTGAGCGATCGGGAATTTGCGCGGCAAGACCCTAAAGGCTTTCTGGAAACGTACCAGAACGGGGTGATTCTGGACGAGGTGCAGTATGTGCCCGAACTGTTTTCGTACCTGCAGGTCCTGACCGATGAGCGGCAACGTACCGGCGAATACATCCTGACCGGATCGCAGAATTTCCTGTTGATGGAAAGCATTACGCAATCGCTGGCAGGTCGGGTAGCGGTGTTTCACCTGCTGCCGTTGTCGTGGCAGGAGTTAAGCGGCACGGCCTATGCGCCTGTATCCTGGGAGAACTATCTGGTGGGTGGCGCTTATCCGCGCCGGGTTGTACAGGACATCGACCCGGCGTTTTTTTACGATAGCTACCTGCAAACCTATGTGGAGCGGGATGTGCGGCAGGTCAAGAACATACTGAATCTAGGCCTGTTCCAGCGGTTTATTCAGTTACTGGCCGGGCGCATCGGGCAGTTGTTTAACCAAAGCAGCCTGGCCGTTGAACTGGGCGTTGACAACAAGACCGTAAACGCCTGGCTGACGGTACTCGAAATATCGTTTATCGCTTATCGGCTGCCACCGTATTACCAGAACTTCAGCAAGCGGATTGTCAAAACGCCCAAAGTGTACTTCTACGACACCGGGCTGGCCGCTTACCTGCTGGGCATCCGGTCGGTGGACGATCTGGCGGTGCATTTTGCGCGGGGAGCGTTGTTCGAGAATCTGGTTATTAATGAGCTGACCAAAAACTGGCTCAACCAGGGGCAACGGCCACCGTTCTATTTCTGGTCGGATCAGTCGGGGCACGAGGTGGATTTGCTGATCGACCGGGGAGCGCGGCTGACAGCCATTGAGATCAGATCGGGCCGGACCATTCAGCCGGATTTTTTCAAAGGCCTACAGTTTTTTCAGGCGCTTTCGCCTACGGCCGAAGCGGCGCTTGTGTACGGGGGTGATACCGCCCAGTACCGCACCAACATGCGGGTATTGACAATTGACGGGTTAGGAGAGATAACCTAACCAACCTCTGTTATAATTTGCATTTAATACAGTGAAAACGTGTAAACGCATGATACCTGAACTTGATGACGCGGTCATCCAAAACACCGGTCTGACACCCGAGCAGCTAAAGCTGTAACCGGCCGTGTAACTTTATTATGTTGATGCTGGAAACAGGTGCCGAGAAACTGCTGCTTGATCATAAAGAAAAGAAATAAGCTCAATGAAAAATATTCTCATCATTACCATAGGCACTCGCGATGTACAAACAACGGAAGCTGCTATACGTCAGGCTATTACTGAAGGTAAGATTCAAATAGAAAGTATTTATTCAGATAAAGAGAAAGGAAAAGACTTTATCACTAAAATCAGGCTCATAGAAACGGATGCAGTTATTGATGTCCGGTCAAATATTAACGAGCTGTTTCCTGAATACTATATTTTTCCATCTCCCCGAAACGCGGGTCTGGAACTTGCGAAGTTATCAGAAGAGAATAAAAAATGGTTAGTGTACCCGTTAATTGATGCGCCCTTAAAATGGCTTAAAAAGGAGCTTGTTAAAGTTGACTATGTGCTAACAGTCTTTACTAATCAGAATAAAGCCGTAGCAGGTTTCCATTGGAAAGATGACACATTATACTTTAATGACCTGATCAAAACTTATTTATTACAACACCCCACAACCACCAATTCAGACATAAAGGACTATCCAATAGAAAGAGAGCCAATAAATATTGATTTTCAATATGAACACTTTGAGCGGCAGAAGGGGGGGCTATTAAACACGCCAGTTGAGGAGGTCAGACATATCTTCCTATTGGCGCAAGGTGGGATTGATCAGATCAATACAGCACTAACGCTAAAGCTGATAGAGCATTTTCCCGGTAAGGTACGGTATCTACAGCAGCCAGAAGACCAGGAGGTAGCAGAACGGAAGTTTCCTCGGAAATTTATACGAAATCTTAACAAGGCAAAGGCTGAAGAGCTATTGAAGCGATATGACTTTCACGCTGTTCAAGTCTTGATTTACGATAAAAAGCCGCAGCTATTGGCTCAATTAGGCGATAATTTACGAAATCTTCATGTTAAGGAAGCTGAGCAATGTTACAAACAGCTTTTACGGGCCAAATATAGCCACCCTACAATTGGTGCCTACTGGGAATCGGTTGATAAAAAAGGAATATATAAAATCAGACAGGAATTGCTTTTTCTCAATGCATTGATTGAAAAAGAACAAAGTCAGTATAACGAAACGCTTCTTCGACTCCGTACACTTGGCGAGGTTTTACTTGGACCAAATGTTATTGACTATTTAAAAATCACAGACTTAACTCAAAATGCCAGTTTTGGGAGTGCAATACGGCGCGTGGATGGCTTGCAGCGTTATCTGATGGATAAACAGAGTATGCCGGATGGTGGTTGGATACCTGACTATAAAACGCTGCGGAATATCTACAACTATCGATACCTGCAATGCACTGACGAAAAGCCGGTTCAGCTAACCCGCCTTACTGAGCAGATCACCTGCTTTGATAAGCTACGAAATAAACTCATTCATTCTGCTCTTCCAGTAACACGCAATGATTTGGAAAATGCTTTAATGACAAAGCAAACCTCTTTAGATCAACTCATTATTGATTTAAGGACTTTCTTCGGTTTGGCAAACGGTAAAGAAATTTTTGACACTATTCGCGACGAGATCATACACCTTTTATCTGAAACGTTCGTGTAGAGACGCAACATATTGCGTCTCTACAGCCCCCTTTTATGAAAAACTACCTCGTCATTACTCTCGGTACCCGCGAAATTCAACTGCTCCGCGATGCACTGTCGCCTAACGGCTTTGAACACATAACCGAAGTCAGCGGCAACCGGACCCTCTCCTGGGTGCAGCCGGTGGACCAGCCCGCGTTGCGCGTGTCGGCGCGGTACAACAAGGAGTTTCCCGATGTATATACGCTGACACCCCGGCCCGATGGGCGTATCATTCTCGACAACTGGACGCTGTTTCGGCCCATTATTGACTGGCCGCTGATCCGGCCGGCCCTGACTTATCTCAAAGAAAAAGGTGTCCGGCTGGATGTGATCATGCTGGTGTTTACTGATCAGGAAGAGGCCCACCAGGCCGGACGGGTTAAAAAGCGCGAAAATGTAGATAACGATACCGTTTATTTTGCCGACATCATCGAAAAGCTGATCCGGGAGGATACCTACTTCGATACGGCTGAGATCGACCCGTTTGGCCGGTATGAGGCCGTGACGGATATGGGGGTACAGTATGAGGAGTTTGCCCGCATTAAAGCCGACCTACTGTATGCCGACGATGTGCAGGCGGTGTACCTGTTTCCGCAGGGAGGCATCGACCAGATTAACCAGGCGCTGACCCTGCGGCTAATCGAAACATTTGAAGGACGGGTAATCTACTTACAGAAAGCAGAAGGATCTGAGGTTCAGGCGTTAACCTTTCCGGCCCGGTTTGTTGATACACTGGCCGCCAAAGCCATCCGCAAGCACCTGATCGATTTGGACTTTGATGCCATCACTGAATCGATGCATTCTAATCCGGCTATCTTCCACAAAGCCAGTTATGCTACAAAACGGCTTAATCTGCAATATGACGAATTGGTGGAAACCATTTCCGAAGCGGAAAAGATTGTGGATCTGTATCTGGCCATGAAGATACGGTTTCAGAAACAACGAAAATACAATGAATTTCTCTGGCGGGCGCATACTCTCAACGAAGTGCTTTTCAAAACAACGGTTGAACAGATCATGGGACCGGTACATGCCTATTTTAATTCGGCATACGGTAAGAACGATCAGAACCCAGGCTGGGAGGCCAAACTCACAGAAACGCATCCGGACCTGCCTGCCTACCTGCGCAAAAAGAAGGTGTCCATCAACAATCCTAACCGGTGGGCCTACAAAAGCATTTATATTTTTCTGTGCAACAACGGATTGCTGACAGATCCGCAGATGGCCGTCAGAAAACGCATTGGTGATAAACTGGAATTACTGGCCGGTAAGCGCAATGCCGCACAACATGGATTGGGTTCGATTACGCATGGCGAGGTTAATGCCATTTTGGGCGGCAATAAACAAGATTATACAGCCGACGATCTTTTCAGCCAACTCGACCAGATCTTTGCCGTAAATGGTTTTGGCCTGTACGATACGATTAAAAGCGAAATCGAAGCATTGATTTAACGATGGTGTATATACGTAAACAGAAAGCATTGGTGATTTGATGCCCGATTGCCGGTTCTTCAATATTGGTTCGGGAATTGGTATGGGGGCTTGCATCGAATGTTTTTGGGCCGTATCTTGGCTGCATCGGATCGGTTTTGCGCCGGTTTTTGTTCGTTGACATGCTGTTTATGTTCCGAAATCGACATAAAATTTCCAAGCGATCATGGTATTTTTCTAATAATTTAACCATTTTTGGCTCTGATTATCAGCAACTTACAAAATTAGCTGTCAGAGTACCACTTCCAGCAGAACAAGGATTAAGACCGGAAAAAGAAAGTTTGTCTAAAGAGACTGTTTTACAATCAATGTCAGAGTACCACTTCCAGCAGAACAAGGATTAAGACTCCAGTCTATCTCTCCAGTCAGATACTGGATGAATAGAGTCAGAGTACCACTTCCAGCAGAACAAGGATTAAGACCGTATCCGCCTCAACGTATTCGGCGATTGTGGTTGTAGTCAGAGTACCACTTCCAGCAGAACAAGGATTAAGACGCCTGTCTGAAGGTCGATGCTTCAGTCTTGGCTACGTCAGAGTACCACTTCCAGCAGAACAAGGATTAAGACTAGACAATCTAACACCAAATCGAATAATTCAGAGCGTGTCAGAGTACCACTTCCAGCAGAACAAGGATTAAGACAGGCAAACCAACAAAACCGATATGAAATACCCGTTGAAAAGTCAGAGTACCACTTCCAGCAGAACAAGGATTAAGACTATAATTTATATATTGACAAGTCAGAGTACCACTTCGTCAGAGTACCACTTCCAGCAGAACAAGGATTAAGACGATCATGCAGTTAACAATTTCACCGGCATTGTACCAGTCAGAGTACCACTTCCAGCAGAACAATGATTAAGACCGGCCGGGGCTACCTCCCTTAGTTAGAAAGCAAACGAGTGTCAGAGTACCACTTCCAGCAGAACAAGGATTAAGACTTGACTACTTTAGTCACAAACTTGCCTTCTTTAGTGGTGGTGTCAGAGTACCACTTCCAGCAGAACAAGGATTAAGACTTCCAAAGGTCTGTTTTATTAACAGCCTTTGTTTTAGTCAGAGTACCACTTCCAGCAGAACAAGGATTAAGACTATGCTTGCGTTAGGATTACTGTTAAATAAAGCTAACAGTCAGAGTACCACTTCCAGCAGAACAAGGATTAAGACTGTCAGTTGGGCAATGATACATCAGGCTTTTTTTCGTACCTAGTCAGAGTACCACTTCCAGCAGAACAAGGATTAAGACAATTGTAGTTAAATGCTTCCATATCAGTAGTAAGTTGATTGTCAGAGTACCACTTCCAGCAGAACAAGGATTAAGACACTCAGCCTACAGGTCTTTCGACCGCTTGTGTCCTGTCAGAGTACCACTTCCAGCAGAACAAGGATTAAGACAAACACCGTTACTGTCAAAAGTGCAACCGCTGAAAGTCAGAGTACCACTTCCAGCAGAACAAGGATTAAGACACAGTGCCAGTTCCCCGTTTACCTGACTGGCTTCATAGTCAGAGTACCACTTCCAGCAGAACAAGGATTAAGACTGCAATTCAGCAATTACACAATTATCTATTTCGCCAAAAGTCAGAGTACCACTTCCAGCAGAACAAGGATTAAGACCTAATACCAATAAGACCAAAATGCAGATCAGCAAAAGTCAGAGTACCACTTCCAGCAGAACAAGGATTAAGACCATGTTCTAAAAACTCTGCTTGCAGACGTTCGTATTTGTGTCAGAGTACCACTTCCAGCAGAACAAGGATTAAGACAGAGGTTCATTGTCCTCATCGTCATCTTCGTACTTGTCAGAGTACCACTTCCAGCAGAACAAGGATTAAGACTTATCCAGCTTTTACCGTTGAGCCTGGATAGAATTTGGAAGAGTCAGAGTACCACTTCCAGCAGAACAAGGATTAAGACTAAAGGTTTCTGGTTTAGAACCAACCTTAGTTTGTAACTCGTCAGAGTACCACTTCCAGCAGAACAAGGATTAAGACAATATGTCGGTTGACTCCCAAACATATTGTATGTATGAGTAGTCAGAGTACCACTTCCAGCAGAACAAGGATTAAGACTTGCCTTACTTGTTACGCCGAACTTTCAAGCACTTGTCAGAGTACCACTTCCAGCAGAACAAGGATTAAGACCGTCTCGGCCAGTGGTGCAGTCGGGTTTACATGCACCGGTCAGAGTACCACTTCCAGCAGAACAAGGATTAAGACCCTGCAAATACGAATCCAGCTGCTTCCAATGCGGCATGTCAGAGTACCACTTCCAGCAGAACAAGGATTAAGACTAGAAATTTCTTCTTTGTGTTTTGCCAGTTTTTCAAGGCGTCAGAGTACCACTTCCAGCAGAACAAGGATTAAGACTTCACCAAAACGGTCTTTATACCGTTCGTAAACCAGTCAGAGTACCACTTCCAGCAGAACAAGGATTAAGACAGGTCTTGCCTTGTTGTTCGTGCCAACTAACCAGCGGGTCAGAGTACCACTTCCAGCAGAACAAGGATTAAGACCGTTTCTCCCCCTGACACGGCGAGGTAGTAGTCAGTATGGGCTTTTGCCCGTTTCTACAATTACGCTGGTCAGAACGGGCTGACGCCTGCGGGTATAGCTTGAAAAAAAGCTTGCTAATATGCTGAATTTTAGCTATTTTATGGCTTAATCAAGCTCGTATCGCTATGCCGTTTTTTGACTTTCTGCGCCCGAAACAAAACCATCCGGATCAGGCATTTATCCGCCTGATGGAACAGCTACAGGCGGTTATGTTTCCCGACGGTAAACCCCAGATCCAGGCCGAAGTGGCTACCCTGCAGCCGCGCCTGCGTGGGCATTATACCACCCAGGCATTTACCGGGATGTATCTCCATGCCTGTGCCCGGTTCTTCCTGCTCGATGATCCGGCCGATGAAGAAACGTTCCGGTTTTCAGTCATGAACCGGCCCGCCGGCCAACCGGCCTACCCGCTCCCCACTTCCCGCGATGCCGCTATACTCTACGAGTTCCTTAACGAAAAATTTCACCGGCAACAGTACCGGGCACAGCACGGCGACGAAGCCCTGATCGGTGGGGCGCTCAACGCTGTGCTGGGCATCAACAACGGCACTACCGGCGAGCAACTGCCGGATGCCTACGGCGCGTTCGGCTATGACCGTACCAACCCCATACCAGTCAAAGGGATCATAAACAGCAGCGTTTACCTGAACCGCCTGCGTACGCCCGACGGCCTGCCGGTAGCCTGGCAGCGGCTGGGCTCAACCCATAGCCCGGTTAGCCGGCACCCCATTGATACCTACCGAATCGAGGATCTGTCGGGGAGCGAATTAACGGTGCTTTACCTCTCGCCCTACGAGCAGACCACCTCGCACCGCGCACCTGCCGGTTTCCTTATGATGTCATAACTCACTCTACCCACTCATCACCTGCGGCTGGCCCCCTTATAGCGCCTAACTCATCATTCACCACCCCTAACCGCCGGGCAACCCCGGCATCACTCTTACCCCCGCCCACGAACGGCTTGCCGTTGCCGCGGTGCAATACGTTGGACAGAACGGGGGTGTAACTATACTGCTACCAGTAGTTCGGGCTTATGTATACCGCTGAACCATAGCCAGCACGCGCTCCTTGAGCTGCTGCCGTCGGTGGGTGGGGCTGAGTAGTTCGGCGTCGGGGCCAAACTCCAGCAGCTTCGATTCCAATTCCCGGTTCCAGCGCAACTGGTACTGGAAATGGAGGTAGGCATCGGTGCGGCCGATGATCTGCTGCGATGCATGCAGGGGCTTGGTCTCTACGTACCGGGCGCGGGGCAGATACACCCGCAGCACCAGCGTCTCCACCGGCTCGTCCTGGTAGCGGGTTACACCCACTATATCGGCCAGGTACTCGTTCCAGTTGGTGTCGTCGGGCCGGCGCTTGCTGTCACTGAGCCGCTTCAGGTCTTCGATGCGGTCCAGGGCCAGGTTGATGATGCTCTTTCGGGTGGTGTCCCAGCCGAACACAAACCAGCGGTTGCTGTACTCGCGCAGCAGATACGGACTAAACTCAATTTTAACTCGCTGGTTATGGAAATCACAGTACTGCACCAGCAGCCGCCGGTCCTGCTGAATGGCCTCGTAGATGGGCTGCAGGTGTTTGAGGCCCGAGTAGGCCGGATTCTGCTCAAACTGCACCACCGGCTCGGCGGGCCGGCCAATCACGCCCGCCCGTTGCTGAAATTTAAGCTGAACCTCCTCCAGGCCCGCAAACTGCGGCAGCATGCTCATCTGCCGGATTAGGGCGGCCGCTTCGTTGGCCAGAGCCGCATCTTCTTTATTCATGGCCCCAAACAACGAATATTCACCCGTATAGTGGTACGGATAAAGCGATTTGACGCCTTTGGAAATGGGCGCCTTGTACTCCTCCCGCAGCAGCCGGAGATCCTCAAAGACGGTCCGTTCAGACGGCAAATCGCCCGTTACCTGTTTGCAGGCGTCGATGAGCTGTTTCAGATTATACCGCCGGCCGGTTCCCAGCAGGTTATGGATGGCCAGTAAACGGCCCAGTTGGTTTTTGTTGACGGGCATAGGACAGAAAAGCTTGTGCCGTAAAAATAAAAAAGAAGTCGGTACGCTGCAAAAAGAATGCAGTAAAGCGGCTCACTTTTGCAGCGTCTTTCATCTCAACCTTCCTACGGCTATGACAACCTTCGCTCTTTTCCCGACCAAACTGAACGGCCATGCTACCCAGCCCGTCACCGACCAGCCGATAGCCGGCGCCGGGCCGGAGCCGGCTACCGATACGCTCGTGAAGCGGGTGAACCTGCACCGCTACGGCTACGAAAAAGCCGAACACCACCGGGGTAATGCCGAAGCGCTGCGGAACCTGTTCAACCAGATCTGGCGGGGGTACCTCATCGACGAGCGGTCCGACGATACCCGGCGGCAGCAGCAGCGGCAGACCATCGACCAGCAGATCCTGCAGTTGGAGAAGGATGCCGACCTGGCCCGCACGGAGATCAACAAGATCAACGTCACGGATATTCCGAAGCTGGAGCAGGAGATCGGAGACCTGGAGGAACAGATGCTGGAACTTCGGAAGGCAGAGGCCGAAGGACCCCGCCACCCCGACCACATCGACCGGTTCCGGCTGCGGTTCTACTGGCTGCTGTTTCTGCCGCTGACGTTGTTTGTGTATGCCTTTTACGTCTCGGGTTTCTACTCGGCGTTTATCCGCGACCTGGTGGGCGAAGCGCAGGCGGCCGGCACCAACGGCCTGGCGGGGGTGATGTCGACGATCTTTGCCCGGTCGGCATTCGAGACGCTGCACTTCCACTGGATTGCGCCGTTTGTGTTCTTTGCCTTCGGTGGATTCCTGCAC
This sequence comes from Nibrella viscosa, assembly GCF_039541875.1. Classification (NCBI taxonomy): domain Bacteria; kingdom Pseudomonadati; phylum Bacteroidota; class Cytophagia; order Cytophagales; family Spirosomataceae; genus Nibrella; species Nibrella viscosa. Next base: position 41,668 of record NZ_BAABHB010000007.1, on the reverse strand, counting down.
ATTCTGGCCGACGGCTCGCACCGGCTCCGGTGGTGGTCTCTGGCGGGTTTGCTGCTGGTGGTGCTGGTGGCCGATGGGCTGCTGGCGTTCTTTGTGGAGCAGAAAAGCCACGAACTGAAGGTGCTGATGGGCCTGGCCGACGGTGAGCATCACTGGTGGACCTCACCGGTATTCTACCTGATTATTGTGCTGGGGTTTGTGACCTGCCTGATCTGGAGCGGTATCCTGCACGCCCTGATGCACGAAGAAGGCAAGAAAGACTTCTACCGGATTACCCGGCTGGAGATCCGGAGCCGGCAGCAGCGCCGGCAGCAACTGAAAGCCCGCATTCAGGATCTGAAAGCCCGGCTGGAAGAGCTGGAGGGTACCATCCGGAAAATAGGGCTGGATGTGCAGGCCCTTACCCACCGGAAGGATGTGCTGGTGGTGAGCGATTCGGAGCTGGAGAAATACATTACCGATTTCTACGACGGCTGGCTGGGCTATGTTAATAACCGGCTGGGCAACGAGGCCCTGCGCATCGAGTGCGAAACTGTCCGGCAGGCGTTCTACCAGGAGCACCTCCGGCAGTTTGCAGCAGGCAGTTTGCAGTAGGCATACAGGCGGCCGCTTTTCTGCCTTCTGCCCACTGATCATTCCACACTATAAACCAACCGATGGTATGACAACCTTTATCCAACTCTGTCTCCTTCTGACGCTCTCTGTTGTCGCCCTGGCCGGGCCTGGTACCCCGAACCCGCAACAGCCGGCGAATTACGTGGTGCTGCTCGACCTGTCGGACCGCCTGTTGCAGCCGGAGCAGGCCCGGCGCGACATTGCCCTGATCCAGGCGGTATTCGGCCGCTTTGAGGAGGAGGTACGCCGGAATCTGATCATCAACTCCCGCGACCAGTTTCGGGTGGCCATTGCCCCGCAGCAAGGCATTGCCTACCGGCCCGACGCGTACATGGAGGATCTGTACCTGGACATGAGTGTACTGGGCATCGGCGACAAACGCAAGCGGCTGGACGCCTTCAAAGCCGCTTTACCCGGCCGGCTGACCCGCCTGTACCGGGAGGCTACGGCCGGCAAAACCGGGTCGCGGCAGTTTGCCGGCTGCGACCTGTGGCAGTACTTCAACGAGCAGTTGCCCACCGACCTGGCGGCCGACCGGCGCAATGTGCTGGTGATCCTCACCGATGGGTATTTCGATTTCGAGCAGAACCGGCACGCCAAGCGGCAGGGCAACCGGACCACCGATTCGCAGATGCTGGAGCGGCTGCGCCATGATCCGCAGTGGCGGCAAACCCTATCCCGCCCGACCGAAGGACTGCTGCCGGTAGGCAAGCCGTTTCCGAACCTGGTTGTATGCGTGGCCGAAATCCGGCCGAAGTACGACAATCTCGACGAAATGGACCTGCTCACGGCGCTCTGGACCAAATGGCTCACCGAGATGCGCATTACCCGCTCAAGCTGCCAGCGGCAGGGTAGCCTGCCCAAATCCCTGGCAATGGTGCAGGGTTTTTTGCGCCCCTGAACCGGACCGGTTCGCCGGTGCAATTGTACTCCGGTTCTGCGTAGCAGAAAAAGAGCCGGTAAGCTGGCAGCAGATCATACTGGTTCAGTATACACTTGAAACCAATTAATTCTGAACTACACACACCTTCACACAACTCGTCATCAATCAGCGCGGCAGCAGCCTGGCCGTTCGGAATGGCCGGTACCGCATTCGCACCAAAGACCGGGAAACCTATGTTCCGGTGGCCGGGGTGAAAAGCATCTGCCTGCACCCGGCTACCCAACTGACCTACGATGCCGTGCTGACCGCCCTGGAACACGACACCGATATTCTTTTTGTCGACCGCAAAGGTTTTCCGGTGGGGCGGCTGTGGAGTAACCGCTTCGGGTCGGTGTCGACCGTGCGCAAGCACCAGCTCGACTTTGCACGCAGTTCCTTCGGCTACAATTGGGTGCGCGAGGTACTGGTGCGGAAACTGGATAACCAGATGGCCGTGCTCGATCTGGTAGCCGCTCTGCTGGAAGGGACGGCGGCTCCCCGGCCGGACGAACCCCTGCAGCAGTTGCAGCGGCACCGCGACAGGATCGGCACCTACGAGATTACCGATCCGCAGGAGGCTTTTGCCTCGTTTCGGGGGTGGGAGGGAAGCGCCGGGCGCGTGTATTTTGCCCACCTGAGCCGCTGCCTGCCCGCTGCGTACCGCTTCGACAAACGTACCCACCGGGGTGCTGCCGATGCGTTCAACTGCCTGCTCAACTACGCCTACGGCATGTTGTACGGCCATTGCGAGTCGGCGCTGATTCAGGCGGGTATCGATCCGTTTATCGGTGTCATGCACCGCGACGAATACAACCGTCCCGTGCTGGTCTATGATTTTATCGAACTGTTCCGCTGCTGGGCCGACTATGTGGTCTGCCACCTGTGCCTGCAGGAAATTGTGTTCGACGAGTTTTTCGACATCGAGCAGGGGCAGTACTGGCTCAACACCACGGGCAAACGTATTCTGATCCAGTCGTTCAACGATTACCTGGCCGAGGTTGTGGTGATCCAGTCCCTGTCGCGTTCCCGGTTGCAGCACATCACGCTGGAAGCCCAGAAGCTGGCTTCGACGCTGAAGAAGTTTGAAATCTAATGTTTCAGGTTTCAGCGGGGCCACCCGGCGGTTTCATGTTTGTCCCTCCAGCCGTCGACCTGAAACCGCCGGGCGGCCCCGCTGAAACATGGAACCTGAAACTTGGAACTTGAAACCCGAAACCTAACCCTTCCCCCCCATGACAACAACTCAGCTCTCTTTCGGAACCCAGATCACCAGTGCGGCCGAGGTGCTGCGGCTGGTTACCCTGGACGAGGTGCATCAGCAGATCACGGCTGACCCGCACCTGGCGTCGATGACCGACCGGCTGCGGAAGCTGAGCCAGTTGGATACGACGGCCGCTAAGTCGGTGAAAACCCGGCTGCCGTATGTGGTGGGCAGCCGGTTTGCCGACGGGAGCCGCCGGACGGAACACCTGTTGGGCGCGGACTTTTTTGTGCTGGACCTCGACGATTGTACGGACCTGAACGGTACGGTACCCGACGAGATTCGCCGGCACGAGTCGGTGGCGCTGGCGTTTGTGTCGCCGGGCGGGCGTGGGCTGAAACTGTTCTTTCCGCTGTCGACCACCTGCACCGATCCTAAGGCTTTTTCGGCGGCCTACCGGCAGTTTGCCACGCAGTTTGGGGCCGATATGCGCCTGACCCGGAGCGTCGACCTGCGCACGTCGGATCCCACACGGGCCTGCTTTCTGGCGCATGACCCAACGGCCTACCTGAACGGCAGCGCTGTGCCCCTCGACTGGCAGTGCTGGCTACCCGATGCGCCCTCCGATCTGTTTGCGGAGGAGGAGCGCCCGTTGGCCGGTAACGTGGCGGGTAACCAAACCGCGCTGGCGGTAGCTGCTGAAGTCCCGGTGGTGGCTAAGGCCCGGCCGATCGACGAAGCGGCTTATCGGGACATTCTGCACCAGATCAACCCGCGCAGTACGGCCACCACCCGCAGCCGGGAGCGGCAGGTGTACGTACCCGAAGAACTGACCCGGCTGGAAGCCGAACTGCGGACCATGCTGCCCCAGCACGGCCTGGAACTGAAGGAAGTAGTTACCCTCAACTACGGACTGAAGTTCTGCGTTACGCAGGGCCTGCGACTGGCGGAGATCAACGTCTTTTTCGGCAAGCGGGGCTTTTCGCTGGTAAAATCGCCCAGGACCGGCACCGACCCGGCCCTGGCCGACCGCCTGCACGACTGCCTGTATACGCTGCTGTTTGCCCCTTCGGTGGTAGAGAGCGTGCCGTTTGCGCTGGCGTTGAATTAGGTTTAACGTTTGACGTTCAACGTTTAACGTTGCTCCACCAGTTGAAGAGCCGGGTGGCTCCACTTCGTCATCAAACGTCAAACGTCAAACGTCAAACGCCAACCAATGCCCCGCCGTAAACCCATACCGCCCAAAACGCTGCCCGAGCGGAATCGCTCCTGGGCCGGTGCCGGCCTGCCTTCGATCAGGCCCGACGCCCTGCTATCGGCCGAACAGGCGGATGCTACCGCCCTGCCAAAGCGGCTGGCCGACTGGCTGAACTGGCTGACAAACGAACCCACAAAACGCCCGGAAGAGATGTACTGCTTTATCTATTACGACATCGAGAACAACAAGATCCGGCGGCTGGTGGCCCGGCTGCTCGAAAAGCAGGGCTGCATCCGCGTGCAGAAGTCGGTGTTCTTTGCCCGGCTGCACCGGCGCTCGTACCGCGAACTGACCGACCTGCTGCGGCAGATCCAGCAGTTGTACGAAAACGAAGACAGCATCATGCTGCTGCCCGTGGGCGAAGACATGCTCAACAGCCTGCACTGCATCGGCAAGTCTTTCGACCTGGAGATGATGACCGCTCCGAAGAACACAGTATTTGTGTGAAGTCGATAGTCGTTAGTTGATAGTGGGTAGCCTGAATGGAGTCGCCCGGCAGTTGCCCCCTAACTCATCACTCATCACTCATCACTCTTATGACAACGCAAACCATCCGCGCCCTCCGCCAGTCCGGCAACCTGCGTGAAGCCTATCAGCAGGCCCGCGCCCTGTACGAAACCGACCCGACCAACGACCGCAACCGCCGGGAGCTGGCCTGGGTGTATACCGACCTGCTCAAGGAAGCCGCCGATGAGGCTGCGCCCGTCCGGCTGCTGCGCGGGCTGCGGTTGCTGGCCGATTTTCCGATGGGCGCCGATGAGCTACGCTGGCGGGGACAGGTGCTGTGGCCGGTAAACCGCTATCTGCTCCGGACTCCGGCCGACCGCCTGCCCCTGCGCGACCTGGCCGAACTGGTGGCGTTGTCGCGGCTGTTTCTGGACCCGGAGCCCTCGCTGGTGCGGTCGGTCTGGATCAAGGGCCTGCTGCGGCATAGCAGTACCGGTGTCGACTGGCTCGGTATTCTGGGCAACGGCGGCTGGGACGCTTTCCGGGAAGAGGACTACCAGCCCGAGACCCTGCCCGGCGGGAACGCCGATCAGTCCGGCGGCACCACCCTGAGTCCGCTGGTTGAGCGGGTATGCATGGCCGTGTCCCGGCAGTTACTCCAGCTGGTGCCCCTGCTGGAAGAAATGGTCCTGCCGGTCCTGGACCGGCTGCGGGCGCTGGCGGCCCAATACCCCGACTGGACCTTTCTGCCCTACTACCAGGCCCGGCTGCTACTGGCGCTCGGCCGGGCCGACGAGGCCATACCGGCGTTTCTGCCGTTTGCCCGCCGGAAGCAACGGGACTTCTGGGTGTGGGATCTGCTGGCCGATCTGGTTGCCGCAGAGCCTCGCCTGGCCATCAGTTGCTACGCCAAAGCGCTGTCGCTGTCGGCCCCGGAGCCGTTTCTGGTCAAGGTGCGGCAGAAGCTGGCGACCGTGCTGATCGGGCAGAACCGCTGGGCCGAAGCCCGTACGGAGATCGACCGGCTGGTAGCGACCCGCCGGCAGGAGGGCTGGAAAATTCCGGCCGAGGTAGAGCAGTGGCTTAACGATGACCAATATACGCAGGCGGTGCCGGCCAGTGCCGACTGGTACGGCACCGCCCGGCCGGCCGCCGAAGCTCTGCTCTGGACCGACCTGCCTGAGACTGTCGTGCTGGTGACGGCCGTCGATGCCGGGCAGGGTCTGGTGTCGTATGCCGCCGATGCGTATACGCAGGGGCGTTTCCGGACGGCTCAGGTTGGGTCGGCAGCGGGTATGGCGCTTCCGGAGGTAGGCAGCAGCCTCGCCCTGCGGCTGGAGCGGGACGAAAAAGACGGGCGGCCCCAGGTGCGGGTACGTACGGTGCGCCCTACCGACCAGGCACCGGCGGTGGCCCTGCGCCCGGCCACTGGGCCGCTGAAGGTGGCACCCGGCGGGTTCGGCTTTGTGCAGGATGTTTACGTACCGGCCGATCTGCTTGGTAGCCGGGGGCTTCGTGCAAATCAGCTTGTATCGGTGGTAGGCCACGCCTGTTACGACCCGAAGAAAAATAATTTAGGCTGGCGGGCTTTTGAAATTTCGGTGGAATGAGTAGTATTGGGAAGAAAAAAGAGCCGGCGATGTTCCGAAAACGCTATCACTTTTCTAAGCAAACGTTGTACTTTGTTAATTTTTTCAAAAATAGTTCTTTGATTTACAGGTATTTACAAATTTAGCAGTCAGAGTACCACTTCCACTAGAACAAGGATTAAGACGTACGGTTTAAGCTATTTTGCTTAAACGTGGAAAGAGTCAGAGTACCACTTCCACTAGAACAAGGATTAAGACTACTTCTTAACTAGGTTTAAGATTGTAGTAACCAAAGTCAGAGTACCACTTCCACTAGAACAAGGATTAAGACTGCTAATTCAGTGATAGTCGGTGAATCGAAATTAATGTCAGAGTACCACTTCCACTAGAACAAGGATTAAGACCATATAGAGAGCCATCCGGCTGGAGGCTCCCGAGTCAGAGTACCACTTCCACTAGAACAAGGATTAAGACGACAATGGGTAATCGCAGCAGCCCGTTCCGGGAGAGTCAGAGTACCACTTCCACTAGAACAAGGATTAAGACTATTTGTCGAGCTCCTCATCGGAGCCATCGATTGCATATAGTCAGAGTACCACTTCCACTAGAACAAGGATTAAGACTTATGCGGGTGTGGTAACTCGCGCCTACTGTGTTAACAGGTCAGAGTACCACTTCCACTAGAACAAGGATTAAGACCAAGGCTTGTACCTGTTCTGGTTGTAGCCCTTTTAAGGCTGTCAGAGTACCACTTCCACTAGAACAAGGATTAAGACACCAAAGCGGATCATCTTCGTACAAATCGTTGTAGTCAGAGTACCACTTCCACTAGAACAAGGATTAAGACGTTCTCGCGGTCGTCCACTTCAACCATTGTAAGTGCGTCAGAGTACCACTTCCACTAGAACAAGGATTAAGACGGCTGTTTGGTTTACCTCTTTGCCAGTATTGCGACCGTCAGAGTACCACTTCCACTAGAACAAGGATTAAGACCTCGGTGAAATGTCCAGTCATACAGAGTTGTTCGGTCAGAGTACCACTTCCACTAGAACAAGGATTAAGACTCTTTGTAATTGAGTTTCCACGATTGAAGTGGAAAATGTCAGAGTACCACTTCCACTAGAACAAGGATTAAGACAGGAGTTGATTAAGGCTGTTGAAGCCCTATTACAGGTCAGAGTACCACTTCCACTAGAACAAGGATTAAGACTCATACGGACCTGCCGCAACCCGTCAAAGGCGAACAGTCAGAGTACCACTTCCACTAGAACAAGGATTAAGACAGTGTTGTGTTAACGGGTAGTTGTTCGACAGTTACGTCAGAGTACCACTTCCACTAGAACAAGGATTAAGACTTATATAGCGCTTCAGTATCGCGGTGTTTCCTTTGGTCAGAGTACCACTTCCACTAGAACAAGGATTAAGACAAGTGGTAACTTGTGTCATAGCCTTTCTGTTCAGTTTGGTCAGAGTACCACTTCCACTAGAACAAGGATTAAGACATAATACAAATCAATGGCGACCTCGCCATCCCCGATAGGGTCAGAGTACCACTTCCACTAGAACAAGGATTAAGACTGTTCTTGCTCATAATCGTACGTGTTTGTTTGGTTTTGTCAGAGTACCACTTCCACTAGAACAAGGATTAAGACCCATACACGTTCATGACCTTACCGGTCTTTTGAGACGTGGTCAGAGTACCACTTCCACTAGAACAAGGATTAAGACTAAAAATTAAATAACCAATTAACAAAAAAATCAGTCGTCAGAGTACCACTTCCACTAGAACAAGGATTAAGACTGCCTTCAGCCAGTTCGAGCGTACCACTGACGTAGTAAGTCAGAGTACCACTTCCACTAGAACAAGGATTAAGACTTTCATGGCTTTAGTTTTTTGTAACTGTTTAGGTACCCTATTTCGCCAAATTGTACAATTATTTGCATAGTCAAGGCCAGCAAAAGTGCAATTTTTGGCCTTAAATAGAGTATTTTAATTGAAAAGATGCATTATTTTGGCGCTCTTTCGCAAACAAGTAGTTTATAAGTTCCTTATTGTCAACAACTTACATCAGGATACCCTACCTAAATAGTTACAGTTTTTTTAAGTTCGAGATTTTTACGTCAGAGTACCACTTCCACTAGAACAAGGATTAAGACAATTATGCTATCGTTATTCACATTAGTGAATGTAAAATTTAAAGTCAGAGTACCACTTCCACTAGAACAAGGATTAAGACGTCTGGTACACATCCTTGCCTACTATTTCCAAGCCGTCAGAGTACCACTTCCACTAGAACAAGGATTAAGACCAGTGCGGTTTGTGGTTCTCCCCGCAATAGACTTGTGTCAGAGTACCACTTCCACTAGAACAAGGATTAAGACATCCGTATAGAGCGGCAAAACCGCCTGAATTGTTCTGAGTCAGAGTACCACTTCCACTAGAACAAGGATTATTGTAGAAGGGGCCAGCAGGGATGCTGCCCCGGACAAATAGCTCATGGTACCGTTTACGGCAACGTAAGCGTTAACACGGGCGGGGCTAAACCGGAATAAAATTCCGGTTTACGGCTCAGCGTACCCCTTCCGGCAGAACAAAGGCTTTGGTACCCATTCCCGGCCCGCGATTATCGGGCCGGCGTTGCCTGGGCTTATGGCCGCCGTAATGGGGTGCCGACTATCGGGTCGGGAATCGGTACAAACAGGCCCACCATACGCTCAACTCCCTTTCCTTCTGTATTCCTTTCCTCCTATACTCCCCTGATTCTCCTCCCTGCAAAAAGACTGCACTATGCCTCCCTACCTTTGCCCCATCATTCACCCAAAACCCGTTTACGACCTTCGAAACAACGCAAACTACCTTCGCCTGTCCGAACTGCCACCAGCCGATCGACCTGGAGGCCACTCTCGCCCACCAACTGGAACAGCAGTTGCAGCAACGTCTGGCGCAGGCAAGCGCCCGGCAGAACGCCCACCTGCAACAGCAGGAAGCCGACCTGAAACGCCGGGCGCTTGCCCTCCAGCAACAGGTACTTAACCAGCAGGCCGATGTGCAGCGCCTGGTTGAGGCTCAACTGCAACAGCAAAAAGCCGCGCTGCTGGCCAGAGCGCAGGAAGAGCAGCAGGCACTGGTCAGGGCGCTCCAGGAAGACCTGAACGCGAAGTCGGCCCGTATCCGCGACATGCAGGCGCAGGAGTTGCGCCTGTTGCGGCAGCAGCGAGAGCTGGAAGACCAGCGGGCCGCGCTGGATCTGGAGGTGGAGAAGCGCCTGCAGCAGGAACGGGACGCTATCCGTACCACGGCGCTGCAACGGGCACAGGACGAAACTAAATGGGAACTGGAGCAGCAGCAGGAGCTGATCAAGTCTCTGACGCTACAGCTCAGCACCATGAAGCAGAAGCTGGAGCAGGGCTCGCAACAGGCCCAGGGCGAGGTGGTGGAACTCGCGCTGGAGCGGCTACTGACTGCGGTGTATCCGTTCGATCAGATCGAGGAGGTCGCTAAAGGCCAGCATGGGGCCGACGTGATTCATACGGTGCGAAGCGAGTACGGCCGGGTCTGCGGGCGCATCATCTACGAAACCAAACGGACCCGCACCTTCAGCACCGGCTGGATCGAAAAGCTGAAAGCGGATCTCCAGCTCCACCGGGGCGATGTGGCCGTGCTGGTTACCGAAACCATGCCCCGCGATATGCCCCAGGCCGGGCTCTACAACGGCGTGTGGGTCTGCACCTTCCGGGAGGTGAAGCTGCTGTCGGGGGTGCTGCGCGACGGCGTGCTGAAAGTAGCCGACGCCCGGCTGGCCGAAGAGAACAAGGGCGACAAAATGCAGCTCCTGTACCGCTACCTGACCAGCAACGAGTTTCGCCACGGCATTGAGTCGATCCTGCGGGCGTTTACGGTGCTGCGGACTGAGCTGGACAAGGAGAAGAAGCGCACCTACAAAGCCTGGACAGTGCGGGAGAAGACCATTGACGCGGTACTGGCCAACACCACGGACCTGACAGGTGCCATTCAGTGCATCGCCGGCATTGAGGTGCCCGACGTCAGCGAACTGGAAGCCGAGGACGACACGCTACTGCTGGAGGGGTAGGGGGAAATTAAGTTGTTACGCAGACCGGGCCATCGGGCGGCCCGGTCTGCGTAACAATTACCGCCCCAAACACTATCGACTAATGACTAATTTCGTTACTTTTGCTCTATTGTGCATTCGTGTATCTAAACGTACCGTATATATGAAATTTATCGTCTCCTCGTCTGTACTGCTCAAAAACCTGCTGAATATTAATGGTGTCGTAGCGACAAATCCCATCGTGCCGATTCTGGAGAATTTTCTCTTCCGCATTGAAGACGGAACGCTGACCGTCACGGCCTCCGACCTGCAAACGACCATGATTACGCAGATTCCGGTCGATTCGTCGGAGAGCGGCTCTATCGCTATTCCGGCCAAACTGCTGCTCGATACCCTGCGCAGCCTGCCCGAACAGCCGATTACGTTTAACATCAATACCGAAACGTTCGGTACCGAAATCCTGACCGACAACGGCCGCTATAAACTCTCCGGCGAAAACCCGATCGACTTCCCCAAAATCCCGTCGGTCAACCGCAATCTGTCTGTAGAATTATCATCGGATGCCCTGGCCAGCGCCATCAACAATACCGTTTTTGCCACCAGCACCGATGATCTGCGCCCGGCCATGACGGGGGTGTACCTGCAACTGACCGATGAGAACGCCACGTTTGTTGCCACCGATGGGCACCGGCTGATCCGCTACCGGCGGACCGATATTCAGTCGACGGCCAACACCTCGATGATTATTCCGCGTAAGGCGCTGTCGCTGCTGAAGACCTCTCTGCCGGAGAACGTGCCGGTGAAAGCCGAGTTCAGCCAGTCGAATGCGTCGTTTACCTTCGGCCCGACGCAACTGATCTGCCGGCTGATCGACGAGCGGTTCCCGGACTACGAAAACGCCATTCCGGTGAACAACCCGAACGTGATGACCATTGGCCGCACCGACCTGCTGAACTCGCTGAAGCGGATCATGATCTACGCCAACCGCACCACGCACCAGATCCGGCTGACGCTGCGGGCCAACTCCCTGACCATCTCGGCGGAGGACCTCGACTACTCCAACGAAGCCAACGAAAAGCTGCTCTGCGACTACGACGGCGACGATATGGAAATCGGTTTCAACGCCAAGCTGATGGCCGAGATGCTGAATAACCTGAACGCCAAAATGGTGTCGCTGGAAATGTCGGCCCCGAACCGGGCGGGTATTATGGTGCCGGCCGACAAGGAAGAGAACGAAGATATTCTGATGCTGGTGATGCCGGTGATGCTGAATACCTATGCCTGATGGGCCGTAAGGACTACCAGCCCTACTTTGCAGAACAACGCCCCGACTGAACAGCCGGGGCGTTGTTTTGTATAGTGTCGGCAGGATCAGATCCGGCTCACATCCGAAAGACAATGGTAAATTTCATCTGTACGTCTTCGTCTACCGGTATGGTCATCAGCGTTGGGCGTTTAATAGCATAGTCGCTCAACCGAAGTTCAAAACTACCATCAACAGTCATCCGTCCATTGCCGTCTTTACGCGTAGCCTGCACGGTTATCGGCTTTGTTACATTATGAAAGGTCAGGTTTCCTGTAAGCGTTAGTGCCCCGTTGGCCCCGGTCTGAATAGTTTGGCTGACAAAGGTCACATTTGGGTATTTCAGCGCTTCCAGGGTTTCCATGGCGTTAGAGTCCCGGTTGGCATTCCCGCTGTCGAACGAGCCTACTTTAACAGAAACCGCTGCGTTTTCAATCGTCTGCGTATCATCATTGTACACAATAGCGCTGTTGACGTCGCGGCTGACACCCTCCCAGCTATGCATCGGGTGGTGCATGGCATAGGTTACAACCGACGCCGATTTGTCGGCCAGGAGTTTCCGTTTTCCCGGCAGCGTATTGGCATTCGGGGTCCAGGACCCCCATACCAGCAAAACGAGTGAGGCTACAACCAGACGGCCCGCTTGTAAACGATTCATACAGAAAGCGATAGGTTAAAACTTGATAGCAATAATGGACGCTGCGTACGCGCCAAATGTGGTAAAGGCGGCTGCCCGGTGGTAGGGTTTCAGGTCAAAATTGCCGGATATTCGGTTGGCCAGTACATTGGTGGCAATCATGCCAGTAAGGTGAACAATGGCTAACGCTCTGTGCACTTTAATGGAGTTGATACCCCGGCGCTGTCCCAGTAGTGGGGGCGGAGCCGTCAGAGACAGTACGGCCGTGGTCCCGTAAGCAATATTGATAAACGTAGCAATATCTTCGTGTGTCTCCTTGAGACGGACATAATCAAGTCCTTTGGCGGTATACAGCCGAGACCCCACAATACCCTGCGCAATCATACCGCCAAGCGTAACAAAACCCAGAATCTGATGGGTTCTCAGCATGGCCTTACGAATCTTCAGCTCTTTCGCCCGGTTTACGGCCGTTAGTGGAGCTATACCCGTGGTCCGTAATAAGCCCTTTTGCCCCCAAAGCGCCCGTTGCGTAAACACCATTTTAATGGGCAGCAACGGCTGACTTTCTGTTGCCTCCGTCAGGCCGGACAGCAAATCAGCCGACGAGGTACTATCTGTCGTCATCAGGGTATCTCGGCCGGGTATTGGCGTGTTCTGGGCTAAAGCCCCTGTCCACAGGAACAGGCTAAAGAAAAACAGCAGGACGTTCGGCATATATTATTCGGTTATCCGCAGGTTGTCACCGGTCAGCGCAACCGTAAAGACTTTTATGGGTTTAGTCGGCGGTGCCAGTTTGACGCTACCGTTGGTGTTGAACAGACCGCCATGATTATTACAAAGTAAGTCATCCGTAGCCAGCCGGTAATCCAGCCCTCCGCCCTCATGGGTACAGGTTTTAGCAACAGCAATATACCGGTTTCCTTTGGCATTGGCCACCAGTACATCCCCTACGTTTACAAACTTACCCTCGGTTTTCAGGGTACTGAAGTTGCTTGATGTCAGATCCAGCGTAAAATCTATTTTGCCTTTTGCCGATTCGGCATTACCCGTAAAGCCGGCGGTACCGGTGCCGGGACCAACATTGGTGCCTGAATTATTGTTGTTGGGGGTCGGGGTGTCACCACTTTTCGAGCAGGCCGTTAGCGTGCCCATGCAATAAAAAGCCATCAGGGCTCCTGTGCTCAACCCTAAACTGCGCAGAAAGTCGCCACGCTTCATTGCTTCCGGATTACTTGCGTTGTTTTTCATAGTTCTGGTATGCACTGCTTATGTAGTAACGAAAAAGAATGGTATTATAGTCAAAGCCGATAACGAAGCGACACAAAAGCGCCCGTACTCAGCAGGCGGGCCTTAAAGTAGCCTACCGGCCGTAGCGACACTTTAATAAACGGCTCCACCTGCCACGACAACCGCCGGCTGATCTGGTTTTCGTACCCCAGGGATACATTCAGGTGGCTGAACCGGTACGAACCGGTCTGCCCGTTCCAGCTACGATGCCTGATCTGCGGATCGTTGGGGTTGGCGTACTGATAATCGTACGTTTCGCGCAGCATGACGTAACTGGTGATGCCACTGCTGACAAACCACCGGCTTTTTATATCCGCTTGGGCCGGATGCCGGCGCAGCAGAAAGTCATACCGGATATTTACGGGAATATCAATCATATTGCAGCGTCCGGCTACGCCTTTAGGCATAACCGCCCACTGGTAATAACTGGGCCATTGGTACTGCTCGATCGATGCGTGGTAGATCTTGATGCTCCTCAGCACCCCCGTCTGTATACTCCAGCGGTTTGCCAGGCGGTATTGCAGCAGCATACCGACATTGGTGCCCGGCCGGTCGAAATCAGTTAATCCAATGGCCGTCAGATCGGGCGAAACCAGAAACTGAATGCTTGCGCCTTTTTCCCGCGCCGGCACCACCGGCCGGGCCGGTCTGGGCAGATCACTATCCGTTATCTGGCTGGAAAGCGGAGCAGGAGCCGGCAAGCGGATTGCGTGCGGAACCATGGGCGACAGCATGGGCAGCCGGCTACCTTCTGGTGCCGCAGCCTCTGGCGAAGCAGGCCGGTCAGCGGCTACTGCGGGTGCTGCCGGCTCATGCGGCATGGCGCTGTGCCCCGGCTCGCCGGCGGTAGTATGGGTATCCTGTGCCACAGGATCGATATCCTGCTTTCCGGCGCTTTTATCTTTTTCAGGGTTACTGTCCCTGCTGGCCAACCGGAAAATTGGTCGTTGCCTTTGCAATGATGTGAGGTTCAACGCCCGTTGCGACGTGCCCGGAGGGGCCGGCCATCTGTTGCCTGCGGGTATTTGGGTGCCAGGCGCATCCGGCTGGTCCGGTGCTTTCGCGTTGGTAGTTGCGTTATCCGCTTTGCCCGGCCCGGCTGTAGCGTACCCGACATCATTGGAGCGGGCCGGGCTGAGTCCGGTTTTGCCCGACGGCTCGCCGGCCGGGTGGTTACTGTCCGATGGTAGCAACCGGGTGGGTGGTGGTGTCACCTTGCCGGCAAGTTTGGGAGTGTCGGTTGAGGGGTTGGCCTTCGGCGAACGGAAGTACCAGTAGCCGCCCGTCAGCAGCAGCAACAGAAGGACCGGCGTAGCCCAGCGGCTAATCTGCCCCCACAAAATGCCACGGTCATGATTGTCCAGCCGGCGTTTCATATCCAGCCAGTGGTCGGGATCAAAAACAGGTTCAAACTCTTCAGCCGATTTTCTGAAGAGTTCATCCATCTGCTCATCAGATAACTCTTGCATACTTATCTTGATCTGGTCCGGCCTGGCTAGGCCCTATCCGGCTTTTTTTTACTACCATTGCTTTCAGGTTCTCCCGCGCCCGTGCCAGGTTCGACTTCGATGTACCCACCGAAATCCCAAGCTGACCGGCAATTTCTTCATGGCTATATCCATCCATCACATACAGGTTGAACACCAGTCGGTAAGCCGGCGACAACAACTGAATTAGTTCAATCAGTTCTTCATGGGCCAGCTTGCTGATCGCATCGGCCGCCGATTCCGGCGTCTGTTCTGCCTGGCTCAAATCCTCCTGGCGGTAATGCTGAACCGTCTGCCGGTATTGGTCCAGGGCCGTGTTTATTAAAATGCGCCGGAGCCAGGGTTTAAACGGCTGGCTCGTATCATACTGATCCAGCCGGGTAAATACTTTCAGAAATCCATCGTTCAGCACTTCCATGGCTTCGTCCCGGTTGGGCGTATACCGCAGGCAAATGCTCATTGCATACCCGTAAAACTGTCGGTATAGCCGCTCCTGACTACGCCGGTTGCCACGGAGGCAGCCGGCCAGCAGTTCAGTTAGTTCCGGGGGTGCAGGAGCGTTGGACATTGCCAAACGACGGTTAAGAAAATGGAACGTTGTGCTTCACGAAGATCCCCGCCAGGGCACTTCTGAGGTGTCTTTAGTTACCACCGGCCAAATTGCTCGCCTGAGGTTCGTAAAGGTAATCATCTTTTCAACTGTTTAGTGAAGGACGCTATTCGCTATTGCAGTTGAACCGGTTCAGCAGCTAATACGACTATTTTGCGGAGCAGGTTGCGTGGGATTGTAAATAAGTGGGCGGTAGGCGGTGCAGAAGGGGAGAACGCAAAAAGCCCCATCGGAAGGATGGGGCGTACAATTTTGTCTGCTGAGAACAGCAAACTGCCTGCAAATAACTATCCCTTTAGAATGGTATGGCCCATTTTGTCGCGTTTGGTCAGCAAATAGCGTTCGTTGTGCGGATTGGCGGGTATTTCAATGGGTATGGTGTCTACAATTTCCAGGCCATACCCCATGAGTCCCGCCCGTTTTTTGGGGTTGTTGGAGATCAGTCGGATTTTATGCACACCTAAATCGCGCAGGATTTGGGCTCCAATGCCATAATCGCGCTGGTCCATGCCGAAGCCCAGTTCCAGGTTAGCCTCTACCGTATCCCGGCCCATTTCCTGAAGTTTATAGGCTTTCAGCTTGTTGAGCAGGCCAATGCCCCGGCCTTCCTGATTCATGTACAGCACCACGCCTTTGCCCTCACGCTCCACCATTTGCATGGCGGCATGGAGCTGGCTGCCGCAGTCGCACCGGCAGGAACCAAAAATGTCGCCGGTGACGCAGGAGGAGTGAACGCGCACCATCACGGGTTCGTCGGCCTCCCAGGTTCCTTTCACCAGGGCCAGGTGCGTATCGCCCGTATTGCTCTGGCGGTAGGCCATCAGGTCGAAATGCCCCCAGTCGGTAGGCATATCCACGCCGATTTCGCGCTTAATAAGACTTTCGGTGCGGAGCCGGTAAGCAATAAGGTCTTCAATGCTCACCAGTTTCATGCCGAACCGGTCGGCCATTTCGCGCAGCTGGGGCAGGCGGGCCATAGTCCCGTCTTCGTTCAGCACCTCAATCAGCACACCGGCCGGTTGCAGACCAGCCAGTCGGGCCAGGTCTACGGCCGCTTCGGTATGGCCGGCCCGGCGGATAACCCCGCCCGTAACCGACCGCAGCGGAAAAATATGCCCCGGCCGGCCTAAATCTTCCGGTCGGGTGTTTGGATCAACGAGGGACCGAATGGTTTTGGAGCGGTCGGAAGCCGAGATGCCGGTGGTGCAGCCGTTACCCAGCAGATCAACCGACACGGTAAACGGGGTAGTATGCACCGATGTGTTGTTGCCCACCATCATTTCCAGACCGAGTTCCTGGCAGCGTTCTTCCGTGAGGGGGGCACACATCAAACCCCGTGCCTCTTTTATCATGAAGTTTACCATCTCAGGCGTGGTCATTTCGGCCGCGCAGATCATATCCCCTTCATTCTCACGGTCTTCGTCGTCAACAACGATAACGATTTTACCGTCGCGAATATCGGCAATAGCCTCTTCAATGGAGTCTAGCCGGATATTGGTATTATTATTGTTCATGCGTTTGCTTGATGAGAGCCGGTGGAATACCTTTACTTTCCTGTAAAACCCGTTCAGGCAAAGATACGTTCTTTAGACGCTAAATTGTCGGGTTCAAGCGTTATATTGGCAGTACTTTATAAACCAACGACATAACGACTAAATCATTACCCCTGCGTGAATACTTATCGGAAAAAGCCTTCTGTATACGAGGCAAGCGTTTGGCGGTGGAATCTGTTTTTCGTTCTGATCCTTACCGGCCTGAATCAGGTGCTGGCTCAGGATTTATGCGATAAAGCGCAGCGGCCGGCCAACTCAGTAGAAGGCGGGTTTACGGTGAATGTAACCAGAGGGTGCGCACCCCTGACCGTGCGCGTTACCAATACCAAAACGGCGGCTACCAGCGTCAAATACTTCTACGAGTATACGGCTAATGCCAATATCGCTACCGGCGGCTTGGATCAGACTTCCTATACCTACACCAAACCGGGTAAATACAGAATCCTGCAGGCAGGCAGTCTGTCGGGAACCGGTATGCTCTTTTGCCAGGAAATTGAAGTTTTTGATACGCCACTGGTTGATTTTACCCCTCAGGCCTGTGCCGGCCGGGTGGTTATCGTTGATTTCAAACTAACCGATGAAACCCGGAAATACGATAAGATCCGGATCAGCTGGGGCGACGGTACACCGTTCCAGGATCTGACTATTGCCGAGGTAGCTACGCAAACCCGCATACCGCATACCTACACCTCAAACGGAAATTACAGCGTAACGGTGCTGGGGTTATACAACGGCATCAATTGCGGGGGCTCCAGTACCAAGCAGGTTACGGTGGGCGCTACCGCCAGCGTTAGTCAGCCGGTGGTGACGGCCCTGACCGCCAGAGATGATAAGACCATACTGCTGCAATACCAGTTTACCGGCAGCGCACCCATTGAGCTGCACCAGAAAGATGCCGGCGGCAATTTTGTGGCAACCGGCCAGAACAGCACCGCCAGTTCGGGTACGTTTACCATCAGCACCGACGCCCGAAAGGAGCAGTGCTTTCGTCTGGTAACCAAAGACGTGTGCGGCAATGCGATCGCGTCGGAAGACATCTGCAGTATCGTGACTACGGCTGTGGCTGAGAAAAAACAGAACAGCCTGAGCTGGAACACCTATTCGGGTTCAGGCACGTTTCTGCGCTACCGGATTTTCCGAAATGGAGGGGCGGCTCCTATTACCAACATCGCTGCCAGGGCAACCGGCGCGTACATTGATACAGATAATATTGATTGCAACACCCAATATTGCTATACCGTGGTGGCGGAGATCAACAACCCCGCTGCACCCGGCGGACGAACATCCATTACGTCGGCACCCACCTGCGTAACCGGTCTGGGGACAGGCGATATTCCGGGCGATGTACGGAGTACACTGGTTTCGGTAGAGGACAACTACCCCCGCCTGGTTATGACGGGGCCGGCCGTGGGCACCACGCCCCAGTATTCGTTTGCCATTGGCCGGGCCGACAGCCCCAATGGGCCGTTCCGGGCGCTGAACACCATTCAGAACACCAACGTTTTTCGGGACGAAACCGCTCAGCCCAGTAAGCAGTCGTATTGTTACCAAGTGACGTATCAGAACAACTGCGGGCTTAAGTCCAATCCCTCGGCACCCGTCTGTACGGTATGGCTGACCTCCAAAACGGCTACGGCTATCGACTGGACCGCCGACTCTCCGTTTTTTCCCCAGAACGTAGCCTTTTACACCGTCGAATTCATTGATTCGCTGGGCAGGCAGGCGCGTCAGCAGATGAATGTAGGCGGCAATACGCATTTTGAGCCGGATCTGGACGACCCCCGCTTACAGGCCGTCCGGTTTCGTATTATTGCCAATTCCGCAAATGGGTCGGTCAGCTATTCAAACTTTTTTGAGCTGCGCCAGAACGCCAGGATCTTCGCTCCCGATGTGTTTACGCCAAACGGCGACGGGCAGAACGAGGAGTTTAAGGTGGTGGGCAAATACTGGAAAAAATTTAGCCTTACGATCTTCAACCGCTGGGGCGAACCTATATTCACCACAACCGAAGCCGGTCGGGGCTGGAACGGCATGATCAACGGACAGTTGGCCGAGCCCGGCAATTATATCTACCGGGTCGAGATTGAGGATAACACCGGGGTCCAGTCGGTTAAGCGGGGCAGCTTTCTGCTGATGCGCTAAAAACTTTCTGTTGTCTGCCGGGTTATCCCGGTACCTTCATTTACTTTGCAGTTATGTTTAACATGATGGATATGTTCGGGAAAGTAAAGGAGTTTCAGGCCCGGATGCAGGAAGCCCAACAGAGTTTACACGCCGTTTCTGAAACCGGCGAATCCGGTGCCGGCCTGGTGCGGGCCACAGTCAATGGTCTCAAGCAGGTCGTTAAACTGGAAATCGACTCCGACCTGATCAAGCCCGACGATAAGGAAATGCTTCAGGACCTGATTGTGGCGGCCGTTAATAAGGCGATGGAGAATATTGAGCCTAAAATCAAAGAACATCTTCGGAAGTCTACGGCCGGTTTGCTCCCCGATATTCCCGGCTTCGATCTGGGCAGCATGATGTAAGGCCGGGCTACTGGCTCTGCCCCCCCTTTTCATGGATCACCTGGCCATTGTTATTCTGAATTACAACGGGTACTCGTTTCTGGAACGCTTTCTGCCGTCGGTACTCGCCCATGCCGAGGGCTTTCCGGTATACGTTGCCGACAACGCGTCTACCGATCAGTCCGTATCCCTGCTGCGCGACCGCTTTCCGGCCGTACGCCTGTTGCAACTATCCCGCAACCACGGCTATGCCGGTGGCTACAATGCTGCGCTCCGGCAGATACCGGCGCAGTATTATGTCTTGCTGAATTCCGACGTAGAGGTGACGCCCGGCTGGATACGACCCGTGCTGGCCCTGATGGAGGCTGATAGCCGTATTGCCGCCTGCCAGCCCAAAATCAGGGCGTATGATCACAGAACCCATTTTGAATACGCCGGAGCCGCCGGTGGGTACATCGACTGGCTGGGCTACGCCTTCTGCCGCGGCCGGCTGTTCGATACGCTGGAAGAAGACAGGGGGCAGTATGACGACGACCGCCCTGTTTTCTGGGCCACGGGAGCCTGTCTGTTCGTCCGGGCCGGGGTATTTCACGAAGCGGGGGGATTCGATGCCTCCTTTTTCGCCCATATGGAAGAGATTGACTGGTGCTGGCGGGTACAACGGCTCGGGTACCAGATCTGGACCTGCGGGCGGTCGGTGGTGTACCATGTTGGGGGCGGCACCCTACCCAAAACCAATCCGCAGAAAACCTACCTGAATTACCGCAACAGCCTGCTGATGCTGTACAAAAACCTGCCGCCGGAGCGGCTGTTTGGCACCCTGCTGCTGCGACTGGTGCTGGATGGTATATCGTCGGCGGTGTTTTTGCGGGCCGGGCAATGGCGTGATATTGGAGCTATTCTACGGGCTCATTTTGCGTTTTACGGCCGATTGGGAGCGCTACGCCCGGTGCGCAACCAGTTGCTCCGCCAGGCAGGAGCAGTTACCCACCTTCCGGTTTATACGCGCAGCATTGTCTGGGATTATTTTGTAAACGGGTGTAAAACGTTCTGCCAGTTGGCCTGGCAGAACAAAGAGCCCCAACAGCAGAACCAGTAATGCAGGGTACGGCAGCGACTTCAGAAATCCCAGATGGTAGGGTGGGCGTGGCGCCGGAGGTGCTTGTTCATTTCCAGCCAGAACGCCAGAATCAGGTAGATAATAACCGGTGAGCCCAGGGTCAGAAACGACGTATAAATAAAATACAGACGGATACTGCTGGCCGAAATATTCATCATTTCACCCAAACGGGTACACACTCCAAAAGCCTGCTTCTCAACAAAATACCGAATCTTGTTCATGCCCAAACACAGTTTTCTCCTCTTACCAATCCCAATTTAGCCAATTCAGACCACGTTAGCGAACCGAAAAATAAGGCACACCCGGAAAAATTGAAATGTTTAAAATAAATACCGAAAATCTTATAAAGTATTTGCAGGATGTTATTTGCATTTGAAACAAATTTATTTACTTTGTGTTTCAGGGAGGATGGCTTTTTTTAGGGAACAGCCTTTTCCACTGTTCAACAAAGTCCGTTGAGTATCTGCCTAGTACACCCACTGGCCGGGTGATTCGGTGCCTGTTTCGCGTTCTTTGTTAGTAGTGTCCCCTCCACGAAGCGTATATTTCTATTTCTAATTTTTCTCATTTTATGCAAACAGGTACAGTTAAGTTCTTCAACGAGAGCAAAGGCTATGGCTTTATCGTTGATGACGAGTCGAATCGCGACATTTTCGTACACATTACTGGTCTGAACGGTGCCACCATTCGCGAGAAAGACCGGGTTCAGTATGAGTTGGTTGATGGCAAAAAAGGACTCAACGCCGTTAAAGTGAAGAAAGTAGAGTCGGTGATGTAACACATGTACCGATCTGACAATAGAAAACCCGAGCCGCTGGAACTCGGGTTTTTTTGTACCCCGTACCCCGGATTGCAAATCCGGCTTCTCAGTGGGCAGAAAACAAATTACGTTGGCTGCTTATCCTCTGCAAACTGCCCACTGAGAACTGCCCACTCGCTACTGCCCGGTCCAGCCCTTCACCTCATCCAGCGCCGGCATGTTTACCGCCAGCTTCAGCTTCTTGCGAACGCCCCCCAAATCGTTGAACAGCTTATTCGGGTTTACCGCTTTCAGTTGCTCCACCGTCAGGATATTCAGCTTTTGCAATGCCGGCACCCACTCTTTGGGTACGCCGGCCGCTTCAAAATCGGCGTCCGTCGATACCTCCTGTTTTTTCTCCGGGCGCATCTGCGGGAAGAACAGCACATCCTGAATCGACGGCTGATTGGTCATAATCATCGTCAGCCGGTCAATACCCAGGCCTACTCCGGCCGTAGGGGGCATACCGTATTCCAGCGCTCGCAGAAAATCGTCATCCAGCGCCATGGCTTCTTCATCGCCCCGCTCGGCCAGCCGCAACTGGTCTTCAAACCGCTCCCGCTGATCGATGGGGTCGTTCAGCTCGGAGTAGGCGTTAGCAATTTCCTTGCCGTTGCAGATGGCTTCAAAGCGCTCAACCAGCCCCGTCTTGCTCCGGTGCTTTTTGGTCAGGGGCGACATCTCAACCGGATAATCGGTAATAAACGTGGGCTGAATCAGGTTCGGCTCTACGGCCTCGCCGAAGATTTCGTCAATCAGCTTTGACTTGCCCATGGTTTCATCCACCTTAATGCCTCTGCTTTCGGCTACCTGCCGCAGGTCGGCTTCTTCCATGGCCGACACATCGATGCCCGTATATGCCTGAATGGCTTCAAACATGGTCAGCCGCTTCCAGGGGCGCTGAAAGTTAATGGTCTTGTCGCCTACTATCACTTCGGTGGTGCCGTGCAGGTCGAGGGCTACCTTTTCAATCATCTCTTCAATGGTATCCATCATCCAGAGATAATCTTTATAAGCTACGTAGAATTCTACCTGCGTAAACTCCGGGTTGTGGGTACGGTCCATCCCTTCGTTGCGGAAATCCTTGGCAAACTCGAACACGCCGTCGTAGCCGCCCACAATGAGCCGCTTCAGGTACAGTTCGTTGGCAATGCGCAGGTAAAGCGTCATGTCCAGCGAATTGTGATGCGTCCGGAACGGCCGGGCAGCCGCTCCGCCGTGAATTGGCTGGAGAATGGGGGTTTCCACCTCCAGGTACCCGCGCTGGCTCAGAAACTGCCGGATGGAGTTGACCAGTTGCGTGCGCTTGACAAACACATCCCGCACCTGCGGATTCACAACCAGGTCGACGTACCGCTGGCGGTAACGCAGCTCAGGGTCGGTAAAGGCGTCGTAAACTTCTTTTTCGCCCTGCTCGTTAACGGCCTCTTTCACAACCGGCAGCGGACGCAGAGCTTTGGTCAACAGCTTAAATTCTTTCACATATACCGACAACTCACCGAGTTGTGTCGTAAACACATGCCCCTGCACGCCAATGATGTCGCCAATGTCGAGCAGCTTTTTAAAGACGGTGTTGTACAGGGTTTTATCGTCGCCGGGGCAGAGATCATCGCGCCGGAAGTAGAGTTGCAGCCGGCCGGTGGCATCCTGTAGTTCGGCAAAGGAGGCATTGCCCATGATGCGGAAGCCCATCAGACGTCCTGCCAGACGGACCGTGCCCCAGTGTTCGTCGCCGGAGAGGTCCAGACCCGGCTGGGGTTGTATAGATTGCCGGAGTTCGGCGATGGTGGTGGTAACGTCAAACAGTTCGGCGGGGTAGGGGTCGATGCCCATCCGCATGAGTTCTTCCCGCTTTTGCCGTCGGTTTATTTCCTGTTCGCTTAATTGCATATAAATACGTGCCTTGCAGTTGGAGAGTGCAAAAATAGAATAAAAAAAGCACTACAGGAGCCGAAGTGATATTCGGCTTGCCTGTAGTGCGTTAGAAAGACCAAAACTAATTTATTCGTCCGCTAAAACCATCGACCGCACCGCCGGGGCAAACGAAGACTTAATGTCGGCGCTTGACGTGTTATCTTTCAGGTAGTTATAGTGCGTAATGATCATGAGCCGGGCCACGGTAGAACTGGTATTAATCTGCCGGGTCTGAATAAACTGCTTTAATTCAGTGCCGAACTCCTGTTCCATTTGAGGCCATAGCTCCTGCTCGAAATAATCGAGGTCGGTAAACGTATCGTTAGTGAACACGTAGTAATTAAAACTGTCATAATCTTTGACCAGTTCCGTGTCGTCGGCGTACATCGCCGGTTTCGCAATCTTGATCGGGTCGCGTCCGTGCCGGAGCCGGCGGTATACCGTGTAGGAGCCACTCGTAAACTCTTCCAGAAACAACTTCCGATGCAGGGTCGACTTAATCGGGTAGTCAACCGATGCAAATTTCCGTAGGGCATTCTGACCATTGTCGAAGTATATGAAATGATCCACCTGAAAAGCCGAATAGGCTTTAATCGTTCCGCTGGGCAGCCGAAGCTGCACAATCTCCGCTTTCCAATTGTAATTGATATCACCCGTTACTACGGCGCCGTTTTTCAGTACAATCTTGCCATTGCTCCAGTTGCCCGGATTAGCTGCTGTTTTTCCTAAGGTAATCAGACAGACAACGATTACCACTAACCACTTTTTCATACCCGCTCGATGTATTTGTTGTTTACAATACTCTTCCTTCGAACAGGTTAAGGGAAATCTACCAAACCAGGTGAAAAAAATATGCCACTCCGGCAACTGATTTTGGGAATCAACGGACTTATTACCAGAAATTGTATTTTTTTAAGGCAAGTGTTGATCTCCGCTTTAAAACACTACCAGCAAATCAGTGCCTTAAAATTGTTTGGTAGTACGCTAAATTTACAGGAGATTGATTTCGGGATAAATTGAGGAGCCTATTCCTCATCTTGTGGAAAGGTGGTTACGCCGGCAACTGCCTACAGGTGACACGGTAAAAGGTATGAACATCGGATCAAAAGCCCCTAAGCTGTTGGATACTAAGGTAGTCTTAAGCTCTAACTTGCGTTGGTGGAAGCCGCTTTTGCCTTAATACCGGCCTGACTCAATTCGCCGATCTGCCGTATGCCATCCAGCGTCAAAGAGGGAATAATATCGATAAATTCGTCCCGCAGCGTGGGGATGGCGGCCGACAAACCACCCGTTGCTACAGCAATGCAGTCGCCGTTTAGCTCTGCCCGGGTGCGTTGGATTAAAAAGCGGATGAGGCCTTCGTAGCCCAGCACTACGCCAACCTGGATGGCCTGGGTTGTGTTGGTGCCCAGCGCGGAGGCAGGGAGTTCAATGGGCACTTCGGGGAGTTGGGCGGTATCGGTAAACAGGGAGTGAATGGCCGTACGCAGGCCCGGTGCAATCGAGACGCCCACGATCCGTCCGTTGCCCGTTACAACGGTAAAGGAGAGGGCAGTGCCAAAATCAACCACCACACAGTTGCGCCGGTAGCGGCTGTAGGCCGCGAGCGCGTTGGCCACCAGATCGGTGCCGATTTCATAGGGGCGCAGCACCTCCAGCGGCAGATATGGGTATACCGCCGGGCCGACCACAATGGGCTCCGGGGCAAAAAGAACCTGCAATACACTTTGGATAGTGGGCGTGAGCGGGGGCACTACGCTGCTGAGCACGGTAGTGATTACGGCATCGGGCCTGACATTAGCTTCCAGCAGCCAGAGCCGCAGCTGGGTGGCGTAATGCGTGGCCGGTTTGTCGGCCAGCGACGGGGTACGCCAGACATGCCGCCAGGTGCCGTCGGCATACAGGCCAAAAACAATGTCGGAGTTCCCGATGTCTGTCGCTAAGAGCAAGGAAATGAAGAGTTAAGAGTTAAGACGGGGCCGCCCGGCGATTTCGTACTTGGTTGGCAATGGTGCTGCGGCAAAGGTAACACGTTTTTGGTCGTGTTGCGGGTGTTATCAGCGACGAAAGCTGTCGGCAACGAATTTTAGGGCGTCGGGAAGGCCGGTGCGCCAGTACGACCAGGTATGCGCTCCGTCGCGAACGCGGTACTCGTGCGGTATTTGGCGTTCGAGCAGCGACAGGTGCAGCAGGGCATTGGCCGCCGACAGAAAATCATCGTCGCCACAGTCCAGATACCACCGTACTTTTTTCAGGTCCCCCTCCGGGGCCGAGCGGGCCAGCGTAAGTGGGCTGTTGCGTTTCCAGTGGGCGGTGAGCCGGTCCTGTCCCTTAACGGGTCCGCTCAGCAGCGGGGCCCACCGGGTGTTGTAGGTAGCCTCATCCATCGTGGTCATGGTTTCGTCGGTAAACACGGCCGCGCTCAGGGCGGCACAGGCGCCAAATAACTCTGGGTGGTGCATGGCCAGCAGCAGTGAACCGTGACCGCCCATGGACAAGCCCGAGATGGCCCGGTAGTCGCGTTTGGTGCGGGTGCGGTAGGTAGAGTCGACATGCGGGATCAGCTCCTGCACAAACATGTCTTCATAGCGTACCTTGTTCTGGTAGTCGTTCATGTACCAGGTAAGGCCGGCATCGGGCATGACCACGATCATGGGCGGCAGTTCGCCGGATTTGATATTCTCATCGATGATCCGGTCGGCCTCCCCGAACTGAACCCAGGCCGTTTCATCGTCGGTATACCCGTGCAGCAGGTACACAACCGGATAGCGCCGGTTGGAGGTGTAATAATCGGGCGGCAGGTAGATGGAGTATCGTATGGCCCGGTTCAGCAGCGTGCTGCCTACGCGCATGCCTTCCAGCAGCCGGGCCTGCGGGGCCGGCACTACGGGTACCGGGGTATTGGCGGGCGCTTCCGTCAGGGCATTCCGGCGACGCGACTGCGCTGAGGCCGGTAAGCAAAGGAATCCACAAAGCAGCAAGAGAAAAAAACGTTGAATAGCCATAGCGTTAACAATGAACTCCGTGGGTTTACAAAGAGACGAAATGGCCACTAAATTCGCGGCCGGAAGAAATGATGACCTTAGTTTATCGTTACCAAAGTGTACTTAACCAGAAACTTCATGAACCGACGCATACTGATGCTGCTCCTCAGCGGGAGTGTCCTGCCCGTTTTGGCGCAGCAGCCCAGTGCCGGCCTGCCCGATTGGGAAAACCCCGCCGTTATCAGCCGCAACACCGAAAAGCCCCACGCCATCGCGCTGCCGTATGCGACCGAACAGCAGGCCCTGACCCACGACCCTACAGCCTCGCCTTTTGTGAAACGGCTCAACGGCACCTGGAAATTCCGGTGGGTGCAGCATCCGAGCCGCGTACCGGGCGATTTTTTCCAGCCGGGTATCAACGACCAGACCTGGGATGATCTGCCCGTTCCGTCCAACTGGCAGGTAGTCGGCGCCCGCGAAGGCCGCTCCTATGACCGCCCTGTTTTCACGAACATCAAACACCCGTTTCCGGCACAGCCACCCCGTATTGTAACGGATACCAACGCCGTTGGATTGTATCGGACCCGATTTACTGTGCCCGCCAACTGGGATGGCCGCGAACTCTACCTCCATTTTGCCGGGGTGCAATCGGCCTGCTACGTATACCTGAACGGGCAACGCATCGGCTACCACGAAGATGGCATGACGCCCGCCGAATTTCGCATCACGGAAGCGGCCAGGCCGGGTGAGAATCTGCTGGCGGTGCAGGTAATCAACTGGTCGGACGGCAGCTACCTCGAAGACCAGGATTTCTGGCGTATCTCGGGCATTTACCGGGATGTTCTGCTGTACAGTACCCCCAAACTGCACCTGCGCGACTTCTTCGTGATTACCGACCTCGATGAGCAATACCAGCATGCGACCCTAAAATTAACCGCCAACGTCCGGAACCTCACGGGTTTGCCCCGGCCGTCGTACCAACTGAAAGTTACGCTCTACGATCCGAAACGGCAGGTACTCTTTACCGAAACCATCCGCTCCGCCGACGGCACCGGCACCGATGAGGAACGGCTTCACCGGCTGTCCAACGCCATAACGGCGCCGGCGCTGTGGAGTGCCGAGACACCTACCCTCTATACCCTGACCATACAGCTTATCGGATCCGACGATCAGGTGCTGGAGGCTATCAGCCGGCGGATCGGTTTTCGGGAGGTGACGCTGGCCGACGGGCAACTGCTGATCAACGGTAAGGCCGTCACTTTTAAGGGTGTGAACCGACATGAGTTCGACCCCGCTACGGGCCGGGTTATCAGCCGCGAGTCTATGATTCAGGATATCCGGTTAATGAAGCAGCACAACATTAACGCCGTCCGGACCTCCCACTACCCCAACGATCCACTCTGGTACGACCTCTGCGATGAATTTGGTCTGTATGTGGTCGATGAAGCCAATATTGAGAGTCACGAACTCTGGTATAAGAACGTGCTGCTGGCCGATATGCCCGAATGGCGCGACGCGTTTATTGCCCGTGGCCGGGCAATGGTGGAGCGGGACAAAAATCACGCGTCGGTGGTGATCTGGTCGCTGGGCAACGAAACCAGCATGGGGCAGAACTTCACCGACATGGCCAATATCATACAGCTGATCGACCCTACCCGGCCGATCCATTACGAAGGCCGGAAAGACTACAAGCCCACCACTCTGAGCAGTTTCGATATTATCTCGACCATGTACCCGTCGGTGAACGATATGATCCGGCTGATGGAGAAAGACCCGGCCCGGCCCCTGATTGTGTGTGAGTACGCCCACGCGATGGGCAATAGCGTGGGCAACCTGAAAGCGTACTGGGCCGCTATTGACAAGTACCCGCGCATGCAGGGCGGCTTTATCTGGGACTGGGTCGATCAGGGTTTGCGTCTGCGTACGCCCGAAGGGAAAGAATACACGGACCACATCAATTCCATCGACGGGGCCAATGCCGGCGATGGGCTGGTGAACCCCGACCGCACTCCCCAGCCGGAGCTAAACGAGGTGAAGCAGGTATACCAGTCCATCAAACTATCGGTGCCGGCCCCGCTGTCGGCGCAGCAGAACAGGCTGGCGGTAAAAAACAGCTACAACTTCCAGACGCTGGAGCCGTTCCGGCTCGACTGGTCGCTGCTGCGGAACGGCGAGGTAGTTGCGCAGGGGGCGGAGGCTAACCTGACGGCAAAACCGGGCCAGACGCAGTTGCTGACGTTACCGTACCGCCTGCCCGATCCGGCCGATCCGGGCAGTGAGTATTACCTGATGGTGAGCCTGAAGCTAAAGCAGGAAACACCCTGGGCACCGGCCGGGCATGAGGTGGCGTTCGGTCAGTTTCCGGTGAAGGTGAACGCAGCCACGATGCCGGTCATGGGCATGAGCAGCCTGCCCGCCCTGAAGGTGACCCCGTCGGCCGGCGGGGCTACCGTGCAGGGAATGAACTTTACACTGGTGTTCAGCAAAGCCGCCGGCAGTCTCAAAAGCTGGACCTACAAAGGCAGAAAAGTACTGGAGCAGGGGCCACAGCCCAGTCTGTGGCGGGTGCCGACCGATAACGACGAAGGTGGAGGCAGCCGCTCGTTTGCAGCCCGCTGGCGCGATGCCGGTCTGGATACAGCCCAGGCCCGTCCGCTTGAGTTTACTATTGAGTCGACCCGGCCGCAGATGGTCCGAATCCGGTGTATCAATGAAATCCCCGCCAAAGAGGGCCGGCTGCTGCAGCAGACCGATTATGTTGTATACGGAACCGGCGATGTGTTTGTGACCACCACCTATACCCCCGAAGGAACGCTGCCTGCGCTGGCCAGGGTGGGTATGCAGTTTCAGTTGCCCAAACTCTTCACCGATCTGAACTGGTATGGCCGGGGGCCTTTTGAAAGCTACTGGGACCGGAAAGATGCCGCCCTCATCGGTCGGTACAAGAGTAAAGTGGCCGATCAGTATTTTCCGTACACGATGGCCCAGGAAAACGGCAACAAAACCGATGTGCGGTGGATGCAGATCGCCGATCCGTCGGGCTACGGGCTGCTCATTATCGGTGATCCTGTTGTGAACGTTAACGTCCGGGATTATACGGATGCCGCCCTGCTAAAGGCAAAGAACCCCGCTACGCAGGAACTGGAGCGGGGCTCGGTAACGGTGGTCAACGTCGATTTTCAGCAGATGGGCCTCGGCGGTGACGATAGCTGGAGCCCGCGTACCCATCCGGAATACCTGCTGCCCGGCAACAAATCCTACAGCTACTCGTTCCGGCTGCGGCCGGTAGATGCCCGGACCGATATTGCTACTATGGTGAGCCTGCCGCTGCCGATGGTTAGGTAGGGTGCCAGGATAAAAATCAGAATTTAAACGCCAGATCAAGGCCCAGCAGGTTGTTCTTCGAAACCAGGCCGGTACCCCGCGCCACGTCGATCAGGCCGCGCTGGTAGGTAAGGCCCATGTTGAGGGCGTTGGTGTTGTTCAGCTTGTACTGGATGCCGGCACCCACCAGCATGCCCAGGTCGGCAAAGCCATACTGCCGGCGTTTGCCGCTGCTTTCGGCGTATCGGTACAGGCCGTCGGTGGTTTCGTTGAGCGGTTTTTCCGACAGCTTCACATCGGCCACTCCTCCGCACTGCACGTACAGCCGCACTTGCGGAGCAATGTTGTTGGCAAACATTTTGACCGTGAGGGGAACCTGTACGTATTGCAGGTTATAGACCGACCGCTGCATCGGCGCACTCGGGTCCCAGCGGGGCTGCCCAAACGAACCCGGCATCACATAGCCCGACCGTTTGATGGTGTACCACAGGCCTGTACTGAAGGAGTACCGGTTCTTGTAGAAAAAGTAATCCAGCGAGGGGCCTACACTAAGGCGTACGCCAACACCGTTGTCGGTAAAGCTCTGGTAGGTACCCTGGCCCTGAACGGTGTTGAACGAGACAATAGGGGCAACCCGAAAGCTCATTTCAATCAGGTGACTCGGCTGCGAATAGTCCGGGTAGATATCGGCGTCGGCCGGGCTGCTATTGTTCTTTCCGTATTTGGAACGTTCATATTCGGCCCGTTCTTTCTGCGCCTGTTTCTTCTTTTTACGACCTTTGACCGGCTTTTCGTCGGTTGGGTCAGCAATGAAGTCGGTTCGGTTGGCCCTTACGGCGAGCGTGGGGGCGTACAGCCGGGGCTGCGAAACAGGGCGGGATTGGGCATGGATCGATCCGGTGCCGATTAACGAGAAAATCAGGCAGGCGGCTGCAACTTTTTTCATGATTTTGGACGTTTTCAAGAATGAAAACAGGTAAACGGATGAATGACAGGATTTCCCCGAAATGGCTCCTGGTTTGGGGACTTTTTTGTATTGTGTTATTGAACTCCTGCGATAAACGCGAAGAGGTAACGCTGCAGCGGCTCGATCAGCAACTCTTTTCCGGCAAATCACGCGAAAGCATCCGGGCGTTTCTCGACCAGCACCCCGACGTGGCCCGATTGTATTTTAGCTCGAAGGATGCCGGTAAGGATACTGCGTTGGTGAATGAGCTTTATACCCGGATAAACGACCGTGAACTGAACGTATTGTATCAGCAGGTGCAGACTGAGTTTTCGGAGGCCAAAGAACTGCAAAATCAGCTTTCAGAAGCGTTTACCAATATTAAGAAAGAATTTCCGGACTTCAAGGTGCCCCGCGTTGCTACGTTAGTAACCGGTTTTATGGGGCCGGATTTTGTCGTCTCCGACAGCCTTATCGTTATTGGATTAGATTACTTTGCCGGCCCCAGCGCCAAATACCGCCCGCAGGGTCCCGATTTTCCCCAGTACATCCTGCGTCGCTACCAGAAAGACTTCCTGGTACCGGCCATTGTCTTTGCCCTTTCCCATTCGTTCAACGCGACCGACCGAACCGATCAGACGCTGCTGGCCGATATGATCTACTACGGCAAAGGGTACGTTTTTACCAAAACCATGCTGCCCGAAACGCCCGATAGTCTCATCATCGGCTATACCGATCAGCAACTGACGAGTACTTATGCCGCGCAGGATCTGGTCTGGGCGCACTTTATCGACGAACAATTGTTATACCAGACGAGCCCGGCCATTAAGCAGCGTTACACCAACGAGCGACCCTTTACGGCCGAAATCGGTCCCAGAGCCCCCGGTGCCATTGGGCGGTGGCTGGGCTGGCGAATTGTGGGTAGATACCATGACGAGCACCCATCGGTTTCTATTAAAGACCTGATGGCGAATACCAATGCCCGCCAGATTTTTCAGGAGTCAGGGTATAAAGGGCAACCAGATGACGATTAATTTTGTATTGACGTAAACAGATAGAATGGCAAAACGAGGACGGAGCTTCGGCGAGGAGGCCGCTCCAGACGATAAAAAACGGGTTAGTAAAGACAGCCTCAAAAAGGCCCTGCGGATTTTCCGGTTTGTGAAGCCGTACCGGGCCTCTTTCGCACTGGGTTTTCTGTTCCTGATCCTGTCGACGGCTACCACGCTCAGCTTTGGTAAGCTTATCGGCGAAATTACGAGCGTTATCGAAGGGCGTTCGGCGTATTCGCTCAACCAGGTGGTCGGGTTCTTTGTGCTGATCCTGGTGGTGCAGGCTATTTTCTCCTTCTTCCGCATCTACTTTTTTGCCCAGGTCAGCGAGCGGTCTATGGCCGATGTACGCCGGGCCGTATACGGCAAGATTATTACGCTGCCGGTATTCTTTTTTGAGCAGCGCCGGGTGGGCGAACTTACCAGCCGCATTTCATCAGACGTTACCCAGCTCCAGGATGTGCTCTCGATCACGCTGGCAGAATTTTTCCGGCAGGTAGCTACGCTCACCGTCGGCACGGCCATCATCTTTTACCTATCCTGGAAGCTTACCTTCTTTATGCTGGCGACGTTTCCGCTAATGATCGTTTCGGCTATTTTCTTCGGCCGGTTTATCCGGAAGCTGTCGAAGAAGGCGCAGGACGAACTGGCCAACGCCAACGTGGTGGTCGAAGAAACCCTGCAATCGGTAAACGTGGTGAAGGCGTTTACCAACGAGCGGCTGGAGATCAACCGGTACTCCCTGGCCCTGCAGAAGGTAGTCAATAACTCGCTGCGGGCGGCTAAGTTCCGGGGCGTCTTTGTGTCGTTTATCATTTTCGCGCTCTTTGGCGGTATCGTCGGCGTGGTCTGGTACGGGGGTAATCTGGTGCTCAGCGGTGAGATGCCCTTTTCCGACCTGCTGACGTTTATTATCTATACGATGTTTATCGGCGGCTCCGTGGGTGGTCTGGGCGACCTGTACGCTCAGGTGCAGAAGACCATCGGGGCCTCGGAGCGGATTCTGGAAATTCTGGAAGAGCAGCCCGAAGTAGATGTGGTGAGCGAGCCGAGTGCCCTGCCGGTGCCCGTTGACGGGCAGATCGCCTTCCGCAACCTGCGGTTCTCGTACCCCTCACGGCCGGATATCGAGGTGCTGAAAGGCATCTCGCTGGACGTAGCCGCCGGGCAGAAGATCGCCCTGGTGGGGCAAAGCGGAGCCGGTAAGTCGACCATCGTGCAGTTACTGATGCGCTATTATCCGGTGGAGACCGGCAGCATCCTGGTCGACGGCCGGAACATTCAGGAGTTCAACGTCACGAATCTGCGGCAGAACATCGCCGTGGTTCCGCAGGAGGTGATGCTGTTTGGTGGTAGTATCAAGGAAAACATCGCCTACGGGAAACCGGGCGCGTCGGATGCCGACATTCTGGAAGCCGCCCGGCGGGCCAATGCCCTGGAATTTATCCGGTCGTTCCCCGAAGGATTCGATACGCTGGTGGGCGAGCGGGGGGTCAAGCTATCGGGTGGTCAGCGGCAGCGCATTGCCATTGCCCGCGCTATCCTGAAAGACCCGGCTATTCTGATCCTCGACGAGGCAACCAGTTCGCTCGATGCCGAATCGGAACGGCTGGTGCAGGGCGCCCTGGACGAACTGATGAAGAACCGGACGACCATCATTATTGCCCACCGTCTGGCCACGATCCGGAAGGTCGATACCATTTACGTGATCCGCGAGGGACAAATCGCCGAATCGGGTACGCACGAGGAATTAGCAGCCCTCGGCGAGGGATTGTACGCGAATTTGGTTAAATTACAGTTTGAAACAACGGAGTAGTGGATAATCAATAGTCGTTAGTCATTAGTAAGAAATGGCGTAATCACTAACGACTATTGACTATCTACTATCGACTTAACCCATGACTGCCACTCAGACATTACGCGATTTTTCGCTACGGCATACCAGCAACCGGCAGGAGGTACTGGACCTGTTTCTGCAGACGGATCATGCCCTGTCGCACAGCGATATTGAAAACGGACTTGGCCCCGACCATGACCGCGTCACCATTTACCGGACGCTGAAAACCTTTCTGGAAAAAGGCATCCTCCACAAAGTCCTCGACGACGAAGGCGGCACCAAATACGCCCTCTGCCGCACCACCTGCGCTCAGAACGACCACCACCACGACCACGTACATTTCAAATGTGAGCAGTGCGGCCAGACCACCTGCCTGGATGACGTCATCATCCCCGCCCTCAGCCTGCCCAGCGGCTACCGGCGCAAAGAAATAAACCTGCTGGTCCAGGGCGTCTGCTCAGAGTGCAATCAGTAAGGCCAATCAATACATGAACATGGCAACCAGTGTCTGGCAGACAGTCTGGCAAACATCGGTCTCTAACGTACCTACTCGTTTGACTAATCGGGATTTGTCAACAGCACGGGTCTGATCGAGTGCTACCTGGCCATCCTGATTTATAAACCGGCAGTTGACCCGCGTTGGATACTGTTTGCGGGTGCTGGTCATTGGTGCTACCAATACGGTATTAAGCCTGCGATTAATCTCATCCGGAGAAACAATCAGGCAGGGACGCGTCTTCGCAATCTCACTCCCCTGCGTTGGATCTAAGGATACCAGCCATACCTCAAAGCGATGTACTACCAACTCCATTCTGTATCATCAAAGGAGTTAGGTATTCCCTCAAAAAAATCAGCTTCCGGTTCATCACCTCGCTCAAGAGCCTGCCGGAAAGCATCATCCCAACCGGCACGCGGATGAGGCTGCACCGGCCGGAGTACCAGCGCCCCTTCCGTTACCTCAATATCAACCACTCCTTCAATACCAACTTGCTGAAGGAGCGGCCGGGGTAACAAAATACCTTGTGAATTGCCTATTTTGCGAATGGGTTGCTGCATCGAAAAAATATATCTGGTTATAACAAAGGTATAACAATTTGCCAGACAAACAATCCCTACTTTTTGCGTACTTTGCGCCCTCTTTGCGCCTTTGCGGTTATGACACCAGCCAATCTCTTCATCCAACGCCAGCACCAATTTGCCCAACAGCAGCAAGCCGCCCAGCGCCGGTACAACCAACTCGCCATTATCCGCCTAAGCTGGTTTGTTATCGCCGTCGCCCTCGTCTGGTGGCTGGGCAGCACCGGCCAAACCACCTGGGCGTTTGTCGTTGCCGGCCTGGGTCTGACCGGCTTTCTGTACCTGCTGAAAAAACACCAGGCCGTCCGGCGCGAGCGCGACTATGCCGGCCACCTGCAGTTTATCAACCAGGACGAAGCCGCCCGGCTGGAGCGCAAATACCTGCGCAACGAAACCGGTGCCCAGTTTGGCAACCCGCTGCACCCGTATTCGGCTGATCTTGACGTATTTGGCCCTCATTCGCTCTTCCGGCTGCTGAACCGAACCCATACGTATATTGGTGAGCGTACCCTGGCTCAGTGGTTGCAGCAACCTGCTCCGCCCCAGACCATTCGCTTCCGCCAGCAGGCCGTAGCCGAACTGGCCCCCCAACTCGACTGGCGGCAGGCGTTTGAAGCGGCCGCTTACCTTAGCACCGGTGCCGGTCAGGCGCCCGAGCCGCTGCTGGCCTGGGCTGGGGAGCCGGTACCCCCGCTCCCTGGCTACCTGAAGGTGGTGCGCTGGGTATTGCCGGTATTTACGGTTGGGTTGATCGGTCTCTGGCTGACGGGCATGGTCCCTGGCGTGGCCGTACTGGGTTCCCTGTTTGTGCATGGCCTGGTGCTGAGCCAAACGACCAAACGGACGCAGGCCGTCAGCGAGCAGACGTTTGAGATGGTGCAGGCCCTGGATACCTACCGCGATATGCTGCGGCTCATCGAAAACCGGTCGGCGGAGGCCGTGCAGTGGCGGCAGATCCGGCGCCACCTGACGGCCGACGGGGAACCCGCGTCGGCGGCCATTCGTCAACTGCACCGGCTGACCGATAACCTGAACTTTCGCCGAAATCCTTACTTCTACCTCTTTTTCGGCGTGCTGACCCTCTGGGATGTGCAGTACCTGATCGGCCTCGACCGCTGGCGGCAGCGGCACGGCCGGCACCTGCCGCAATGGCTTGACGCCCTGGCCGAGGCCGAAGCCCTCAATAGCCTGGCCGGCCTGGCCTTTGCCCACCCCGACTATGCCGTTCCCGACATCCGCGACACCGGTGTTGTGCTGGACGCCAGAGAGGCTGCACACCCGCTGATTACACCCGCAAAGGCCGTAGCCAATTCCTTAGCGCTGACCGGCTCGGGACAGACCATCCTGATTACCGGCTCCAATATGTCGGGCAAAAGTACGTTTCTGCGCACGCTGGGGGCCAATGTGGTGCTGGCGCTGGCCGGGTCGGTGGTTTGTGCCGAGGCCTTTGCCTGCTCGCCCCTGCGGGTGTTTACCAGTATGCGCACCCAGGACTCGCTGGAAGAAAGCACCTCGTCCTTCTACGCCGAACTCAAACGCCTGCAAACGCTCATTCAGCTCACCAGCCAGACCGACAGCCTGCCGGTGCTGTACTTCCTCGACGAAATCCTGAAAGGCACCAACTCCGCCGACCGCCACCGCGGGGCCGAAGCGCTGATCCGGCAGCTGCACCGCACGCCGGCATCCGGGTTTGTCTCCACACACGATCTGGAACTGGGGCAGGTAGGGGAGCAGGTCGACTTCATCACCAACTACCACTTTCAGTCTGACCTCCACCAGGGTGAGCTGGTGTTTGATTACCGCCTGCGGACGGGTATCTGCCAAAGCTTCAACGCCAGCCAGTTGATGCAGGCTATTGGTATTCAGATGTAACCGGCTAGAACCTGAGCATTTTTGCTTATATGAAAATAACAGATGTTACTATTAATATATTTAAGACTATTATTTGCTCGTATTTTATTCTTTTTAGTTGAAATAGAAAAAAACTTTTGAGCGAACGGTCATTTTTATGAAGTGGCTTGATATATTCAATTAAAAAAAAATTAAATATACATTAAAACGAAATTAACTGACTTTCGGCGGCTATATTTGGTCACTCATTTTCGGGTAAAACTGCCTAATTCGGTACCACCTTTTAAAATAATACGTTTCTTTGACCCGGCAGAACGTCTCTTATCATATACCTGTCGTACACTTATCATCTTAATGAGTATGGAAAAAAACTACTTTTCTCTTTCCCCTGTATTACCGTCCGTGAACCCGGTTCCCGGCGGTTATCTCCATACGCATCCGGCGTAACAGTTTCCGCAAAACAGATTCATCTCACACGCAGACGGTGATACCCGGTTGGGTCTCTGGGCAGCGTATTTTCCGGTTCACGGTTCCTGGTAATCATGTGCTTCCGAAAAAATACCTCCTCATAAGATACTTTACTGGGTTGCTATCGTCTAACCCTGTACTCAAATGGTTGCCTATAGTCAAAACGTTCACTTAATAATTAGCTCTATGCTGAAATATTACCTGCTCAGGGTCCCCTGGCTCTTATCCTTTTTCGTCTTGCTCGGCATGGGCAATGCGTACAGCCAAAAAGTTACCGTAACATCTGTATCACCGGGCGCAATCTGCGCCGGTAGCCAGATAGAGGTATGCTTTACGTTTACAACAGCTAATAACCAGGCATTGAGTCCCGGTACGGTATTTCAGATAACGCAGCTAGATGGAAGCGGAAAGTGTGGGGTGGGAGCCAACCCTGGCTCTTTCACGGTAACACAGGCCCAGGCGGCCAAAACAACTAAAGCGTACTGCTATACATACACTTATCCGCTCAACGGTCCCACCGGCTCCCGTCGGATCAACGTTTCGGCTGGCTCTACACAAGGGTCTGCCAATGACTGTTCCAATCCGTTTACGGTAAACGCCGTGAGTATTGCGGCTACCAACAATGGGCCGCTGTCTTGTACGACTCAACCGGTGGTTACCCTTTCGCTAACCACGGCGCCCGTCAACGGCACTAATTACACCTGGACTGGTCCGAACGGTTTTCTGGTCGGAGGGCATACGGCAAACACAACGCAGCCGGGTACCTATACGCTAACGGCTACCAGTCCGGGCTGTACAGCTACTGCCACTACCACGGTTCTGGGGAATGTAACTCCTCCCCAAAATGTAACGCTTGGTGCTAACCGCCCTATTTCCTGTACGGCGGCAACGGCTACCTTAACGGCCGGTAGTAGCACGACTGGTGTAACGTATAGTTTTGCCGGACCCGGTGTGCAAACCACCAGCGGGAATACGGCTATCGTTAATCAACCCGGTACTTATACCGTAACAGCAAACTCTAACGGATGTACTACCACGGCCACGACTATCGTGGGCGATAATCGTACTCCGCCGGCCAATGTGTCTGCCTTTAATAACGGCCCTTTAACCTGTACCACCACTTCAGTAACGCTGACGGCCTCCAGTACTACTTCTGGCGTAACCTACCAGTGGAGTAACGGCGCAACCGGGGCATCTACGGTAGTAAGTACCGCCGGTACCTATACGGTAATCGCAACCGGATCGAATGGCTGTACGGCTACCGCTACTACCACGGTTATCGGCAACACGTCTGCTCCGCAGAACGTAAGTCTGGCTGTAAACGGTCCAATTACCTGTGCCAGTCCTACTGCTACGCTGACAGCCTCAAGCAGTACCACCGGTGTTACCTTTAGTTTTGCCGGGCCTGGTATTTTATCAACCAGCAGCAATACGGCTACGGTCAATCAACCCGGTACTTATACGGTAACGGCCACCAGCCAAAGCGGTTGTACGGCCACGGCAACCACCACGGTAATCAGTAACACGGCAGTACCGGCCGGAGTAAGTCTGGTATCCAGTGGTACCCTCACCTGCGCCGTGACTAGCGTCACCTTGACAGCCGGCAGCAGCACTGCGGGTGTGACCTATAGTTTTGTGGGGCCGAATGGTGCGGTAGCCTCTACCGGTAATACGGCGGTTGTCAGTACGGCTGGTACCTATACAGTGACAGCAACCGGCACCAATGGCTGTACGGCCGTAGCGACAACTACTGTAGCATCAAACACCGATCCCGCTACAATCAACAGCTTTGTATCCAGCGGCACCTTAACCTGTGCCGTAACAAGTGTCACGCTGACGGTAAGCAGCCCTAATACGGGCGCTAATTTTATTTTTGCCGGCCCCGGTGTAGTAAGTAGTTCCGGTATGACAGCGGTGGTGAACCAGCCGGGTACTTACACAGTAACAGTTACTCGTCCAAACGGCTGTACGGCCACGGCAACCACCACGGTAATCAGCAACACGGCTGTACCGGCCGGTGTCACGCTGACCAGCAGCAACAATGGTAACCTGACCTGTGAGCGGACCAGCCTTACCTTGACTGCCAGTAGCACCACGCCAGGGGTGACCTATAGCTTTACAGGTCCTAACGGAGCCGTAGCTTCCAGTGGCAACACGGCCACGGTGAGTGCAGCGGGCACCTATACCGTAACGGTCACGGGTACTAACGGCTGCTCTGCCATAGCTACCACAACGGTAACCTCCAACACGGCAACTGCCAACATCACCAGCTTCACCAGCAGTGGCACGCTAACCTGTGCTCAGACCAGCGTCACACTGACGGTGGCCTACACCAACGCTGGACAAAATGCGGACATCGTGTTTACAGGACCGAATGGGGTGGTTGCCTCTACGGGTAACACGGCGGTGGTAAGTGCAGCGGGTACTTACACGGTGACCATCACCCGCAACAACGGTTGTTCGACTTCATCTACCACAACAGTACAGAGCAATACGACAGTACCAGCCAGTGTGGTACTCAACAACAACGGACCACTGACCTGTGACCAGACCAGCGTCTCCTTGACGGCGGGCAGCAGTACCCCGGGTGTGACCTACAGCTTTGCAGGGCCAAACGGGGCCGTCGCATCGCTCGGTAACACGGCGGTGGTGAGTGCAGCGGGTACCTATACGGTTACGGCCACCGGCAGCAACGGTTGTACGGCAACGGCAACCACCACGGTAATTAGTAACACGGCAGTACCGGCTGAGGTAACGCTGGCTGCAAGTGGCACCTTGACCTGTAACCAGACCAGCGTCACCTTGACGGCGGGCAGCAGCACCGGTGGGGTGACCTACAGCTTTGTAGGACCTAACGGAGCAGTAGCATCAACCGGCAACACGGCGGTAGTGAGTGCCGCGGGTACCTATACAGTTACGGCCACCGGCAGCAACGGCTGTACGGCCACGGCAACCACCACGGTAATCAGCAACACGGCTGTACCGGCCGGTGTCACGCTGACCAGCAGCAACAATGGTAACCTGACCTGTGAGCGGACCAGCCTTACCTTGACTGCCAGTAGCACCACGCCAGGGGTGACCTATAGCTTTACAGGTCCTAACGGAGCCGTAGCTTCCAGTGGCAACACGGCCACGGTGAGTGCAGCGGGCACCTATACC
Source organism: Nibrella viscosa (assembly GCF_039541875.1). Lineage (NCBI taxonomy): Bacteria > Pseudomonadati > Bacteroidota > Cytophagia > Cytophagales > Spirosomataceae > Nibrella > Nibrella viscosa. Next base: position 1,651 of record NZ_BAABHB010000007.1, on the reverse strand, counting down.
GTAACGGTCACGGGTACTAACGGCTGCTCTGCCATAGCTACCACAACGGTAACCTCCAACACGGCAACTGCCAACATCACCAGCTTCACCAGCAGTGGCACGCTAACCTGTGCTCAGACCAGCGTCACACTGACGGTGGCCTACACCAACGCTGGACAAAATGCGGACATCGTGTTTACAGGACCGAATGGGGTGGTTGCCTCTACGGGTAACACGGCGGTGGTAAGTGCAGCGGGTACTTACACGGTGACCATCACCCGCAACAACGGTTGTTCGACTTCATCTACCACAACAGTACAGAGCAATACGACAGTACCGAATGCGACTATTGTCGCTTCTGTAACTGCCTTAAATTGTACTACTACGTCGACTACACTGACAGCTTCCGGAGGCACTGGCTATAGCTGGAGTCCAGGCGGAGCTACAACGGCAGCCATAACGGTTTTCCCCACAACAGCGACTACGTATTCAGTTGTAGTAACCGGGGTTAACGGTTGTACGGCTGTAGCAAGTCAGACTATTGAAGTGGATCAGGTGGCTCCAACAGTTTCGGCGAGCATTACACAATCAATTCAATGCTACAGCGGTACCGGCGAGATAACAGTAACAGCAACCGATGGAACAGCCCCCTATACAGGAACAGGTACATTTGGTGGTTTAACAGCGGGTACATATAGCTATACTGTAACAGGGGCTAATGGCTGCTCAACAACTACTTCGATTACCTTGACGCAGCCTACAGCGGTAACGGCCACGGCCACGGTGAGCACCTCCATCGCCTGCTTCGGCGGTCAGGGCAGTGTCAGCGTAGTAGGCACGGGCGGCACAGCACCTTACCAGGTGACGGGCCAGACCACGGGCTTAACGGCGGGCACTTACAGCTTTACAGTGACTGACGCCAACGGCTGTGCGGCTACAACGGAGATCACTCTGACGCAGCCTACAGCGGTAACGGCCACGGCCACGGTGAGCACCTCCATCGCCTGCTTCGGCGGTCAGGGCAGTGTGAACGTGGTAGGCACGGGCGGCACAGCACCTTACCAGGTGACGGGCCAGACCACAGGTCTGGTAGCGGGCACCTACAGCTTCACGGTGACTGACGCCAACGGGTGTGCGGCCACAACGGAGATCACTCTGACGCAGCCTACAGCGGTAACGGCCACGGCCACGGTGAGCACCTCCATCGCCTGCTTCGGCGGTCAGGGCAGTGTCAGCGTAGTAGGCACGGGCGGCACAGCACCTTACCAGGTGACGGGCCAGACCACGGGCTTAACGGCGGGCACTTACAGCTTTACAGTGACGGATGCCAACGGCTGTGCGGCCACAACGGAGATCACTCTGACGCAGCCTACAGCGGTAACGGCCACGGCCACGGTGAGCACCTCCATCGCCTGCTTCGGCGGTCAGGGCAGTGTGAACGTGGTAGGCACGGGCGGCACGGCACCTTACCAGGTGACGGGCCAGACCACAGGTCTGGTAGCAGGCACCTATAGCTTCACGGTGACTGACGCCAACGGCTGTACAGCTACAACGGAGATCACTCTGACGCAGCCTACAGCGGTAACGGCCACGGCCACGGTGAGCACCTCCATCGCCTGCTTCGGCGGTCAGGGCAGTGTCAGCGTAGTAGGCACAGGCGGCACAGCACCTT